>CALVKW010000189.1 GCA_944333345.1 uncultured Bacilli bacterium | reverse complement strand
AATTCCCTTTTGTTTTTTTGCTTTTGTTTCTTTTACTTTTTCTTTTCTCATAACTACCTCTCTATTATGACTTAAGTGTATCACACTTTTTTTCTATGTTTGTCAGTTTTTTTGATTTGACATTTTTCTTGACACTTTTGATAAGAAAGATTGTTATATCACTTCAAATCAATATAACTTTTTTAATCAAATGCATCTGAACAAAACTAATTTTTTATAATATATTTTCCCTTTTAATACTATTGTCTTTGGTTCTAAAACTTTCAGAAAAATATAACTCAAATTTATTATATTAAATTATAAATATTTTTTTGATTAATCATGTTACTATTTTTGTATGAATTCATAAAATCTAGCTTTATTTTTATCACTTAAAACATTCAATATCTCTTCTTTAAATGCACGTTTACTCTTGTAACTTGGATACATTTCCTTTAACATTTCAAAGATGAAATCTTCAGAATTGTTCAACTCTCCCATCTTTTTAATATAAACACATAATTCTTGATAACGCGTTCTTTCTGACACTATTTTCGCTTGCTCTAGTATTTGCGATTTATAAAAACATAATAATTCTTTACTATATTTATCTTTTAAACATTTTTGATATCTTGCGATTTTATACATACTAGGATTCTGTTTCAGTAAATCAAAAAGTTTAGATATTTCATTTTCTTCCATGTAAACATCTTCTAAAAAGCAATCAGTGCTTGGATTTGCGCTTGCAATAATCTTTTCTTTTAATGTCTGCCATTCTAGTTCATCACACATGTTTTTTAATTCTTTATATCTTCTAAAATTAGACGTCTCTATAATTACTTTAGGTAATAGCTTTTTCTTTTCTTGGTACATGTGGTTTTCGTCGTAAATATTTAGTAATCTCTCATATGCCATATCTTTTCTTACATGATTTTTAATATCATCTTTTAATATTCTTACAACTTCATCTATTCTATGATTATTTTTTAAATACTCAATTAATAATTCTTTTACTCCATAATGTTCTATATTTTCGTAACATAATTGGATAGCGTCATCTGCATTGATATAATGATAAGTTAGTGATATTTTATCAACTATCGGATCTACAAAAAAACTATAATCCAATTCTATGTTATCTAATATTTTAATTACTCTTTTAGCTGACTCTTTGTCATGTACATAAAGCAAAAATGCATATAGTGGTGAATCCAAAAATTCATCTAACGTATTGTTTAAAATTACTTCACGAGTGTATTTTTCAAAAATATCATAATACTCTTTATCATATAAGAGTTTACTGGCACCTTTACTAACTAAGTAGAATGATTCTTGATATTCTCCATTCGATCCATCCATATTAGCATTTTTAATTAGTTGATATGCATATTTTATTAATTCAAATGCGTCATTATAGTTTTCCGCATGAATGAATTCGACTATATTGTCGGTGATGTCTGAAATCAAATTCACAAAATATCTGCCGTTGTAATAATCAATATATCCGTCCCTATCGCTTATTTTTCTTAATTTATTATTTATTTTCGAATAAATACTTGATAGATTCGATTGATTCTGAGCTTGCTGTTGGTTTCTATTATTTAAAATTTCTAACTCTGGAACATCGTTTTCTCTTAAATAATATAATACAGCTGCAATATGTTTGCACAAAAATTCTCCATCTTCACAGTATGGGCAAGTACAATAATGGTTTAAAACTTCCTTATTACTAATTTCTAATTCAATTTTATAAATTTCAGTTCCATCCACATAGGCAGTTATTGAATTATCTTGACACCAAATATCTATGATTCTATTTTCTTTGTAGTATTTTTTTCCGCGAGCTAAGATATGAGGTTCAAATTCATCTTCAAAATTCACTAAAAACTTTTTCATATGTTACCCACTATTCAAATTCAATGTTATTTTTTCGGCACCAAGAAATCGCGATTTCTTGGTACTTTTCATCTCTAAACTTGTACCAATCATCAATTATATTAAAATTAATGCATGTATCTTTAAATCTTCTAAACGCACCTTTCCCATTTAAAGAAATATACAATTGGTTTTGTAATCTTGTATCTGTTATGGTTTCTACAAAACGAACCATAATATCATATTCATGTATATCGTATCTCGTAGGTAACATAATTGATTTTTCAAATAATTCATCTAACTCATCTTCATCTAAGTCTATAAAATCTCCAATATTTGACATAAATATTTCTTCCTTATCTGGATTATAATAGTATTCTGTTTCATCATTTACGCTATTCATAGCATCCACAACTTTACTTAATTTCACTTTCATGATTACTGTACCTCCAAAATCTTTTTTATTTATTCTACCAGAAAACGATTTCGTTTCGCAAGTTTTACAATAATTCTACAAATTTTATTTTAAATCATATTCATTTTCGTTCTAAAAAATATTAAAAAGAAGCACTTTTATGCTTCTTTGGACAAATAATCAATGGCTTCAATAGCACTTTGTGTGCCGTCTGCAGTGGCCATTGTAAGTTGTTTGA
>CALVKW010000188.1 GCA_944333345.1 uncultured Bacilli bacterium | reverse complement strand
AGTGATGTTAAGGAATTAAGAGAAAGAACTGGAGCTGGTATGCTTGATTGTAAAAAAGCATTAGAAGCTACAGATGGCAATATGGAAAATGCTATTGATTGGTTAAGAGAAAAAGGAATTAGTAAAGCTGCTAAAAAAGAAAGTAGAATTGCTGCTGAAGGATTAACTGATGGAGCAAGTGATGAGAATGTTGCTGTTATTACAGAAATTAATTGTGAGACAGATTTCGTTGCTCAGAATGAAGATTTTAAAAAGTTAGTTGAAAATATTCGTTTGACTTTATTACACAATGATGTAAGTACTATGGAAGAAGCTAATAAGTTAACTATTGAAGGTGGTAGTGAAACTATAGAAGAAGCTGTTATTAATTTTACTGCTAAAATCGGTGAAAAAATTAGTTTTAGAAGATTTGAAAGAGTAGTAAAAAGTGATGATCAAGTATTTGGGATTTATTCTCATATGGGTGGTAGAATTACAGCTTTAGTAGTACTTGGTGGTGCTGATAGAGACGTTGCTCGTGATGTTGCTATGCATGTTGCTGCTATGAATCCAGTAGCAATTAAACGTAGTGATGTACCAGCTGATATGGTTGAAAGAGAATCTCATGTTATTAAAGAACAAGTTATGGGTGAAGGTAAGCCAGCTGATATTGCTGAAAAAATGGTTACTGGTAGACTTAATAAGTTTTATAAAGAAATTTGTTTAGAAGAACAAGCATTTATTAAAGATTCTAATATGTCTGTTTTAGATTATGTTAAATCTAATGGTGGAACAATTGATGGTATGATTCGTTTTGCTGTTGGAGAAGGAATTGAGAAAAAAGAAGAAAATTTTGCTGATGAAGTTATGAGTCAAATTCAAAATTCATAATATTTAGAGGTATTCATGAAAAAGGTAGTAGTTTTGTTTGTTTCTATGATTTTAATATTTTCAGTTAATGGTTGTTCTGTGAAAAAGACAGCTGAATTAACTGATGCAGAGAAATTTGCGAATGAATATTCAATTAGTGTAGAAAATCCATTTAAATATGCTACACTTAATGAGGTTTTGAATTTAGTTCAAAATGATTCTGGAATATTATTCTTGGGTGATTCTGATTCAGAATGGTCTACTTTTGGAGTTCAGACCTTAAATAAAGTGGTAACTGATGCAAAGATTGATGAGGTTTATTATTTTAATCCAGAGACTGTTAGAAATAAAGATAGTAAACAATATAAAAATTTAGCAGAGTTATTACAATTAGATGAAGAAAGCTCTTTACCAATTGTTTATGTTATTATCGATGGGAAAGTAGTAGATCATGTAGATTATCCAATTCATGATGATACTTCTATGGATGATCGTAGTATTAATCAATTAGAAGATAAATATTTAGATCTTATTTCATTATATTTGTAAGAATGTATTAGTGTTTTTACTAAGCATTCTTTTTATTATTAGGGAGGTATGGTATGAAAATTATTAAAAAAGTTGCTGTTTTTTCGACCGTTGGAGTTTTATCTATTTCTTCGTTTGCTTGTGCAAGAAATAATGACAATGGAGAGATTCGTCAGGAACTTTCTAGAGTTTTAGATGTAAATGTTGAAAATGGGGAAGCTGTTAGTTCTGTTTTAGAAAGTGAATTTGGTGTTTCTATTAGTGATGAAGCTAGTGAATATTTGGATAGTTCTTATGTGCAGGCGGCACTTAAAAATAGTATGAATGATGCTGATTATCAACAATTTGCTAATGTTTCTTATCAGTATTTTGCGCAACGTTTAAAAGAAGATAATCCAGAGTATGAAAATGCTAATATCGCTGTTTCCTATGAAGATAATCCAGTGATATCTGTAGATAATGAAGTTTATTTACCAGATGATACTGTTGGAGAATATTTAGATGATTTTTATTCGCTTCAGCAAGGAATTACTTCTAGAGATGAACAAGTAGTAGGATATGCAGAAGATGTTGCTAGAGATATGATGATGATTTCCTTAGCTGATTTACAAATGACATCTTCTTTTCTTGGAGAAGGTCAAGTATTTGTAAAGGGATTAAAATAAGAGTAGAGATACTTTTATTTTTTTTGGCATTATGCTACCCTTAGAATAAGGAGAGAGTATTATGAGGAAAAAAGTTGTTATTGCAATTGTTTTGATTGTGCTAGGTGTTTTGGCTGGTGTCGGTGGTAGTTATTATTATTTTGTAGTAATGGATAATAATTCTAGTAAATCTAGTAATTCGAATGATTCTTCAGAGAAAGTAGAAGAAGAAAGAGCGGAGCTATCTCTTACGGATTCTGCCTTTTCTAATACGTTAGATGCGTTGTCTCAATTTACGTATGAACAAAGTAGGGAGAATGGTTATTCTAGTTTTAGTTCTTTCGAGCTTCTTCAAATTGTAGCGAAGGATTTAACTGATACTGATTTTACTTATCTTGGAGAACAAGTCATATCTGGTTGGAATCGTAAAGTTTATCAATTATCTTATCAAACATTAATTGATAAATTAAAACAATATTTTTCTTCTGATGTGGAATTTGATGCAAATACACTTGTT
>CALVKW010000187.1 GCA_944333345.1 uncultured Bacilli bacterium | reverse complement strand
AAATAGGGTGGTTCTATAATTTCTCCCATCAATTGCCATTTACCTATAAACTCTTTTGCATGTGTATCAGTAATAATCTTTTCTAATTGCTTACGATGAACTAATTCCTCTTCATTTTCTTGATTCAAATCGTATGCCTCAATATATACATCTATTTTATCATTATTATAAACTTCTTGAAAAGATCCTCTGATTTGAATCTTATTTGCCTTAGCATATTCAATTATTTTTTTATATGAATCTAAAACTGTAGTCTCAACAGTAGTATGTAAAACATTTTTAATCTTCTGACTATTAATAATCCTAATCCCTTTTTTATTATAATTATGTAAAGAACTTGGATTAGATAAAATATAATCAGGCAATATCCTTCCAATAAAACATCTAGTGTTTTCTTGTGAAAATCCTTTCTCATAATTTTCTACAATAAAAGGGTATTTACTAAACTGTTCTTGCTTAATTTTCTTATCAATAGTTTTAAGAACACACTCAATACTATCTCTAGATTTAATAGTAGTAGAAACACCAACAATTGTAAAATTAGGGTTAGCAATAAATTCAACTTTTTGCTTTGTCATATTATTTTTCATTTTTTGTAGTATCATTATTTTTTTTGAGCTTTCATCCTCAATTTTCTTTATTTGTTTATTTAATTTTTCTTTATTTTCATTTTGTAATAAATCTTTAATCTCATCTAAAGAAAATCCAGAAACTTGCAATTCTTTTATTTTCTTTAAAGTACCAATTTGTTTTTCACTATAGTATCTATAACCAGTTAAAGTATTAATTTTCACTGGTTTTAACAAATTAATTTTATCGTAATACCTTAAAGTTTTAATTGTAGTCTCACACAAATATGAAAACTCTCCAATTTGATACATACAAAATCTCCTTTCTTAATGACAACATATCACTCCCCATAAGGGGAGAGTCAACCCCTTTTTTTACTTATAAGTTATTATAGCATATAACAAAAGTTTTATGGTATAATTAAAAGGAAATAAAGATGGAAGTGATATCGTGAATATAAAGTTTAAAATAAATGAGTTTGAAGGCCCACTAGATTTATTACTTCATTTAATAAAAGAAAATAAAATGGATATTATGAATATAGAAATAGAATGTATTACAGAACAATATATTCAATATTTAAATGAACAAGAAAAAATGAATTTAGAAATTGCTAGTGAATATTTAGTAATGGCTTCAGAATTAATTGAATTAAAATCTAAAATGTTACTTCCAAATCCAAAAGTAGAATCAGAAGAGGAAGAAGAAGTAGATCCAAGAGAAGATTTAGTAAATCGCTTATTAGAATATCAAGCATATAAAGAAATTACTAAGGTATTAAAAGAAAAAGAAGAATTACGAAAAGAAATATATACAAAATCCCCAGAGAATATAAAAAATTATGTAGATGAAAATGCTAAATTACCATCAGATATTACGTTAGATGACTTAGTAGAAGCGTTTAAAAAATATCTAGAGAGAAAAAAAGAATCTAAACCATTAAAAACAAAAGTAACAACAAATGAAATTAGTGTTTCATCAAGAAGATTAGAAATAAAAAGTATCTTAAAAAAGAAACCGAAAGTATCTTTCTTTGAACTATTCTCAGTATTAAATAAAGAATATATTGTTGCGACATTCTTAGCAATTTTAGAAATGGCCAAAAACAAAGAATTAAGAATTACACAGGATAAAAATTTTGACGATATAATATGTGAGGTGCGAAATGAAAAATAAAGCAGTATTAGAAGGATTATTATTTGTAGTAGGAGAAGACGGGTTAACTCTAGATCAAATTGAAGAGGTATTAGAATTAAAAGAAGAAGAAGTAAAAGAATTAGTAAATGATTTAAAACATAGTTATGAAGAAGAAGATAGAGGATTAAGAATTGATTTTTTAGGAAACAGATTAAAACTAACAACAAAGTTTGAGCATAGAGAGTATTATCAAAAACTACTAGAAAATCCAGAAACCAATATTTTAAGTCAAGCAGCCCTAGAAACTCTCGCAATTATTGCTTATAATGAACCAGTTACTAGAATGCAAGTAGATAAAATTAGAGGGGTAAGTAGCAGTCAAATGATTAGAAAATTAGCTGCCAAAGGACTAATTAAAGAATCAGGTAGAAGTGATTTACCAGGAAGACCAATCCTTTATGAAACTACAAATGATTTTCTAGATTATTTCGGACTAAGTAATATTGAAGAATTACCAGATATGGAAAAATGTATCGAAGCAAGTGAAGAAGAAATAAAAGAAGAAAAAGATCTATATACTTCTAAATATAAAGAAGAAGAAATTCAGTAAAAAAGAATATCAAATGAGAATTAAAGAAAAGAGCATAAAAAGATTATAATACCTTTAAAGTTCACACTAAATAAAAAGAACCAAAATATGGTAAAATTTATTTAGAAAAAACTTTGGAGGTGTTTTTTTTCATGGGAAAACATAAAAAATGGACTTTAGAACAGAAAACTAAAATTGTAAAAGAATTTAAAAAAGGTGCCAGTATTTCATATTTGAATAAT
>CALVKW010000186.1 GCA_944333345.1 uncultured Bacilli bacterium | reverse complement strand
TCTTTTTTCTAGTAGATGTTCCCATTACATCATCTCCCTTATATATCAAGTTATAATACCATAAAAAAGAAAAAAAATATATGGTATACTTAAATGGGTGATGTATTATGTTTAGTCATATTGTACCGACAACCTATCTTAAATCTTGGAAAATTCCAAATTCTAGTAATAGTATTTATCTATTTAAAAAAAATGAGATCGCAGATAAAGGAAAAAAAAGAAATCTTTTAAATTTATCTGGAACAAGTTTTGGTAAAAAGAATTTTTACTATTTAAAAATCGAAACTTGTGATTCAAAAATATATGACCCTTTGTTTTTACCTATCATATCATATTTAGAAAATGATTATATTGTTAGATACAAAGATAAGTCCATAACAAAAAATAATCCTGGTCTTTTTAGAATTGTTTATCTAAATAAAAAAAGTGACTTGCAGCTTATAAGAAAAAAAGATGGAATTGAAATAAATATTGAGTCTATTAATTCTACTATAAACTCATTATGGAATGATACTCAAAAAAGGTTTATTGAAAATTTTTTTAGTAATGTTTTAGAAAATAATTGGAATTGTTTTTTAGAAAAAACACAAAATATTCATACAGATTTTGTGATAGATGAAGATTTAAAAAGATATATCATTCTATTTATTACACTACAATTTTTTAGAGACGGATTACAAATTGACGAGTATTTATCCTCAATAATTTCTTCTTTTAAACCTATTGATTATCAAAAAAATAATATTCAAAATAACATTCTTATTGATATACTATATGAATTTATTCTGGACTTTAATGAACACAATGCCACTAGTTCCAATATAATTTATAACACTTTTTTAAATCTAATATCATCTAATTGGTGCTTTAACTTTAATATCAATCGTCAAGGAACATTTTTGACATCAGATACTCCTGTATTTGTTGATTATTACAATGGACAAGAATCAATTATTTTTCCTCTAACACCTTCCATTTGTTTAGCATTAACTAACTCTAAAAAAGATAATGCTAAAGTGAAAGAATTAACTCAATCTGAAATTCAAATTATTAATAATTTAATAATTAAAAATTCCAAAGAATATGTTGTTTACAATAATTCTTATATTTCTTATTAATATGATTCGTACATTCTCATATCCTTATTTTTTTGAATTTTTAAGAATTTTATGTACATTTTCGAGATGGCTTTTTAAACAGGATAACTGTGTCTGACAAACAACATCGCCAGTGGCGAGTTTGACCGTATTATAAAGGTTTTAGAAGATTGTAATTGTCCGACAATATCTAAATTGTCTGACTTTTGTCTAACAGAATTTCTATCAAAAATGCCTAAAATTGCTTATTTGTCAGTCAGAAGTCTGACAAAATTGGCTATTTTTTTAAGATTTTCAAGGCGATTTGTACATTTTTTTAGGAATTTTAAAAATATTTTTAAAGAAAAAGTGTACATTTATTTCATTGTTATTTTGAAATTCATGTACACGTATTTTTTATTTATAATACTGCTATTACTCCATAACCTAGATTAGATTTAAAACCTTTTTCATCTTTGATTGGAATTAATTTTATAATTTCTTGTTTTTTATTTGGACTATATTCTAAATAGAATGTTCCATCTTCTTCTCTTATTACATCTATTTTAAAGTACTCTACTTGATAATAATTTTGTAGTTTTCGAATGTAGTCTTGAATTTCTTTTTCGTTTTTTGGAGAAGATAAACTAATTATTTTAGTAGTATCTTCATAAGATACTACTACTTCTTTATCAATGATACCTTCTGTAAATAAGGTACTGTATTCTTCTAGAAATGACTTTCTAAAATTTACTTTTTCAATTACTACTTTTCTATTTTCATCATAACCTAAGTCTATGGTTTCAATGTATTTCATACATAGTTCTTGCTGTTTTTGTTTAGATAAGTTATTCCATATAGATGATTTATCTAATAATTTATCATTTAGTTTTATTTGTTTTATTTTATCAATATCTTTATAAATAGATGGACTATCTAGATTAATATCATCTATTGTTAGAACGTTATTTTTTAAATTATTTTCTAACTCTTGTAGTCTATCATCAATACTTTTTATTTCTTCTGTAAATTCTTCTAGAGTAATTATGCTTGTTTTATAAGCATCTTTTAATCTATTTCTTTGTCTTTTTAAAGATTCTATTTCTGTTATTGTTTGCTCTTTATGATTTGCTCCAAAGATAACTGGTGCATAGATTCCATGAACTAGAAAATCATACTCTACTAATTCATAGATGATTTCTTTTAGCTGTTTGATAATATCTTTCTCATTTACATAAGTATGGCACTTATGACACCTGTAATAAACATAATCATATTTCTTATTGCCACCTGGGCTTCTTCCTGCCATTAGAGTATGGCATTTAGGACAATATAGTTTTTGTAAGAATAAGTAGTAGATTGTTCTTGTATAATTTCTAGAATTCTTTCCCTTTTGATTTTGACAATCAAACCACATTTCTCTACTAATAATTCCTTCTACGACATTTTCATAAATATGTTCATCTTTTTTACCTTTATGATAAACAAAATC
>CALVKW010000185.1 GCA_944333345.1 uncultured Bacilli bacterium | reverse complement strand
AAAGGCTTTTTACTGCGACAACAGGCATACAAAATTATCAATGATGTTGCAAAATCTGTCGGAATAAAAGAAAAAATCGGCACTCATACACTAAGAAAGACTTTTGGCTACCATGCCTACAACAACGGCTACGACATAACACTTATTCAAAAGCTTTTCAATCACTCATCACCCGCTGTTACTCTTCGCTACATAGGAATTACTCAAGATGAAATGGATGACGTGTATTTGAGTCTGGATTTGTAGAATTATTCATCATTATTATCCTCTTCAAGAATCTTTTGGTTTTTTAAACCTTGTTCAATTTTCCTTTCCTGATTTGGTTCAATAGAATTTAATAAAGCAGAAGCAATACCTCTCATTCCAGGTATATTTGAGCATTTTTCAATTGCATTTGTTAGATTAACACTTTTATCAATAATATCCATAAAAGGATGATCCGATTTGTTATAACCCTTAATAAGGGTACCAGGATTCTCTGAACACATACTGACAATATTATAAAGCAGTTTCACTTTGAGTTCCTTTGATGTTTCATCATCATCTAGATTTTCAATTCTTTTTGATAAACCTTCAAATGTTTTACTCAATGCTTCTTTATGTGTGTATTCTTCAATCAGACGCTTAGAAAGGTTAGATTTTCTATTAGATGAATAAGCAACCCATAAAGCAGGTGCATATAGTGGCAAAGTTGCCAAGACAATTCTTGGCATATCCATAATTACGTCCTCTATCTTCATTCCTTTAAACCAAAACAGGTATACGCTTATGCCAAATGGAATTAAGGAAATTAACAGTAAAATTACAATTGATATATAGAATACAATATCAGAATTTTTTCTTTCTTTGATTTCTAAACGTCGTTTTGCATTAAAGGCAGAACTTAACCCTGCAGACATCGCTCCAGGCAATAAAGACTCAATTCTATTCTGTAAGTTAGAAAAAATCTTGTCTTCCTTAGATATATATTCGTCTATTTCGTCAAATTTTTCTTTTTTTAATGATTCAAATTCATCATTCAAGTTGCTGAAATTAACTTTTAACTCACTATAGACACCATCTAATTCTGTTTTTAAACCATTTATATGCTGAATAGTACCTGTTTCTTTGTCTTCTGTTTCATAGCCAAAAATTTCGTCATATAAATCCTTCATTTCTCCATATTTTTCAATTGTTCTCTTATGAAGTGTCTGAACTTTTGTTTCATAACCGGCAAGACGTTGTTGCATTTCTTCGAGTTCAGATTTTATTTCTACAGTCCTTTCAAGAAAATTTTCACAATTTTCAAAACTCTTTTTAATATTTAAAATTTTTTGAGAAAACTCTTCATCAGTGTTTTCTATATTACAGTATTTCTCTTCTATTGTTGAAATTTTTTCTTCTACATTCGAATAATCATTGTTGATTTTATTTATTAAATTTGTAAGCTGTGTATTTTTTGATTCAAAATTTTCTAAATAAGAAACAATTGTATTCTTATAAGCTTCGGCTTCTTCAGCAGACTTACATGCTCTATTTTTGTACATACTTGTATCTTTAGAATTTTGTTTTGCTATAGCAAGGTCTTCAGGGGTTGTGTTCTTAATTTCACGAATTTGGGCTTTAATTTCTTCAACATCTGCCCAAAGCTTTTTTCTTTCCTCTTCTAAATATTCTAATTCCTGCATTTGATAGTTCCTAGTTGTTAAAATAGACGACATCCATAATTAGATTATCATAATATTAATTGTTTCTAAAAATAATTAATATTTAATTAATTATTTGATATACTATTGTAACTATCAGATCTTCCATAAGAGTAAATATTGGACTATACAATAAGATATAAATCTATCAAACAAATAAAGAGGTGAACCGTCATGGAAAAAAAAGAAAGATTAAAAATCTTAGCAAAAGCTAAAGATTTTTTCAAAGATAAAATAGTAGAAAATCATATAAAAAATACTAAAAAGCTTAAAAATGTTAAAGAATTTATAATTAATCCTTTTTTGGTAAATTATCTTGCTAATTTTGCATTCGGTAATACCTCAAAAGAAAATATCGCTAAAGCTCTTGTTTATCCACGTATTTTGGGAACTTCAATCAATACATCTTTTGGAACTCAAATTCAAACGTTTTGCTGTGAAGTCTTATCAGGATTAGCTTCAACTACATCAGGAATTGATATTGAATTTGTAGATGCTCTTGATGGTAGAAAAAAATATTGCCAAATTAAATCTGGACCAAATACAATAAATTACGCTGATATCACTTCAATAAAAGATGATTTTAAGGCAATAAAAAATCTCGCAAGAGTAAATCATTTACCAAACTTTAATCCTAATATTGATTGTATTGTCGGAATTTTATATGGTGAACCCGATAATTTATCACAATTTTATAAAACAATTAATGAAGAATATCCAGTTATAATTGGTCAAGAATTTTGGCACAGATTAACCGGTGACGAAAATTTTTATAATGAATTGATTAACTCATTTGTATCTATTGCGGATGAAGTTGACAGTACAGACTTAATAAATGAAGTTATACAAGAGCTCGCAGAACAACTATAAGTAAATTTATTCTTTATAAGTATCAATAGCTTTTTTTATTTG
>CALVKW010000184.1 GCA_944333345.1 uncultured Bacilli bacterium | reverse complement strand
TATAAAGCCGGTTTTGGTTTTCATAAGATTACTGAAGATTTTGGAATAAAAGTGATAATGGAAGAAGAAGTAATGAATGATTTAAAAGAGTTAAATCATTTGCAAAGTAAAACTAGAAAAGAGCAAACATTTGCATTACTTGGCTTAATAACTGTTCTTGATGGAGAGACTATCTTTTATATTAACCATTACCTTAAGGGAGATGACCCTAATAGTACCGTCCGTTCTTCTTCTTTTACGGAAGAATTTGCAAATCAAGTAAATAATTATATAAATTCTGAGCAAGTTCATAATCGCCTTGTATTCATGGGACATACTCATCCTGATATAGATGAAGTACTTAAGTATGGTGAAGATGATTATCAAGAAAATGAAGTTCAGAAAGCAATCTTTGCTAAAGATAAAAATGATTCTTCTTTCTTGCTACGAAAAGCTGGATTAAACATCTCTGTTCCGGATGTTTCTCATTTAATTCATTTTTCTAATGAGGTAAATGGAAAGGGGGATATTCTTATTGGTACAGCGATTTTATTACCACATATGGAATTAAATATTTTATTCTATACAAATCATACTATACAGTTTTGTGGTGAAGCATTCTCTTTTGATGAAAGTGGAATTAGACCTATTGATAACTTTCTTACTAGTTCTAATAGTAGTCAAATCCAGGAAAAAAATACAAAATAATAATATTTTTTAATTTTTATCTAATTTTTGCAGTACTTTATCTGCAATTTTTTTATACCCTTCTTTACTAGGGTAAATATTATTAGGATTTAAAAAATCACTATCTGAAATGATATCTGTTGTTGAAATATAAACAATTCCCTTCCTATTTTGATAAAGTTCATTTAGTTTATTGATTCCTTCTTTTATATATATATTTTCTATTGGAATATCAGGATACCCTATGATATATATTGTTTTTGGATAATATTTTTTTATTTCTTTAATTAATTTATTTAGATTATTATTTATTTCTTCAATTATTTTATTTAAGTGATATTCTGACATTTCTGGTGTAATTGCGATATGGTATATTAAATCATTTAACCCTATTGTCATAGTTATTAAATTAGATTCTCTTAAAGTCTGTTTTAAATTTATTTCCATACTATCTATAGTTATTTTTTCATTTGTTGTGATTGATTCATATAGATGTTCTATCGATTGATCTTTTTTTGAAAAGTCTTTTGTATATAATTTTAGTCTTTTATCTGTTAGTAACTCATCTTTTATATAATCACTATATCCATAATCTATTTCGCTATATGAATTTATTCCTAAAGCATATCCATCGCCTAAGGAAGTGTAGTTAAAATAATGATTATGGTTTTCTTTATATATTAAAAAAATAACGAAGATTACTAACAAAAATATTATTAGTTTATAATGTTTTCTTATCATAGGACCTCCATAAAAAAAGAAATATAACTAATTCATTATATTTCTTTTATATTTATTTTAGCACCTACGTTTGTTAGTTTTTCTACAATTTGTTCATATCCTCGTAAGATATGTTCTACATTAGTAATCGTTGTTTTTCCTTCTGCTAGTAATCCTGCAGCAACCATTGCCGCTCCTGCTCTTAGGTCGGTTGCGACTACCGATGTTCCTGTTAATTTCGTTGGTCCAATAATGGTTGCCGTCTGATTTTTGACTGTAATATCTGCTCCTAAATCTTTTAAATATGGAACATGCATAAATCTGTTTTCCCAAATTGTTTCTGTTACCTTTGATTTCCCAGTACATTGTGTTAATAATACAGAAAACGGTTGCTGTAGGTCTGTTGGAAATCCTGGGTATACCAAGGTTTTTACATTTGTAGATTTATAATGGTCTGATTTAGAAACTAGTACATAATCTGTTCCTATTTCTAACTCTGTTCCTATTTCTTCTAGTTTAGATAATAGTGAATCAATATGTTCTGGAATAATATTATCTATTTTTATATTTCTTCCACATAAAGCGCCAATAATAACATAGGTTCCTGCCTCTATTCTATCCGGTATTACTTCATGAAAACATTTATGAAGTGTTTCAACACCTTCTATTTTTATTGTCGATGTTCCAGCTCCACTGATACGAGCTCCCATATTATTTAAAAATGTTGCGACGTTTACAATTTCTGGTTCTTTAGCAGCATTATCAATTACTGTTGTTCCCTTTGCTTTTACTGCCGCTAACATAATATTGATTGTGGCTCCTACGGATGCAATATCTAGATATATATTTGCTCCATGCAATTCTTCTGCTTCTACAATATACTTGTTTTTTTCGTTTGTTACTGTAGCTCCTAACGCTTCAAATCCCTTTAAATGAAGGTCTATTGGTCTTGCCCCTATAGAACATCCACCTGGAAAATATAGTACTGCTTTTTTATATTTTCCTAGTAAAGCTCCCATAAAATAATATGACGCACGTAATTTCTTAGAAAATTTCTCAGCTATTTCTATATTTTTCATATTTTTAGGGTTAATGATAATACTTTCACTTGCTCTTTTTACTTCTACATTTAACTCTTTTAAGATATCACATAAAGCATCCGTATCTGTTATTTCTGGAACATTACATATTGTTGCTTCTTCATCTGTTAAAATAGCTGCTGGAATTAAGGCAACTGTTGCATTCTTTGCACCACTA
>CALVKW010000183.1 GCA_944333345.1 uncultured Bacilli bacterium | reverse complement strand
TTAGGTTCACAAGTAAGTTATGCAGATTCTGTAAACCAATTAGAACCAAAAGGAGCAGGACAATTAGTTCAAATAAAAGAAAATTCAGAAAAAAAATTAGAAGATTATAAAGAAGAATATGGATCTGATGCATATGGAATTGCAGCATATATATTAAATGTAGTAAGAATTTATAGTATACCAGTATGCTTTATAGGTATAGCTATTGGAGGTATTTATCAAGTAATAGGAATTCGTAAATTAGATGAAAGAGATAGAGGATTCGGAATTATGATAGGCTGTATTACAGTCCTAGTAATAACACAATTATTACCACTTATTTTTGCTATAGTTGTAAAAGGTTGGAGGGGTTAAACAAATGAAAATATTATTTGCAGTAAATAATGAGAAAGTTTCAAAATCTATTATAAAAAAATATCAAGATGAGTATAAAGAAATAATATCTTATAAAAATGTATATTATTTTAATGCTATTTTAAAAGAATTACAAAAAGATAAATCTTATGATAGGATAATTATAAGTGAAGATTTGGAACCATTTACTAATAATAATTTTGAACAAATAGATAAATTTATTTTTGAAAAATTGGATGACATTAGCGACGAGGCAACAAATTCTACGAGGTCTGATACACCAATTATTTTAATTTGTACAGATAGACGTACAAAATCAGATGATATTTTAGTAAAATTATTTAGTATAGGAATTTATAATGCTTTAATTGGAACTGATAGAAATATAGACGAAATCTGTAAGCTTTTAAGAGTTCCAAGAACAAAAAAAGAAGCTAAAATTTATTATAAAATTGATTCAGAAGAAGTTGCATATCAATCAGAAAATGAAAATGATGTTAGTGAATCAGAAATTCAAAGTATTTTATCACATTATAAAAAAATAGGAAAAGATGAACAAAAATGTGTTGATGCTTTTGATTCTATAGCTGAACAATATACAGATGTTCAATTAAAAGTAATAGCTAGTGTATTACCATTAAACGTAAAAGCAATACTTGAAGAAAAATCACCTAAATATCAACAAATAATGACTTTAATCGGTGGAAAGAGAACAGGAAATTATACAGCTACAAAAACACCTGAAAAAGATGAAAGTGGAATAAAAATTGGATTTATAGAAAATACGAAGAAAAATCTTAATTTAGGTCCAGTTATTATTCCATCAACTGTAAATACAAAGAATGTTAAAAAAGTATCAAAAAGAGTGCAAACAAATTCAGGAGTAAATATCCCTGAAACAATAGTTGCACCAACACCTGATATTCCAACTATTACTGATAATGAAGAAAATGAAAAAATAAATTCTAATAAATCAGATATTCCGGATTTAGATGATATTCTTGCAAAAACAGAGGCAGAAAAACCAAAAAGAAGAGGAAGACCACCAAAAGCAAAAAATACTACAGATATAGAAACAGAAACTGATAAGCCAAAAAGAAAAAGGGGAAGACCACCAAAGGTTAAAGAAAATACAATTCCAGGATTTGATGATGAGGATAATAATGTAAGCACAGGAACAATTCCGGGATTTGACGACGATGAAGATGACAGCAATAATATAACTGCAGGAACAATTCCGGGATTTGATGATGAAGATGACAACAATAATGTAAGTACAGGAATGATTCCAGGATTTGACGACGATGAAGACGATAACAATAATGTAAGTACAGGAACAATTCCAGGATTTGATGATGAAGACGATGACAATAATGTAAGTGCAGGGACAATTCCAGGATTTGATGATGAAGACGATGACAATAATGTAAGTACAGGAACAATTCCAGGATTTGATGATGAAGACGATAACGATAATATAAGCACAGGAACAATTCCGGGATTTGATGACGAAGATGACAACAATAATGTAAGCGCAGGAACAATTCCAGGATTTAATAATCAAAATGATGTTAAACCTATTACAAATCAACAACCAACGAATCAAGTTAATAATTATATAAATAATAGTAGATACAATCAAAATACAAGTCTATCAAGAATGAAAAGGACTTATCCTACAGATAAAATAAATGCATTAATAACAAAAGAGAAAAAAATAGTTACTTTTGTTAAAAAAAAAAAAAATGGTACATCTTTCTTAATTAATAATATTGCAGATAGTTTATCAAAAAAAGGAATAGATGTTGCAATTTTAGATGCTACAAAAAATAGAAATGCATATTATATATACACAGAAAATGAAGAAGATAAAAGACAAATTGCAGAAAAAAGTATACCAAATTTAATAAATGGTGTTGCAGCAGGTCTAAAAGTAAGTAAAACTCTAACAGTCTATACAGCTTTACCAGATGATGATATAGAGATGGAAAGATATGAAGAAATTCTATCAACACTTGTAAGAAATCATTCGTTAATATTAATTGATTGTGATTTTAATACAGACTTTGGTTATTTTGCAGCTTCACAAGAAATTTATTTAGTACAAAGTATGGATATACTTACTATACAACCACTTACAGCCTTTTTAAGAGATTTACAAAGCAAAAATATATACAAACCAGAGAATTTAAGAATTGTAATAAATAAAGAATTAAATGTAAGAACATTAACGGTTAAAACAATAATTGGAGGAATTTCATATTATAATGATCCAGCAATGTCTTTTATGAGGGAGTTATTTA
>CALVKW010000182.1 GCA_944333345.1 uncultured Bacilli bacterium | reverse complement strand
ATTGGCTCCACTTTTTTCTTTCTTTCCTGTATCTGTTGAGGGCGGTTTACTAGAATTACTACTATCTTTATTTATTTAATTTTTTAGTCTATCTATTTCATTTAATAATTTTTCTATAAGTTCATCTTTTTCTTTGATAGTGGCTTTCAAGTCTTCTTTTTCTTGTTTAAACTCTCTTCTTAAATCTTTATTTTCTTTTAATAATGAATCTAACTTATTATTTAATTCTTCAAATTGCCTATAGAAATCATTTGTAACTTTCATCATTTATACCACTATCCTTAACTATTATTATTTTCTCATATATAATTGAAAAAAGCAGCATCGTTGACACTACTTTTTACACTTTATTTTTTTTCATAGTCTGAATAGTTACACATATTTCTGCCTATTTCCTAGCTTTCCTTGAATTTTACTCTCTTTTATGGTATTATATAATCTACTTATGGGGCTGGTGAGTATGAATCTATTAGATATCGATTTTCAAAGTATAAAAACTCCTATTATCGATGCTTTTACTTATGTTTATGGAGAAAAATATCGGGATATTATTCGCAAACGCATAAATAATATTTATTTTATTTCTTATTTTGATGTGGAAGGTATCGATTCTTATATTCATTATTTAAGAGGTTGCAAAGGAAAAGAATTGTCTTTGCGTTTTTTGGATGAGATTGGAGTTTCTACCTGTTATGATAGAAGTAATTATAGTCGTAAGTTTGATGATAATACAACTCAGGTTTTAGATTTGACAATTCATTCTATTTTTGCATTTACGGAGCGTTATAAATATTGGGCTCCTCTATGTGCTTTTGATGAAGATAATCATGAATCAGAAACAACATTACGGGTTAATCGGTTAAAGATAATTAATTATTTTTTAAAGAAAAAAGGAGAAAAAATATTTCCAGTTGAATTAAATTCATTTATGGAAAGTGATGAATTTCAAGAAATTTATGAAGAAATAAAAAATTATAGAAATATTTATCAGAGGTTATTGAAAGAATATTATGATTGGGAAAAAAGTTTATCTTCCTATTTAGAATTTATTAATACGGAACAAGATAGAAAAAATCATATCTATCAGGAAAAAAAACATGAATTATTTTTTGAGATTTATCCTCTTTTACCAAAGGCAGTAAAAGATGTCATTTGTGATAAAGAATTCATTGAACAAGAAAAAATAGTTTTTGGAGAAGATAGTATTGATTGTCCTACTCTTATTGAAAGTTTTTCAAAAGAAAAAATGGATAAACTTATTGATCCTACTTGCGTGCCTATGGGTTTTATGGAAATTAGGAGCAATCATAGCGAATATTTCAATCACTTTGATATTAACTTACCTTTTCGTAATTTATATGACTGTGATACTAAAGAACCGTTTTCTTCTTATTTATGCTTTTTAAAGAGTGAAGGAATACAGAAGTATATTCCTAGTCAAGATATAATTTCTTTTGTTCAAAAAACTAGAAAAGAAAAAGAGAATGAGGCTTTTTTAGAATATCTTTCTCTTCGTTCTGATTATCAGGAGATTGCTGAGGAATTTTCTTCTTATCATGACTTTCTTGAACAAATTCGTGATATTATGAAGAAAAAAAAAGTTTGTATTACTGGATCCTATGGTATCGATAATAAGGGTAATCTTATTCCCTTTTTATGCTATGCAATTAATAGAAATTTAGCTGGTTATTTGGATTTTGCTCTTCTTCATGAAAGTGAACACGCCATTGATCAATCAGAAAGTGGTGGTGGCCTGGAGCCTAACGATGATTGTAGACGCAATCGTTATGATTATAATTATCGAATTTATGAAAAATTCAATGAAACTTTAAATGATATTTTTGCGATGGAAGCTTTAGAATATTTACATAAAAATGGTATTTATTTGCTTGAGCCAAGAGAAATTGTACGACCGGATTATCAATATTACAATACTCATTTATTTACGAAAAAACTTCTTTTTCCATTACTAGAAAAGTTTAAAGAAGAAGTTATTGCTGCTAAAATTAATACAAGACCTTCTATTCTTACTCAGTGCATTGGAGAAGATAATTATGAAGCATTAGTAGATACTGTTAATAAAGTTGATTATTTATGTAGGCATGGTTTAGCGAATGACTTAAAACATAATCCTGATAGTGCTATATGTGAAGAGTATCAACAACAATTAAAAAAAGTAGCTGATATTTATACCGCTATCGATGAATACTCTTCTAAAAGAGATGTTAATATTTCTTATTTAGAAAAAAATAGGACAAGAAATAGCAGGTTCTTCCGAAAGTTTGCGGATTAACTAATAATATGAAGTAGGATATATGCCTACTTTTTATTATTGAAAAATTTTGGTACTATGTTTAAGATAGAAGGAGAAGTAGTATGAATAATACTTTTTTATATGGAGAAAATTATCCAGTAACTAGTATGGAAGAAAAATCAAATGAAATTATCTTAAATATAGAATCAAAGAAAACAAAATGTCAGTGTCCTGAATGTAAACATGTAAGTTCTGAATGTCATGAATATTACATAAGGACAGTTCAAGATACTTCAATACATAATAAAATAGTATGGTTAAAAATCAGAGTTCACAAATATGAGTGTACAAATCCAAATTGTAAAGTTAAAGTGTTTACAGAAGAAATTGATTTTGTTAGGAA
>CALVKW010000181.1 GCA_944333345.1 uncultured Bacilli bacterium | reverse complement strand
TAGGATATAGCGGAATGGGAGAATACCATGGAAAATTCAGTTTTAAAACATTTAGCCACTATAAAAGTATTGTAAAAAAATCTACATTAATAGATTTGCCAATGAGATATCATCCATTTAAAAAAATAAATGATAGACTAATTAGGATTTTTATGAGATAATATATAAATACTAAAAAGTGGAGGAGTTTAATGAAACTAAAATTTGTAGATGACTATATTAACAGCAAATTACAAGAAAACGATGAATTCGTAAGATTTACATTTTATGAACTTCGAGTAAAAAGTAATTTAACAGAAGAAGAAACAAACGAGTTTTTAGAACTTGCTAAAAACAGGTTTGAAAATATGAATTATAGAGTATATTTTACAAATGATGTATATAATTATAATAATCATGAGATGTTAGTGCAAATAAATGAACTTATGGTTGCTATAAAAAATTAAAAAATCATTGGGGACGTTTCCCAATGGGGTATTTTACCCCACTGGGGACAGATCTTAAAAAAGCAAAAACAAGGCAAAAATATGCCTTGTTTTTTTGTAAAGAAAATGATAAAATTATATAGTAATAGTTAAAATAAGAGGGGAGTTTTAGGTATGAGTAATAAGACGAAAATAGTTAGAGTAATATTTTTAATAATTTGTATGATTGCACTTTTGCTTTTCTTAACTGGTTGTGGGAATGATGAAGTTAACAATAATAATGAACAAAATAGCAACAATAATTCTACTCAGCAATCTATTAGTATAGATAGAGCAATGGACTTTGATGGAGATATTGCAGTTGTTACACAAACAATTAACATGGTAGGAACTCACTATGTAATAGATAAAGATTATAATGTATTATATTCTTATAAAGGTAATTCTACATACCTAGATGGATATATGCAAATTCCAGTAGAAAATGAGAAAAAGACAAATATTGTTGATAAAAATGGTAATGTTGTTTTTTCTTATGGTGATTATGAATATGAAAAAGTGGAGCTAGTAGATAATGGATTTATTATTACAACAAAACAAAATGATACATATAATTCTTCAAATACACTTACAGGAGTATATAGCTTAGCTGAACAAAAATATATTATAGAGCCATCTGAAGACTATGTGGGCAAGATAAGAACTTTTGGAGATGATATGCTATTATTAAATGATGATGGAACAGAATTTTTAAATTTAAAAACAAAATCTATTGTTAAATATTCAGAAAAAGTAACAGAAGAATTTAAGGATGGATATTCAGTAATAGAAGATAATGACAACTTTAAAGTATGGTATTTAAAAGTATTTGATGACAACGGAAATATAAAGAGAATAACAGCTCCATATGATGAAATTGTATATGGAGATGAAAATCAAAATGGAATGGTTTTTGAGATTACATCTTATGTATATAGGGACCAATCTTCTGGTAATGAAAGAGGAAGAACATATTGCTCAATATTTAACTTAGAAAAGGGAACAGCCAAAGATTTATCTAATGAATTTTGGATTGTTTCAAATAAACCACATTACACAGAAGAGGGATATACATTAGTTACTTTTACAAACCAAGGTGGAACACCATATTATACAGTAATAGATAAAGAAGGAAACAAGCTATTTGAACCTCAAAAAGTAAATGACAATAGCACATTTGAAGCAGATGATAATGGAGAACCAAGAAAAATTGTTTCAACAGATTTATCAGAAGACGGATATTTTATTATAACAGATGATGGTGTATATAAAGTTGTAGATAAAAATAATAATGTAGTTTTAACAGCAGAAGAAAATGAAATATTCGATGGAGTAACAAATAATGCAGTAAAAGTTCACTGGAAAAAACAAGGATATTATGAGCAATTTTATTATAAAGATTTAGAAGGAAATAGAATTGGAATAAAGAAATAGGACATATAATAAATATAAAAAAATGGAGTCATCAATGGAACAAAAATATAAAAGATTGTTAGAAATTTTAGAGTGGACATATTGTATAATTATAGCAATTATATTAGCATTATTGGTAAAATACTATATAGGAGTGCCCACAGTAGTACAAAATGTTTCAATGTATCCAACATTAATAGAAGATCAAAGACTAATATTAGATAGAACAGTAAGAACATTTCATAGAGAATTAAATAGAGGAGATATTGTAACTTTTGAATCTCCAAGTAAAATAAATATATCACAGGCAGAAGCTAATTTCGATAATCCTATTGCTAGATATGAAAATGAACCAAAACGACTATGGGATAAATTTGTTTATTATGTATTAGAGTTGAACAAAAATAGTTTTATAAAAAGAGTAATAGGATTACCTGGCGAACATGTGAAAATTGAAAATGGAAAAGTATATATAAATGGTGAAGAATTAGAAGAACCATATCTAAAAGAAGGAGTAGAAACAACATCTGAACCAAATGGAGTTTATCTAGATATAATAGTACCAGAAGGATGCTTATTCTTAATGGGAGATAATAGGTCGAAAAGCGCAGACAGTAGAGCATTCGGGTGTGTTCCTTTTGAAAAAATAGAAAGCAGAGTATTATTTAGATTTTGGCCTTTGAATTTATTTGGAACAGTAGAATAAAAAATATTAATACCCAAGGAGCTACAAGTAATGAAAAGAAGAATAACAAAAATAATAATCTTTTAATAATAATTTCAATAAT
>CALVKW010000180.1 GCA_944333345.1 uncultured Bacilli bacterium | reverse complement strand
GGGTGGTGATACCATGCCTAGTCAAACATTTTTAAATTTAGATTCTATTAAACAAAAGAAATTATTAGATGCTGCCATGAATGAGTTTTCTAGAGTATCTTATACCGATGCTTCTATTAATCAGATTATTCAAAACGCAGGAATTTCTAGGGGCAGTTTTTATACTTATTTTGTAGATAAAGACGATTTGTTTGGTTATTTATTAGAATTAAATAAGAAAAAAGTTTTTGTTTTGACTAAGGAAGTGTTTGTTTCTTGTGATGGAGATATTAGAACTTCTTTTTTAATGCTTTATGATACTTTTACCAAAGAAATAGAGGCACATGTGTTATCTAGATTTTTGAAAAATATTTTTTTGTATTTTAATATTTATAGAGAAAAATTTGAGAGACCAGGACATGCTTTATTTTTATATGTGCATGACTTTATTTCCACAGAAAATATTCGTTCTGATGATTTAGAATTTATATTTCATTTATTTATGCATAATCTATTTATTAGTATTACAGAAGCAGTAAAAAGTAATAATATTTCTGGTGTTCGAGAACAATATGAAAAAAATATTAATATATTATGTTATGGAATTTATAGGGAGGGGAAAGAATGTTAAAAGTTTTTAAGTATTTAAAAAGTTCTATTTTTTCTGTTTTAGCAGTTATTTTATTACTTTTTGTACAAGCTTATCTTGATTTAACTTTGCCAGATTATACGTCTAGAATAGTTAATGTTGGTGTACAACAAGGTGGTATTGAAAATGCTGCGATTGAACAGATTGGAGAAGATACTCTTAATACTTTGGTATTATTTATGGATACAAAAGATCAAGAGTACATTTTAGATCAATATGAAAAAAGTGATACTTATAAGGGTGAAGCTATTTATGAGTTAAAAGAAGATAGTGATACTGAAAAAGTTAGCTCTATTATGGCGGAACCTATGATGATTTTAAGTTATGCTGAACAGAATAGTGATTCTTCAGATAGTAATGTATCTTTTAATTTTCCTGAAGGAGTTAGTCTTTTTGATGCTCTTAGTATGATGAGTGATGATCAAAGAGAAGCAATGCTTCGTGATGTTAATGAGCAGATTAAAGATATTCCAGACTCTATTGTTGATCAAGCTGCTGTTAGTTTTGTTCAGAGTGAGTATCAAAGAATAGGTGTTGATACAGATTCTATTCAAACTATGTATATTTTAAGAGTTGGTCTTATTATGCTTGGTATTGCTTTTGCAGCCATGGCAGTTGGAGTTTTAATTGTATTTATTGGATCTCGTATGGCAGCAAGACTTGCTAGAACGCTTCGTCATAAAGTATTTACGAAAGTTGTTGGATTTTCTAAAAATGAGATTAAGACTTTTGGACAATCATCTTTAATTACAAGAACAACGAATGATGTACAACAAGTTCAGATGGTTGTTGTGTTCTTACTTCGTGTAGTTTTCTATGCTCCAATTATCGGTATCGGTGGAGTAATGAAAGCTATGAATACAAATGCAGATATGACTTATATTATTGGTGTTGCAGTTGTTGCGATACTTGCTGTTGTTATTACTTTATTTGCAATTGCTATGCCTAAGTTTAATCGAGTACAAAAATTAATTGATAAGTTAAATCTTGTTACTCGTGAAATTTTATCTGGTCTTCCAGTTATTCGTGCATTTTCTAATGAACGTCATGAAGAGGAGAGATTTGAACAAGCTAACAAACGTCTTACTAAGGTTAACTTATTCATCAACCGTGCTATGAGTTTTATGATGCCTATTATGATGCTTGTTATGAACTTTGTATGTTTAGCTATTGTATATCAAGGTGCTAAAGGAGTAGATTCTGGTACTATGCAAGTTGGAGATATCATGGCTTACATTCAATATACAATGCAAATTATTATGGCATTCTTAATGATTTCTATGATGTCTATTATGTTGCCACGTGCTAATGTATCAGCTAAACGTATTATGGAAATCATTGAAACTCCAGATACTATTTATAATAGTGATCATTTAGTAGAGTTTAAACCTGAAGAAAGAGGAAAGGTTGAATTTAAAAATGTAAGTTTCCGTTATCCGGATGCTGATTATGATGTCATTACAGATATTGATTTAGTTGCGAATCCTGGCGAGACAACTGCGTTTATTGGTTCTACTGGTAGTGGTAAGTCTACACTTATTAATTTGATACCAAGATTTTATGATGTTACCGATGGTGAACTTCTAGTCGATGGTGTTAATATTAAAGATGTAGATATCCATGAACTTCGTGAGAAGATTGGTTTCGTTCCACAAAAAGGTGTGCTATTTACTGGTACGATTAAAGATAATATTAAATATGGTAATGAAAATATTACTGATGAAGATGTAAATAAAGCATTAGATGTTGCACAGGCTACGGAGTTTGTTTCTAAACTTAAAGGTGGCGTAGATTATGATATTAGTCAAGGTGGAACCAATGTTTCTGGAGGACAAAAACAACGTTTATCTATTGCTAGAGCGATTGCTAAAAATCCTGATATCTATGTATTTGATGATAGTTTTTCAGCACTTGACTTTAAGACGGATGCGAAACTTCGTGGAGAACTTGCTAAAATTACCAAAGATAAGACGGTTTTAATTGTTGCTCAACGTATTTCAACAATTATGAATGCGGATAAAATTGTTGTCTTAGACGAGGGGCGTGTCGTTGGT
>CALVKW010000179.1 GCA_944333345.1 uncultured Bacilli bacterium | reverse complement strand
ATAAAAACCAACAAACTGCCTATGAAGAATTAGCTTATTGTAACCGTTATCCCACTAGGGTCTGTTATAATAATGCTTCTTATTATATTTCTTTAGTTACAGATGAAACTGTTTTTAAAGACTTACAAACCAAATTAGAAGAATTACATGTTCTTGTGATAGAAAAAGAAGAAAAAACTGCGAAAGAAGATGTAAAGTTAGCTTTAGAATATCGTGATTACTATTGGTATAACGAAGCAATGGAGTCAGTAAAACTATTAGAAAATAGGAAATTAAAAAGTGAATTATTAGCAAAGTTAGTTCCTGTTAAACAAGAAATTATCGAAAAAGAAGAAAAATTTAATGAAACAGCAACTATTATCAGTTGTCTTATAATTGCATGTTTAATTGGAACCGGAATATATCTATATTTTAAATGTGATAAAGAATATAATGTTCAATTTGACCACAAATATATGCGTGATTTTCCTAATGATTTTTCTCCAGCAACAGTAGAATATTTGATGAAAAAGAAAATAACGGAAGAATCCATTTCGGCTGAAATTTTATATTTAATTTATATGAAAAAAATAAAAGCTACAGAAGACAAAGAAAAGAAAGATATTCTTTTAGAAAAAAATGGTTTAAAACTAGACCATGAAAATGATTTAGAAAAAGCTTTAATAAATTTAATTTTTAGAAGTAAATCCAAAATTTGGTTAAAAGATTTAAAGAAAACAGCCCAAACATCAACAAGTTTTTATAAGGATTATCAAAAAGTAAATAAAATCATGTTGAATATTGCCTTAAATGAACACTTATATGAAGAAGATAAAAGCAAATTAGAAAGTAAATCTGAGAAAAAAACATCTTGGAAAGGGATTGTTTCTGTCATAATTCTTCTTGCCACAGCCAGTATAGGGTTTCTTGCCTTTATTCTTGCTCTTATAATAATTCTATGCTGGAACAAGAATACGATATCTTATAAGTTAAAAGAAAAAAACAGTTTATCTTATCGTATCAAAAAATATAGTCGTCTTATTGCAACATTGGCAATGATTTATGCGGTAGTAGGCATAATCCATTTATTTGCTACTAAGCATTTTGTTTATGATGCAGGTTTATTTTATTTATATGTTTTAATAGTAGCTATCATACTCATAATATATAGTGTCATTGCTAGAAAAAGAACTGAAAAGGGAGCATTAGAATATAAAAAGTGGCGAGCTTTTAAACAGTTTCTAAAAGATTTTGGCTCTATGGATGAAAAGACCTTACCAGAAATAATTTTATGGGAAAAATATTTAGTTTATGCAGTAGTTTTAGGATGTGCTAATAAGCTTTCTAAAACCATGAAGATAAAACTAGAAGATATGAATGTCGATTATACCTTTAGCTTTGATGCAATAACTCTCACTAATTTAAACATTATATCCCATGCAGTTTCCACATCTATCCATAGTGCTAGAACCTATAATAGTTCTTCTGGCAGTTCTAATTGGTCTAGTGGCTCTGGTGGGGGAGGAGGATTCTCATCAGGTGGTGGCTTCGGCGGAGGTGGAGGCGGCGGAGGCCGTTTCTAATATGATTTATATAAGCACATACACTTCACCTATTGGCGATATCCTACTTGCTAGCAACAATAATAAATTAATTGGTCTATGGTTTAAAAATCAAAAATATTATATGAATTCGATAAAAGAAGAGGTAGAAGAAAAAAATGATGAGGAAACATTAATGAAAGCCAAAAAATGGTTAGACAGATATTTTAAGGGAGAAAAACCAAGTATAAAAGAACTTCCTCTAAATCCGGATGGAACTGAGTTTAGAAAAAAAGTTTGGCAAATTCTTTGTGAAATACCTTACGGAAGCACTATAACTTACAAAGAAATAGCATTAAAATTAGCGAAAGAAAAAGGACTTAAAAGTTTGTCTGCTCAAGCAGTTGGCGGTGCTGTAGGTCATAACCCGATATCCATTATAATTCCCTGTCACAGAGTAGTTGGGTCAAATGGCAAATTAACAGGATATGCGGGAGGACTAGATAAAAAAGAATATTTATTAGAACTTGAAAAAATAGAAAGGAAAATATAAATGAATAAACCAATAAGAAAAGCGGTAAGAACATATCTAATAGAAGAAAATAATATTGTTGCAATAAAATACAAAAAACAAGAGGCAAAAGATTTTTATGATATTCCAGGTGGAAAAATAGAAGAAAATGAGCTTTCTTTTGAAACATCTATTCGTGAATTTAAAGAAGAAACAGGAATGGATATTATAAGTCAAACTTATAAAGGAAGAGTAATTGTTGAATGTCCAAATAGAATTTTTGATTTTGATATTTATATAGTTGAAAAGTATAAAGGCGAACCAAAAGAATTTAAAGAAAATAGTTCTGAATGGATAAATATAGAAGAATTATTAGCAAAGTCCAAAATATTTTCAAGCGTTGCAGTTATACAATTTTTAAATCAAGACAATAATATTAATTTGAAAATGGATATGGATAATAATGATAAAATTATAAAAATAGAAAAAATTAATTTTGATTAAAAAAAACATTATGATGTAGTTCTGGCATGACATTTGCTGTTACTGGTCCATCAAAAAAACAAAACTAAATTAAAATGATAAGAGGAAACATTAAATTTGGATGAGGAAGAAAAAATATCAGAATAGAGGAACATATTTTAGAATAAGAG
>CALVKW010000178.1 GCA_944333345.1 uncultured Bacilli bacterium | reverse complement strand
AAGTCCGTAGGATGTGGTAAATCTTTGATTTACCGCATCATTTAATATATGTTAAAATACGTTTATGAATTACAAAAGATTATATATTCCCAATAGTATAATTTTTATTACCATTGTTACAAGCAAAAGACGTAATATTTTGATTAAAAATATCGAATTATTAAAATTTTCTATCAAGAATGCTCATAAATATTATAACTTTGAGATTTATGCAATTTGTGTAATGAAAGACCATGTACATTTATTAATAAAACCTAATAATATTAATGAGTATTCAAAAATAATTTTATTGATAAAACGGACTTTTTCTAAAAAGATTGATATTAATGCAATTGTGGATTATGAACAAAGCGAAAGTAATATTAAACGCCAAGAACGAGATATCTGGCAAAGGCGTTTTTGGGAACATACAATTAGAAACGAAGAAGATTTATGCCGTCACATAGATTACATTCATTATAATCCGATGAAACATTATCAAATTGCACCAAAGGATTGGAAATATTCAACGTTTAATAATTTTGTTAAAAACGGATATTATGAAACTGATTGGTGTAATTTTGAAGATAGATATAAAATTGCGGATTTAGATTATGAATAATTTTATTGATAAAAATTTTTGATGCGGTAAATCAAAGATTTACCACATCCTACAGCTAAATTTTTTCTTTTTTCTAAAAAATCAGTATGAATAGCAGCATAAGAACGAATAACTTCTCCTTCAATTTCGGAAATTCCAACTATTTCAAAAGGAATACCAATATTGCGAAGAGCCATTCGTTGGCTACCATATCCTGCAAAAGCTTCAAATACTCTTATCTTTTTTTGTTGTTCCTTGTGCATATAAATTGCTTTATCCTAATCTAAAAATAATACTATCATAAAAAAGTTCAATATATTTATGATATTATGAACAGGTAGTATAATATTTACGGTAAGAAAATTTGGCAGCCAAAAATGTTCTAAATTTAACTGCAAATAAAGCAAAGGAATATTTTCTTAAAGAAGAAAATTATTCTAATATTTTATTGCCCTCATATTTTACTTTTCAAAATTTACTTAGAAAGATAGATAAAAAATTACAAAATAAGGAATTAAAAACATTTTTTGTAAATAATAGAATTCCACCATCTAGCTATGATAATGTAAACTATATTATTTATAATAATAAGGATGGTTGTTATGCTTGGCGACCATTGCAATTATTGAATCCTATAGTATATGTTGCATTGGTAAATTACATAACGCAGGATGATATTTGGAAATTGATTAAAAATAGGTTTAAAAAATTTCAAGCAAATGAAAATATATTAAGCAAAGCAATTCCAGTTTTAAATTTACCTAAAAGAAATCAAAAAGCTAGCCAAATTTCAAATTGGTGGAATGAGGTAGAGCAATTATCCATAGAGCAAACCTTAGATTATTCATATTTATTTTTAACAGATATTACTGATTGCTATGGTTCTATATATACCCATGTTATTACTTGGGCACTACATGGTAAAGAGATAGCAAAACGGGCAGTCAAAGATAAAACTATTAAATTAGAAGGCAATAATATTGATTTTTTAATTAGACAAATGACATGTGGTCAAACCAATGGTATTCCTCAAGGCTCTGTTTTGATGGATTTTATAGCAGAGATAGTTTTAGGCTATGCTGATTTACTTTTATCGGAGAAGTTACAAGCTAATGGTATCGATGAATATAAAATTATTCGTTATAGAGATGATTATCGTATTTTTGTAAATAATACACAAACAGGAAACCAAATAATTAAATTTTTAACGGAGGTCATGATAGACTTAGGGTTTAAGCTTAACGCAACAAAAACTCAAAAAACAGAAGATATTATTGAAGGTTCATTAAAAAAAGATAAATTATATAGAATATCTCATTTGGAGGATTTATATAAGTTTTGCCCCAACAAGGGTAATTTGCAAAAACAAATTATTCGAATTTATGATTTTTCTAAAAAATTTCCAAATTCCGGTAGTTTACAATCATTACTTACGGAATATAATAAAAATTTAAAATTTACAAAAAATGATAAAAATATAATTCCTGTAATTAGTGTAGCTTTTCACATAGCATATAATAATCCAAGAGTTTATCCTACAATAGCGGCAATAATAGGAAAATCTTTAGCATATATTACTGATTTCGATAAAAGATTTAATATTATTTATAAAATAAAAAATAAACTACAAGAGAAGCCTAATACAGAATATATGGAAATTTGGTTGCAGAGAATAGCATACAATGATGACTATTTTCAAAGTTATAACTCAAACATTTGTAATTTGGTTATAAATGAGTCAAATCACCCAATTTGGAATATAGATTGGGTGAGTGACAGTCTAAAAAAAATTGTAAAAAATACTCCAATTATTGATTATGACGTTTTAGAAAATCTTGATTCAGAGATAAGAGAAGAAGAAATAAATATATTTTATTATGATGATTAATTTTCTCAAACTCCCTAAGGTTTAATGAGACATTTGAGTTGTAGAATAATAGTCTCAATTAGGCAGTGTGTTTGAATATTAGCGATATTTTCCAAATTGACTGTAATTACTCAAATTGGTCTTTTGCTACTCTTTTTGTCCCTCAAGATATAATAAAAATTTAAACAAACTACCTGAAAATTAAGCACTGATAAGGTTATAGCGATTTTAAATAAAGGACAAAAATGTCCC
>CALVKW010000177.1 GCA_944333345.1 uncultured Bacilli bacterium | reverse complement strand
CAGAAGTTAAGCCACTTAACGCCGACAATAGTGAAAGCGAAGATAGGAAGTTGCCAAGAATTTTTTTTGTTTATAAAAGATGAATCAAAAATGATGAGTCTTTTTTTGTTATAATTTGTACTGTATAATGTATACTATAGGAGTAAACAAATATGAAAAAGAAAAGAAAAATATTATTAATACTTATAATACTAATTTTAGTTGTATGTTTATTAGCTATAGGATATATATCACTAAATAATAATAGAAATATAGATGCCAATACTGAAGTAAATAATTTAATTAATTCTTCTGAATATCAAGAAATGACTACTAATGAAAGAAAAGTTGCTTGTGAAGAGTTATTAAGCAAACTAAAGAAAGAAGAATCAATTAAGTATTATTCATATAGCGAATCTGATATGCTGTTTTCATATGAAACAAAAGATGGAATCTTAGGTGGCATATACATTCAAGACTGGAATCCACTGTTTAATTAATTTTTGTTATACTAATATTGGGGGTGTTATTTATGAATATATATAAACAACTAAATGAAGTTATAGACTACCTAGAAAGTAACTTAATGGATAAAATAGACTATAACTATACTGCAAAAATTTTAGGTACTAATCTTTATGTTGCTGAACAATTATTTAAACTTTTAACAGGAATTACAATGAAAGAATATGTAAGATATAGAAAATTGACTTTAGCAGCGAAAGATTTACGTAATAGTATGAAAGTAATTGATGTTGCTAACAAATATAACTACACCAACCCTTCGTCATTTACTAGAAGTTTTATATCTTTTCATAATGTAACACCAAGAGAAGTAATAAATGGTAAAGCATCTAAAATTTATCCAGTATTACATTTTAAATCTAATTACACAAAAAGAAATGATATGAAATATAAGATTGTATATAATAAAAAATTCACGTTATATACCATAAAAGGTTTATTTCCTATTAATAACAATTCAAATTTTATTGAAAAATTTTGGAACAAGACAAAAGCTGAAAATAAAGAATTTATAAATGTAAAAGAACGTTATGGAATATCAGAACTTCTAAAAAATAATAATAATAAAGAATTTTATTACCATATTGGTTTAGAAGAAAAATGGGGAAAGGCTTCAAAGTTTACTATTTCTTCATCAAGTTGGTTTGTAATCACAACATCATCATTTAAAGCACTTGATATTAATAACTGTATAAATAGTACGGAAGAAATTTATCTACCTAGTTTAAACTACAAATTAAAAGAGAAAAATTATCTGGAGATATATCATGAAAATTATGTGGAACTGTGGTTTCCTTTAACCTGACATTTTTTATTGTATAAAAGCAAGGATTTTAATATACGATGCCCCTATAATAAATATGGAGGCTATTTTTATGAATGAAGAAATGTTGGATTTTTATTTAAAAACAAGTATGTACACTAATTATGAACCATATAAAGAATACTATAAGTCTCTTCCTGATGATATGGAAGAACTAACTGATTTGGTATTATCACAAACAATTCATAGAACAGAACTTAGAAGGAGTAGAAAAGAACAGTTAGAACAAGGTAGAAGTCATGACCATGTTTCTGAAGAATATCCTTGGTGGAAATATATTAGTCATGACGATATTCTTTTAACTGCTCCTGCTATAACAGCAGAACTTTTTAGACAAGATAATAGAGGTTTTACTAAAAATAGAGAAATAAAAGATAAAGTAGTAATTACTTGTCGTTATGTAGCAGTATTGATGGCATCTATTTTGAAAGCGAAAAAAATACCATGTCGAGTACGAAGTGGATTTGCATCATATTTTAGAGACGATGGTAAATATATAGATCATTGGATTATAGAATATTATAATCAAAAAAAGAATAAATGGATTATATGTGACCCAGATTCTCGTATTGGAAAGAATCATATTAATATGAATAAAAATGATTTTGGTTGGATTGCTAAAATTTGGTTGGATGTTCGCAGTGGAAAAGATGATATAAATAAATATATACATGGCTCATCTTTTCAGGGATTAAACATGTTGGCATATTCATTATTTTTTGATTTTCATGCATTAATGAATGATGAAATATCATATTTATTTATGCCGAGTTATATAGATGATGATAATGAATTCTTTACGCTTAGTACAAATGAACTAAAAGAATTAGATGATTTAGCAACATTAATGTTAGATCCAAACAAAAATTTTGATACACTACGATATCTATTTTACACAGATAAAAAATTTAGAATCTTAAATACTCCTTTAATCTCTGATAAAGAGCATCTTGAAATTGAAATAAAATAGTAAAATATATAAAAGTAAATTTATTGGCAAAAAAATAAAATAAATGCATATAATAGAATGTATTGCATAATATAAAACAAAAAAGATAAGAAAATAAAAAAAATTTAAAAGTAAATAAAATTTAATGCACATTGATATACTTAGAAATAGTTAAGCAACTTAACGCGGTGTTCCTAAAAAAAAATAAAAAAAAGTTGTTGACTTTCTAAATATCATTTGTTATATTAGAGGAGCAATTTGAAAGAAGAAACAGCAAAACATGTAAATAGAAGCTGTAAATTGCAAGTCTAATAACTCATTTTTTTGATAAATAGAAAATCAAAAACAGATATATTAGACAAAGAAAAAATAGGATATAGTATTAAATTTTCAATTGTAAAAAATTGAAAATAACTATGTCAAAAA
>CALVKW010000176.1 GCA_944333345.1 uncultured Bacilli bacterium | reverse complement strand
CTAGATTTATCAGAAGTAATCAAATGATATGGCTGATTATAAAGCAAATGATTAACAAGTGATAATTTAGAATAGAATTGTTGATTACTTTTCGCAATATTATGATACTTTTTTAAAACTCGATATTCTTGTGATTGTGAGGATTCAAAACTTTGAATCACAGACTCAATTAGTTCCTCTGGACGAATAGATTCTTTAATAATAGTAAAGTTAAAATGATCTAAAAACTCTAATGTTTGAGATAAATCATCAATACCAGCTTGCTCAAACAATCTTGGCCACTGACTACGATCAGGATTAGTTTTTACTATTTCTCTAAGTCTATTAATTTTTTCTTCTGTTAAAACTTCATCAAATCCTAATTTTTCAAAAGATATTTTATGACTACCTTTTCCATTAGGAATATTTTTTCTCATATCAGTAATAACACTAGCATATAAATTATCTAGTGCTTTATTAACAAATTTAGGTGGTTGTTTTACTTGGTAAACATCATAGCGATTAGAATCTGCTTCTTCTCTTGTAGTAATTAAAAAATCATTTTTACTTACTAAAGAAGAATTACGAATAAAATCTACAACACTACTATCAGATTTATCATGGGAATAGCTAGATTCAGAAAAGAATTTATGATTAATAACAACTTCACTTTCGCTCGTATTTTCTAGTATAACACTGCTATAAATTTTTTTCGCATCTTTTAAAGTTATTTGAATTTCCATAATACGATTACGGTCTTTCTCACGATTATAATTAATAATAGGTAATATCAACATCGCTATTTCACCTCGTGCGGTTATTATACCACAAAACCTCAAAAAAATCAATAAAAAATCAAGGAAAGCGTTCTGTCCAACGATAAAACCTGCATATTTACAGGTGGGTGTTCGTACGCTATCATTAGGATCCCTACCTGAAAAGCAGAAGGTCTTCAACACCGATAACTGATCGGAACTCCCGTATCGTCACTTTAGTCGGTTTTATATGAGAACAGGTCTCGCATTTCCTTGATAACTATAGTATAATACACTATAAAAAAAACATACAAGTAATTTAACACAATTAGACAATAAGAATAAACTATAACAGGTGATAATATGTATTATAACAAAGAAGAATACTCCATATATTTTGAAAAATATGGACAAAGTAATAAAACAATTATCATACTACCAGGATGGGGAGATACCAGAAAAACTTTTACTTACTTAATTGAAAAGTTAAAAGAAAATTTTACTATATATATCATGGACTATCCAGGATTTGGAAACAGTACTTTTCCTAATCACGATTTAACTATTTATGATTATGCAAATATTATCAGAGACTTTATGCTAGAAAAAAACATTCAAAATCCAACCATCATAGCCCACTCCTTCGGAGGAAGAATTGCAACTCTTTTAACAGGATATTATAAAGAGTCAATAGATAAATTAGTTTTAATTGATATTGCCAGTATAAAAAGAAAGAAAAAACCTAAAATATGGATAAAAGAAAAAATATATAAATTATTAAAACACATTAAAAAAATATTACCAACAAAATTAAAAGAAAAATATCACCAAAAATTAATCCAAATATTTGGTTCAAGTGATTATAAAAAATTACCATTAGAAATGTATCAAACTTTTAAAAACGTAATTAACGAAGATTTAAGGTACTATCTTCCTTATATTGACACCGAAACATTACTAATCTGGGGAGATAAAGATCAAGACACCCCACTAAAGGATGCAAAATATATGAAAAATCACATCAAAAACTCAGCACTGATTATCTATCCCAATGCCACTCATTTCTCATACTTAGAATACCCACTATTAACTTATAATATTATAGAAAAATTTCTACTAAACGAAGAAGACTGTTAATTATTAACAGTCTTTTCACTTTGAACAACAAGTTTTCCATGATAATGATAATCCAAATACTCTACCGGCAACGTGTCTGCGACCCAAATACGAATTTGATATGTCTTTTTTTCTCCAGGCTCTAAATAAGATGAGAATAACACGGGAGAAGAATCCGTTGTATTTACGATAGGTAAAACATTAGAATCTTCTATTTGATAATGTAAATATTGATTATCAAGTTGCCTATCACCACATCCATCCTCTTCAATCATGCTAGAATCGGATTCTAAAACAATTTGAAATGCCTGCCTCTCTTCAGAACTATTTTCAATATGTACTCCATAAGAAGCAGTCTCTTGTCCCTGAGCATCACTAATAGGACTCAATGGAGTTAAATTAATAATATTGCCCAAACTTTCTCCGACGGTATTAAAAGATACAGAAAAATCACCAACCGTCATAGTATTATAATCTTTAGGATCACGAACGGCAGAAAAAACAAAATACAAACTAACACAAATAACTACCAAACAAATGGCAACACAACAAAAGGTAAGTTCTACTTCTCGAGCTTTTATTCTAGCAAGTAAATGACTTACTTCTGCTCCTTCACCCCGCTTAATATCTGAAATCTTTAATTTTTTTACTTCTTTTTTCTTCTTAGCTCTTTTCTTTCTTTCTTCAAGCAAAGCACGAACTTTACCATTAGTTGCTTTTTTCACATTTTTAACTTTTTTTTCTTTCATGATCCTCATATCTTTTATATTAGTAGTATAACAAAACTATCAAATGAATACAAGAAATTAATTTTATTTTCAAATGATAATTCTTATGATTTAACAGAAATAGTTAATTCAT
>CALVKW010000175.1 GCA_944333345.1 uncultured Bacilli bacterium | reverse complement strand
GGTTTTGTTCATATGGGAAGTCTTTTTGGTGCATTTTGTGATTATATATATGCAAAACAAAGTAATGGTGTATTCTATTTAAGAATTGAAGATACAGATCAAAAAAGAAGTGTTGAAAACGGAACTGAAGGAATATTTAATGATTTAGATGCTTTTAGTATTATGCCAAATGAAAGTTCAAAAGTTGGTGGAAAATATGGACCGTATATTCAAAGTGAAAGAACAGAAATTTATCAAACTTATGTAAAAGATTTAATTAAACAAGGTTTAGCTTACCCATGTTTTATGACAGAAGAAGAAATTAACCAGATTAGAGAAGAACAAGAAATAAATAAAACAAAAATAGGAATCTATGGTATGTATGCTGTAGATAGAGATTTATCTTTAGAAGAAATTAAAGAAAAATTAGCAAACAAAGAAGAATATGTTATTAGATTAAAGTCTCCTGGCAATGCTAATAATCAAATAGAAATTGAAGATTGTATAAAAGGAAAAATGAAATTCCCAGAAAATGATATGGACATTGTATTACTAAAAAAGGATGGTACACCGACATATCATTTAGCACATGTAATTGATGATCACCTAATGCATACAACTCATGTTATACGTGGTGATGAATGGGTATCAAGTATCCCTTTACATGTTCAATTATTTGAAATATTAGGATTTACACGTCCAGAATATGCACATACTGCACCAATTACTAAAAAAGAAAATGGAAATATTAGAAAACTATCAAAAAGAAAAGATCCAGAAGCAAAAGTTTCTTATTATGAAGAAGTTGGAATACCAATTCCAGCAGTACATCTTTATCTAGCAACAATACTAAATTCAAATTTTGAAGAATGGTATTTAAATAATCAAGATAAATCAATTAACGACTTTGAATTTACTTTTGATAAAATGGCAGTAGGTGGAACATTATTTGACTTAGATAAATTAAATAATATTTCTAAAACGTATTTCTCACGTAAAAGTGGCGAAGAAGTATACAGTGAAACATTATCATATACAGAAAAATTTGATAAAGAATATCATCAATTATTAGTAGAAAATAAAGAAGATATGATTAAGTTCTTAAGTATTGAAAAAGATGGTCCTAGACCTAGAAAAGATATTGCTAAATATTCTGATGTTAAAGAAGAATTTTCATATGCTATTGATGAAATGTTTAAAAAAGAAAATTATTCAAAGTATGAGGGTGATAAACAATACGATGTCTCACTTATGCGAGAATATATTGATAATATTAATCTAGATGTAACAAATGAAGAATGGTTTAATGCAACAAAAGAATTTGCAAGTACTCATGGATATGCCGCAAGTCCAAAGGATTATAAGAAAAATCCTGATGACTATAAAGGACATGTTGGAGATATTTGTGAAGCACTACGTGTTATGATTACAGGTAGAACTAAATCACCAGATTTATTTTCAATCATGAAAATATTAGGCAAAACTAGAATTAATGAAAGAATAAGTTTATATGAAAATTATATAAATAAATAGAAGTATAGAGATATACTTCTTTTTTGGAAAGGATTAATTATGAAATATGATTATATAATAGTAGGCGCTGGCCTATTTGGAGCAACATTTGCGAATCTTGCCAAAAAAGATGGAAAGAAAGTTTTAGTAATTGAAAAAAGAAATCATATTGCTGGAAATGTATACACAGAAGAAATAGAAGGAATTAATGTTCATAAATATGGTGCTCACATTTTTCATACTGATGATAAAGAAGTCTGGGACTACGTAAATAGCTTTGTAGAATTTAATAGATATACAAACTCACCAATTGCTAGATATAAAAATGAGGTCTATAATATGCCATTTAATATGAATACATTTGCAAAAATATGGGATGATGTTATCACTCCAGAAGATGCTAAGAGACATATTGAAGAAGAAAAAAAAGAAATTACTCATGAACCACAAAACCTAGAAGAACAAGCTATCTCTTTAGTAGGTAGAACCATCTATGAAAAACTAGTAAAAGGATATACTGAAAAGCAATGGAACAGAGATTGCAAAAGTTTACCATCTTTTATTATCAAAAGATTACCAGTAAGATTTATCTATGATAATAACTACTTTAATGATAAATATCAAGGAATCCCAATAGGAGGATATACCAAACTAGTAGAAAAAATGCTAGAAGGAATTGAAATTAAACTAGAAGAAGACTTTTTACCAAAAAAAGACTACTATAAATCCATTGCTAACAAAATAGTATACACAGGAATGTTAGATGAATATTTTGATTGCAAATTAGGAAGATTAGAATATCGCTCTCTTAGATTTGATACCAAAGTATTAGATACAAACAATTTTCAGGGAAATGCAGTTGTAAACTATACAGGAAAAGAAGTGGATTATACAAGAGTCATAGAACATAAACACTTTGAATCAACACCAAGTAAAAAGACAGTTATAACTTATGAATATCCGGATGACTGGAATCACGAAAAAGAAGCTTACTATGTTATTAATGATGAAAAAAATAATAATCTAAAAGAAGAATACCAAAAGCTTGCAAAACAAGAACAAAATATCATTTTTGGAGGAAGACTAGCAGAATATAAATATTATGATATGGATGATGTAATAAGAAGTGCAATAAATATATATAATGATGAAAAAAATAGTTGTTAGACATTCTAATTGGGAATGTCTTTTTTTATTTTCCAGGAAAACTTCTACTTTTTTCGAATAATAAGGTAGGAGGTGAAATTATTAGAAAATTTTATAC
>CALVKW010000174.1 GCA_944333345.1 uncultured Bacilli bacterium | reverse complement strand
CAAACATTTATATTTTTTGTTCTAAAGCACAACTAAGAGATTATTTTAATTTTTATGCTGAAGTAAATACAGATTTACTAGTATGGCACAAGACAAATCCAATTCCTGCAATTGCTAACAATTATTTAAGCGATTTGGAATATTGCTTTTTTGCGAGAGAAAAAGGAGTAGAAGTTCATTGCGAATATGAAACTTCAAGTAAATTGTATGAAAGTCCTATGAATAAAAAAGATAAGGAAAAATTCAAACACCCAACAATAAAACCATTAGCATTGATAAAAAAATTAATACAGAACTCAAGTGACAAAGGAGATATAATATTAGATTGTTTTTCACGGAAGCGGAACAACTTGTGTAGCAGCTAAAGAACTTGGCAGAAGATTTATAGGAATAGAAATAGATCCAGAATATTATAAAATTAGTATAGATAGACTAAATGGGATATTAGCAAATGGTCAAATTAGTTTTGATACAGATATAACAAAATTAGGAGGAACAAATGATTAATAGTAAGAAAAAAGGAGCCAAAGGTGAAAGAGAACTAGCGAACAAATTAAAAGAATATGGCTATAACTGCAGAAGAGGACAACAATACAATGGGCTTGATGGAGAAGATGTAGTTGGATTAGATTATATACATATAGAGTGTAAAAGAGTACAAGCGCTAAATTTAGATGAGGCAATGGAACAAGCAAAAAGAGATTGCGGAAAAGAACAATTACCTGCGGTATTCCACAGAAAAAACAACAAAAAGTGGAAAGTAACAATGGAATTAAACGATTGGATTAAATTATATAACGAATATTATTCTAGTAAGAAACTAGAGGAAAGAGGTGTTACAAATGGCAAGTGTAGATGATATAGACGAACTAATAGCAACAAGAAGATTAAATGGAGTAGATGATGGATTATATGAAAGCGACAAAAATGTCGCAAATATGACAGAAGAAGCTTTTAATGAAATAATAAATAATTTTGAAGTAGTAGCACATTTGACAATGTATGGTAGAAAAGGCATAAAAGAGAATGTGAAAAAGCTACAAGCAAGAATAAAAGAATTAGAAGAAGAAAATAAGAAATTAAAAGCAAAAATTGATGTAACAAACTGGCAAGAAAAAACAGTATATGAAAGTTTAAAAGAAAGATATATACCAAAACAAAAAGTAAAAGAAGGATTAGAATCTATAGAAGATTATTTTTATAGATTAAATGGACCAGATGAAGATATAGAGTACATAAGAAAAATAAAAACAGAATTATTAGAGGAGAATAAATAATATGTGTAAATGTTGTGAGGAAATACAATTTTTAAAAGAAATAAATAAATCTACAATACCAAATGTAAAAAGAATACTAAAAGCAACATTAACAAGTTTTAGCAAGAGAAAAGGTGAAAGAGGCTATTGTGGATTTGTAAGTTATAAAAATTATGACTTAAACTATTGTCCAAAATGTCGGAAGAAAGTTAGGTGATTAAATGACAAAAGAACAAGAAGCAATAGAAAGATTAAATAGTTTAATAAAAGTAAATAAAGATTTTTTTGAAAATCAAGGTGATATGTTAATAGATAAAAGAGATATACAGGCATTAGAAACAGTCTTATCTATGCTAAAAGAAAAAGATAAATTAATAAATGAGCAGTTAAAAGAAAATGTAAGCTTACAAAAAGAATTAAATGAAGAAAATAAAAGATGTATGATTTTAGCAAACAACGATAAATTTAAAGAACAAATAATTGATTTAATGGCAGAATATATAGCAAGATTAGATATAGATCAAGATATTTGCATAAAAATAGAAGATAGTTGTTTTGATTATGCAGGTCAAAATGGAAAAACGTGTGAAGAGTGCATAAAACAATATTTTGAAAGGAAAAATGAAGAATGATAGAAGAATATAAAGTTGGAGAATATGGATTAGAAAATGAAACAGAAGGAATGTATGCAAGGACAAATAATGGAATTATAGGAAAAATTATAAATAGTAATTCTGATGAAATGATAAATGGACCAGAATTATTAGTGAACAATAAAATATATTGCGTTGAAAGAAACTCTATAAAAGATATACAGAAAAGCATAATTGATTTATTGGAAGTAGGAGACTATGTAAATAACGGATATATTTATGAAATAGGAAATACAGAAGATGGACATAAATGGGTGCACAACTTAAACGGATTGTTATTGTTTGAGAAAGACATAAAAACAATCTTAACAAAAGAAATTTATGAAGCAAACTGTTATACAGTAGAAAGGAATGAAGAATGTTAAGAATAAAAAATAGTATAGATTTAAAAGAATTAGAAAAGTTTCGGATTTAAAGCTAAATATGATGAAGATACTGGAAAAGTTCGTGCATATCAAAAAAAGTGTGAAAAAGATGTTGAAGGATTATTAATAAGCAAAACTGAAACTACAAGCTTAATAAGGATTTATAGAGTTTTTAAAGGAAAAAATATTGAATGGAGAATTGACAAATATAATGATTATTTTGACATAGATACATTATACGATTTAATCCAAGCAGGATTAGTAGAAAAAGTTAAAAATTAAAACATAATTAACAAACTTAATATAAAAAACTAGTACAAGTTTATTAAAAAAGTATAAAAATAAGAAAGTTGGTGAAAAGATGACTAAAAAAGAAAAACAAGAACATATAGAATTTATAACAGAAATAGTTAATGAAGATATTAAATTTGATAAAAGAAAAGAAGAATTAGTTTTAGGTTTTATATTTAATATATTAACAAATAAAACTGTTATGAATAGATATGAATTTTCTATGTATGGAAATATAGATAA
>CALVKW010000173.1 GCA_944333345.1 uncultured Bacilli bacterium | reverse complement strand
CAAAGACCGATATGATTCAAGTGAACCGAATTTATTTAATTTTTAACCTTGTCCATTTTTAGTGGACAGTAGTGACCTTGTCTAAATAATTATCTGTGCCATTTTTCTTTTAAGTGGTAGAAGGGCTTGATTGTAATGCTGTTTTTATCTTCAAATAAAGTGTTATTATTAAGTTATAACGAAAGGATGTACTGGTTTGTATTTAAGTTTCGTAAGGAATCTTCTTTCTAAATTCTACGAGTGAATCTAATAAATAACTAATTAGTTTATTCCAGTTTTCAATTGTAAGAGATTTTTCAATATCAGATAGTACCCCTTGGTGATGGACAATTTTATTTCTAAGTTTGTAAATACTTTTTCCAACATTTTCATCCGGAGATTCACCAATATTCATTAAATGCAATTTTTGTAGAAGTTCTTCTGTTAGGTAATTATTTGTGAATAATGTATCCATAGAAGATGTTTCTTGTGGTCTCCAACCGCAATGGTTGTATATCTTATCATACAAATCATCAATAGAACCCGTGAAGTTTATTTCACTTTTTAATCCAGATAGAGGTATGTGTCTAAACAGTGGTTCCATACACCTATATACATCTAAAAAGCAATACCGCCAACAATATGCCAATATACTATTAAAAATATTGTCGTCATAATTACAGCTATTAAAATACTCTATGTAAGATTTAATAGTATCGGGGGCAAATTCAAGATAAGTATATTTAGAATTTGCTAATAATATTTTTGCGATATGGGTTTTTATTTGAAACTCATTTTGTACTTCTTGTGGCGGCACTTCTAAAACAATGAAAGGTTCAAATAAGTCGATTATATTATTTAACTCATATCCTGTTTTATCTTTTTCTTCTTCAATAGGATATATAATGTCTTTTATATAAGCAGTAGATACATTTTCACGAATCTTTAAATTGATAGCTTCTGCAATACTTAAAAATATTACATTATTTATAGACACTTTGAGAAAATCGTTATTATCTATAGCTAAGCTATTTGTTCCCACAATGACTAAGTATTTTTTACTGTCAATCTCTAAAACTGCAAATCGCAATCGAGTTACATTTATTTTGAAAAAAACTTTACTTTTATTTAATATGTCAAACTCTTCTTCACTAATACAGATTATGTGTTTTGCGGAAACTTTGAATTGTAAATCAGGCTCATTAGATTCACAGTATGTTTCTAATGTATCTTTTAAATATTTATTAATAACATTTATTTCCATATTTAATAAGCTCTCCAACAAGATTCAAAACTATCAATTTGAAAATCTTGCTCTATTAATGAGGTAAAAGCATCTTTAAAGAAAGTTCTTTCGAAATCTCCAACTTTTGATGATGGTTTATCAATAATTTCGTTTAATATGTCAAATGATAAGAAATTCAGTAATTCATCCCCAGCTATTGGTTTTAATTTTTCAGAAAACTCATTAAAATTTTTCTCTATTTTTGATAATGATGCTTGTTGTATTTCAGCAGTTCGATTTACCCCGGGTCTACCAATAACTTTTATAGCAAGTGCAACTATAAAACCAATTCTTGCAGGTTGAGAACTAAACAAATCACTGCCATTAAAAAATTTTGGTTTTTTTTGTTCTGCACTTGTTGTCATAGTATTTTTAGCTTCTCCTAATTTTGCATCTAGCGCGCAGAGCATTTTAAAACAATGTATAAAAAAAACCATTAAGTCATTTTTTTCTGTAGTTTCGATAAAGTCAAGACGAGTAAATTCTTCTGCTATACGTTCTTTTAATTCTATTTTTTCTTTTCTTGACCCAAAAGCAAGGAATAGTTCAATAATATCATCACCTTGATATTGTGAACTAGCAGATCTTCTTTTTCCATCATCTATAGAATATATCATAATATCTGGAATAGCTTCACTAATAGCTTTTTTAATAGGAGAATATAATACTTCCAGTTGACGACGCACATTCCATGGAACTTGTCCTGTGTTAAGGATAAGCATTCTATATAGTAAATTGTTAATGTTTTTTACTACCCATAATTCTATACGCATTGTATTATTAATAATATTTTTTGAAGTCTCAATAGCTTCTATTATTGCTGTTGTGCGTTGCATTCCATCAATTAGAGAAATATTTTCAGGTGCGATTTCTTTAATGATTGATGAAACAGTTGTATTATCTAATGAGGCTGTATGTCCAAATTCTTCATATATGCGATTGAATTCGTTCTCAGATAATATTAAGCCTACGACAATCGGTGGTAGAACTGTTCCGCTAACAATATCCATTATCATTCGTTTACGAATTTTTATAGCCGAACTTGTTTTTAAGGCATCTCTTTGTCCTGTGATACCCCCTCTGTCGTTATATATAGTTTTAATATATTCAATATAGTCTTTGATATTGGTTATCCCCATTATTGAAAAACAATCGGATCTATTGTCTTTAATCACTGATATATTTGTTAATTCCATAATTGAAACAATATATTACATTACAACTTTTTCTGCAAAAATAATGAAAACGTATAAGTAAACAAACCCATAAATTGTTTTTTTGTATTTTATCTTCGATTTATATTTAATACGTTCGATTTTCAGAAGTGGTTTCATAGTTTTCGGGGGAGAGGTAATCTATATTTAGTGGTATGATTTTATTTGCTTGTCCACTTGTTGCATAAATAGTATGATTGGATAACGTGGAAAATCTAATCAAAGATGTAAAATTTATCGTTTCAATGTAATAATGGGATAATTATGAAAAACAAAACACCCCCTGTCCCGGTGGGGAAGGGGGTGCGGTGGGATTGTAATCGCGGGTGGGATTACATATTCTTCAAAGCGGC
>CALVKW010000172.1 GCA_944333345.1 uncultured Bacilli bacterium | reverse complement strand
CCAAAACAATAGGTAGTATTATGTCAAGACTTGAAAAAGCTAATCAAATTATAGAATTATTAATTCTTTTACAAACTTCATACAGAGGTCTTACAATTGATGAAATTGCAGAAAAGTTTGAATGTACAAGACGCTCTGCAGAACGTATGAAAGCACTTATTGTTGCAAACTTTCCAAACAAAATAGAAGAAGTTGAAAATCAAACAGATAGAAAAAAACGTTGGAGATTTAAAAAAGGGAGTGTGAATTATTTGATTAATCTCACACCTCAAGATTTTGCAAATCTTGAAGTATGCAAAGATAGTTTAACAAACTCAACTCAGAAAAATGAAATTCAAAAACTTATTGATAAACTAAAAATTCTCGACTCTAACAATACTCATAATGCAGATATTGAAGCAACTTTGGAAGCGCAAGGCTATGCAGTTCGTCAAGGGTTTAGAGAAAATATTTCATTAGAAATTTTGGAAAAAATTAATGAAGCAGTACTTTGCCAAAAGCAGATAAAATTTAAATATTATAATGAAGAAAAAATAGTTAATCCTTATGGTTTGTTAATTGGTGAAAAAATATATTTAATTGCACGTTTTGACAATAATGATAAAAATTATACATTTAGATTGTCAAAAATTGAGCAAATCCAAATTACAAACAACTATTTTGATAGAGATGAAAAATTTGATATAAAAGAATTCTCTCAAAAATCTTTTGGAGTATTTCAAGATGATGAAATGGAAGTAAAATTAGAATTCAAGAAATCAGCTCATGAAGTTTTAGAATATAATTTTCATCCGACACAAAAAATCGAAGAATTAGAAAATGGAAATTTTGAAGTAACATTTACTGCAAGCGGTCAATATGAAATTATAACAGAATTACTAAAATGGCGAGATTGTGTAAAAATTATCTCGCCGGAAAAATTAAAACAAGAATACAAAAAGACTGTTATTTCAATGTTTAATAACCTAGACTAATTTTTTGTATTGTTCTAATACATTATCAGTGGAATGATAAATCATAGGAAGAATCTCCTGTCCTTTATCATTCAAAATTCCAAATTGCCCATTAACTCCATATTCATCAAAAACTCCGATTAAAAAATGATTATTTACAACCCCTTCAAATCTTTCAATTATGGAGTATTTAAAATCTGTCAACTGTTTTTGGCTACTATGGAAAAGAGAATATTTTTTACTTTCTAAACTTTGAACTTTCCATAAATTAGCCCATAAATGTTCACAACTTTCATATTTAAATATAGATTCAATTGGTTGAGCATCTGCTTTTGCTAATTTTATTTCATTAAAAGTTTTTTCTTTAATTTTTTGTGCTTCTTTTTCTACAGCCTTTAAAAGTGCGGATTCTGACAATATTCTATTTGCCTCTTTTTTAGCTTCTTCAAGAATTTTTTGAGCTTCAAATTTTGCGTTTTCAACTATTTGTTCTGTCATAATATTCTCCTATTAATTCAGTAATGTACGTATATTGGTCATCTTTTTTTAATCTCATTTGATTTTTTTCAATATCATATTCAATATTGTCATATTCACATTGAACAACTACTTTACCCAAAAGATCAGCCAATCCCCATTTGTTATCTTTTTTTATTGGGTAATAATTAAAGAAACAGTCACCTATTTTTGCATATTCAAATGGCAAAATAACTTCACCATTTTGGTTAATAAAACCATATTTCCCATCAAGCTTTACTCGTGCAATTCCATTAAAATAATCAAAAGCTAAGTCAAATTTTAATGGGATTACAAACTTCCCAAACTTATCTACATAACCCCATTTATTATTGAATTTAATTCTAGCAACTGATTCATAAAAAGATCCAATTTCATCATAAATACAAGATAAAATTTCGTTACCTGATTTACCTAAAAGACCAAATTTATCATCTGAATCAATTTGAAACTTACAAACCCCATCTTCAAAAAAGTCTAAATATTCATATTGAATAGGTATTATTTCTTGCCCGTATCTATCGATATATCCCCACAATCCGTTCTTTTCTACTTTTGCAAGTCCATCTTGAAATTCAAAAGCAAAATCATATTTGAACGGGATAATTATGTTTTCATGTTTATCGATAAACCCATATTGACCATTTAATCCAACATTTGCTAATCCTTCACTAAAACATAAGGCAAAATCGTATTTTAGAGGTATAACAAGTTCACCTTGATTATTTATAAATCCAAATTTTTCTTTTTGTTTTACTGCGCACAAATTTTCTCTAAATTCCCAAACCTTTTCATATTTAATATCTTCTTTAACTTGAGTATCTTTTATTTCATACTTAAACTTAAAATCACTAGAATTAGTAATTGGTGGGCAATTTGAATGTAAAAAGCTATATAATGAATCTTTATCATATAAAAATTTTTCACATTCCAAATGTGTTATCGTATTAGATTCTTTTGTGTTTTCTATGATTAAAATAACTTCGTCAAAGGATAATATTTCATCAATAATTAATTCAACACTTTCAGAGCTGTTAAAACTTTTAAATATATTAGATAAAAACTCTGAATTAATTTTTATCGCTCTTAAAGTGTAATTATTATAATTTTCCAATATTTGATTATAATTATTTCTTGTAATTTTGATTACCTGACTCATATGATTCCTTGCTGTACTATAAATTTATTTTAAAGGTCTTATACGACAAAATAAGTCAGAACTTGAGTAATTTTATTATCGTTAGGATTTTGCAACAATTTAATTTGAACAAAATACAAACTTATAAATATTAAAGAAATAATTTCTATATTGGCAATTATATAATGTGTCTAATTGATAAAAATACTTCAAAAACAGTTGATATAACT
>CALVKW010000171.1 GCA_944333345.1 uncultured Bacilli bacterium | reverse complement strand
CATAATCAGTAATTCATATAAAATCAAACAACCTGCAAATATAAAAGCAATTGCAACAATACCCCATACAATCCATACAATAATTGTCAAAGAATAAAATGTTGTATATAATTCTGTCATTTTTGATACTCCAATGCCTTTGTAACCGGGAAGAAACGATTTTCTTCAAATTCCACTATGAATCTATCTATACTTTCTGTAATATAATAGAAATCTATATTTTTTCCTTCGATTTCAATTATTTTATTACACTTCTTTTCCTTTTCATCCCACACCCACATTCCAGGCTTCAAATCTTCAAATTTGTATGATTGAGGATTTTCTACTAAATCACACATTGCGTAATACTCATGCTTATATTTATCTGCTTCATCTTGAAGTTTTTTAGCATGTTCAACAAGTTCAAAGTGTTCTTGAATTAAGCTCATCAATACATCTAATTCATTAATCAATTCAAATCTTGGTGGAATCATACAATACTTGTAGTCACTACAATATCTAGCCACATTGTCTAATGCCTTTTCACACTCTTCTTTATTCAACATCTTCTAAACACCACTCTTTCCATTCTTCAACACTATAATTACTTCTATCATCTAGAGAATCACTAAACATGAAACGTAATTCTTCACACGCTTTATCTAATGATTTTTCATATATTTTTGATGTAGCCTCTATTTCATCAATATCTTTATCAAATTGTTCTAATCCAAGAACTTCTCTGTTACTCTTAAGATTTAAACTTAATCTTCTCAGTCTTTTAATTATTTCATCCATACCTTTACTCCTTATTTCAGAATAATTCTTCCTTTATCATAATCAACATAAACGATACGTTCACAGGTATCATAATAATCGTCCTGAAAATAAACTGGCAAATCGAGATCATATATTTCCAATTCTTCGATTAAATCTTTTACTGTCATTTTTTCATTCTCCTCTCAATTAATTAAAACAGCTTTTAAAATTAAACTTCTTGCACCACTCATTGATGAAATTCTTTACATTTTCTTCAAGTGGATTTTCAATATTGTTTCTGTAACCACGAGCCTGAATAACCACGCCTTCATTCATTTCTACAGTCACGAATGGCTTTCTAATATTTTCATCTTTTCTAACGAAAAATATATTTGTTTTCCCATCTGCAACTCCATCCACATACGTTCTAACGCAGTGCTTTAATACTTGCGATTCAATCACAAGTTCTATTGGATCCATAACAGGAAAAATAACAAAATGATTTTTATGAAATTCAAATTTTTTCAACTTCATGTATCTTTTATTGAATTTTTCATTTATTATCTTGTCTTTATTTTTCGTGTAATTCATAACAGCATCATCATGAGCTTTTAATAAATCTTTTGGATATAATACATTATTATTTTTCATGTCGTATCCGATGTCCTTTGCTATCGTGAGATAATCTCGATAGAATATTAGGTCTCTTTTTTGACTAAACACATAATGAACCGCTTTATCTATGTTGCTATTCAAATTTTCGATTGCCTGGCAACGTTCTAGTGAATCAAGACAGGCATATATTCTTATATCTCTTAAGTTGTTAAGTTTAAAAAAGCAAGCATTTTTGAACTCTTTTAAATTTAAATTCCACTTCAGGTATTTTAAATTATTACTTTCTTCCAGTTCTGGTGGTATACCTCTTTGATCGATAATATCTTTTATTAAATTGAAATTTCTATTTTTAACCAACAATTCCAACTTGCTATATTTTTTATAAACATATAGATAATCATGAATATCTAATTTATTTCTTGCGACAATATCCAAGCAGCTATATTTATACTCTGTATCTTTAAGCAATCTCTTTATATTTTTAGTGATCACATTATTGTATGGATAAATATCTCCATACTTTTTTAAACCACCATAATATCCATTGTAACAATTATCTCTATTTATTCTTCCGTTCAATCCATGAGTTATATATCCCATATTTGAATATGTATTCATTTTCATGTATATATTTCTATCAAAGTTAATTCTTTCAACTTCAATACATGCAATTTGAAAATTCATGAAATGTTTATCATATATTCTTCTGAAATAAAATAATCGTATGATCAATTCGTTCCTTTCGTTTTTTTCAAGAACTGTTATGTAATCTTCATATTTTGGAATGATATTTCTTTTTGTGATAACTTTATATTTGTGTTTGCAATAAGGACATTTCTTATGTGTTTTAACATTAAATTTAACGTCCTTATGCCACTTTTGACATTTAGTGCAATAATAATACCATTTGCCATCTTTTTGCTCTCTAACAAGAGCATTTTGTTTTATAGACAGTTTATTGATGTAATCTATGAAATAAGACTTATCTATTCCTTTTAAATGACAAAGCTCATTCTCAACCATATATTTGTATATCTTCATCTATCCTAAAAAATCGAACAAAGAGATCTGATTATCAGGAACTTTTTCTTTTTTAGCTTTTTTTGGTTGAGTTACTTTTTTATGAGAAACAGTCTTTACTGGAATATTATCGAATTTCTTCTTGTCTACCTTTTTAGAAGATTCTACTTTTATATCATCCTCATCATAATAATGAACTGCCCATTCATAAACTTGATTATCTTCTATACAAGCGCAACCATTCTTTGCCTGTTTTCTTGCTTCACTTTTTATATATTCCCACATTTCATCAATTGACTTGTTTTCTTTTTCAAGATTTAATTTTATGTCTTCCCTTGTTTTTAGATAAGCACATACTTTTTTAATAGAAGCATTTTTCACTTTCTTTAATTCTTCTTCAAACTTTCCCATACCTTAGCCTCCTGTTTTCTTCCTTTAACTTTTCTATCTTCTTCAAAAGTTCTATGTTCATATTTCGATAACGTGTTGCATCATTTTCATCTAAAACAGATTTTTTATAAGCTCCATTCTTTT
>CALVKW010000170.1 GCA_944333345.1 uncultured Bacilli bacterium | reverse complement strand
AAAAAAGAAAAGATAGAATTGGTTATTATGGGCATTATGCTAAATGCAGAAATTTAAGTTATGATGAAGTAAAAAAGCATATTGATAATGGAGATAAATGGGTATTGAGATTAAAATCACTGGGAGATTTCAACAAGAAAATAGTATTTAAAGATTTGGTAAAAGGAACTATTGAATTGCCTGAAAATGATATAGATCAAGTTTTAATTAAGTCAGATGGAATTCCACCTTATGCTTTTGCTCACGTATGTGATGATCATTTTATGAGAGTTACGATTGTGACTAGAGATGATTCATATATATCATCAATTCCATTTCATTTAGAACTATGGAATGCTTGTGGATTTAAAGTACCAAAGTTTGCTCATTTACTTCCATTAACTGTTAAAGAAGGAAATACGATAAGAAAGATAAGTAAAAGAAAAGATCCAGAAGCAGCAGTAGCTTTCTATCATGAAAAAGGAATTCCAATCGAAGCGATTAAACTATATTTTGCAACAATAATGAATTCTAATTTTGAAGGATGGTATTTACAAAATCCAGATAAATCATATAGAGATTTTGAATTTTCATTTAATAAAATGAGCAAAAGCGGATCTATATTTGATTTGGAAAAGATAATTAATATTTCTAAAAATTATTTATCAAGATTATCAGCTAAAGAAGTATATGATGATTTATTAGTTTGGACTAATGAATTTGATAAGGATTTTGCAAATCTTATTGCAAAATATGAAGATTATACTATAAATATATTAAATATTGAAAGAGAACAAAAGAAGCCAAGAAAAGACTTTAGTTGTTATTCTGAAATAAAATCTCATATTTGGTATATGTATGAAGAATTATTTAATATTGAAAACAAGAATTACGAATGGCAAAATGTAACTAATAAAGATGAAATAAAAAATATACTAGATAATTATATTAACAAATATTATGATGTCAATGATGATAAAAATATGTGGTTTGAGAAAATGAAAGCATTAGCAGAAGAGTTAGGATATGCTTCTAATACAAAAGATTATAAAGATAGTCCAGATAAATATAAAGGAAGTATTGTTGATGTTAGTATGGTTATTCGTGTTGCTTTAACTACCAAATCTATGACTCCAGATTTATATGAAATAATGAAATTATTAGGCGTTGCTGAAATAAAAAAACGTATTAATAGTTTATGAATCTAAAAATTGTGGTATACTTGTTATAGAAATTAGCCTTAATTAAAAATTCCTAACGTCCTTACCTAAGGTATTAATATATAAAAAAGCCTTTATAATGATGTTATCTCAAATAAAACACATCATAAATAAAGGCTTTTAATTATTTTTTTAAAATCTTAGTATAGGCAGTTTCTCCTTGTTCTTCTTGAACTTTATGCTGTCTTGAAGTAATATGATTAACTTTACAATATCTATTTTTAAATTCTTCTTCTTTTCTTAACAATTCTCGCATATTGCAAATAAATATTTCATACGCTTTGTCTTTAAAAAACATATTTTCTGGATTTTCATCATCATATTTTTCTATTAATCTTTTAATTGTATAATCTAAATATTCTTCAATATTAACTTCTGGCATTCTTTCTTTAGCGACAAAGAAACTTCTTATAAACACAATTTCTATTCTTGTATTTCTATCAGCTGATGAAATTAGTTTACCATATATACTTCTAGGTTCATTTTCTTTAGAAGAACGATGATCTTCTATTGCTTCCTTTATTGTTTTTCTTTCTTCATCAGTAAAAAATGTTTTCATACCTTCATCGTTTATAAAATTTTTTGCGGCAATTAAATGGTGAGTTGTATGATCCTGATATTTTCCCCAATCATGACATGATGCTATCGCATATATCATATTATCATCTAATCCTAGTTTAAAAGTCTCATTTAATGCAAAACTTCTTCTAATTACTTCCAAAATATGTGCTATGTTATGTCCTCCATCATTTTTTTCGTATTCAGGAAATATATGTTCTTCAATATAACTTTTTAAATCTTGTCTAACATTTTTAGTATAGTATTTTAATTCATCAATATCATTTGCTTCTAGGATCATGTTTCTTAATACATCAAATGGTTTATTGTATTCATCCTTTATTTTATCATATACTGCATACAAAATTTCATCTAACGACATATTTGGATTATGTCTTTTTATTTCATTAAATGTTAATTTTAAATTATTAGTTAGTCCATTGACTTCAATAAATTTTTCTTTAAACGTTTTCTTGTCTTCTGCTAATAAAGCAATATCTTCTAAAAATTTTTTATAATCTAAATCATCAAAATACATTTTTTCAGTTGCATAACCTTTTTTACCAAATTTGTTAATAATATGTTGTCTTGATTCTTCAATTATTTCTTCTAATGTGCCATTATGATTATGTTTAACTCTATAGGCATAAGTTCTTTTTAACGGAACTTCAACTAATGTATTTCTATCAGCAGAGGAAACAATTTTACCATATATACTTCTAGGTTCACCTTCCATACTTGCTCTATGATCATAAACTGCTTCTGACATAATTTTAATTTCTTCATTATTAAAGAAATTTTTTAAATTTTTATCAGCAAGTAACATTTCTGCAGAAATCTTTTCATGATTTTTAGCATCTATATGATGACCTATATCATGATAAGCAGCAATAGTATAAACCATATCATAATTTATTCCTTGAATCGTACTAGCAAATTTTAAACTTCTTTCAATTACATATTTAATATGATTTAAATTATGTCCTAAATCGTTCTTTTCATATTCAGGAAAAATATAGTTCTCAATATATTTTTGTAAATCTTCATTTATTGTCATATAATTACACTTCCTTTGTTATATTATAACATACGGCAGACTGCGTCCGCAACCTAACTTGCAAACTTTCTAAAACTAATATATAATAACATTTACAAATTTCAAC
>CALVKW010000169.1 GCA_944333345.1 uncultured Bacilli bacterium | reverse complement strand
ATATCTTTTATTAGGTGATATTATGCTTTCTAGAGTTAAAGATTATATTTTGGATCAAGAATTTCGTATAACTTTCTTTGAAAATCGTTTACTTGCGATTAATTTTATTAAGATTTTATCTTTAGAGGAAGAAAGAATTTCCTTTTTAACTAGTTATGGAAGAGTTGTTATTAAGGGAAGAAAATTTAGTTTGACACGGTTGCTGGAAAGTGAAGTTCTTATTTCTGGAATTGTTGAAAATGTTGAGGTTTTCTATGAATAGTCGTTACCGTATTTTAATTCAAGGGAAGAATCCTAAATATTTTTTATCTCTATTAATTAGAAAGCATATTTCAATTTACTATAAAGAAGAAAATCATTCTGGAATTATTGTTGTTGTAGATTCTGATGGATATTCTCAAATAAGAGATATTAAAACAAGTTATTCCATTCGAGTTTTAAATCGTTATGGTATTGCGAAAGTTCAATATTTATTTCAAAAATATTTTATTTTTTTGTTAGGATTTCTTTTGTTTTTTGGAATTGTTTTTTTTCTTAGTAATCTTGTTTTTCAAGTAGAGGTTATTCATTCTAATGAAGAGATACAGTCTATTATTTATAATGATTTAAAACAGTTTGGTATTGAACGCTTCCATTTTAAAGTTAGCTATGAAGATAAGGAGAGAATTGTAGAGAAAATTTTAGAAAAAGAGACGGAGCGTATTGAATGGTTAGAGATAGAAGAAGTTGGTACTAAGTACATTGTTCGTGTAGAAGAGAGGAAAAAAAATAAAGAGGAAGAAGAGTGCCTACCTAGAAATATTGTTGCGAAAAAGGATGCTATGATTTTAGAGATTCATGCAGAGGCGGGAGAAGTGGTAAAAAAAAGATTGGATTATGTACAAAAAGGCGAAGTAATCATTAGCGGACTTATTTATAATAAAGAAGAAATTGTTAGTAAAAGATGTGCTATTGGTCAAGTTTTTGGTGAAGTTTGGTATCAGGTTACTTTAGAAATACCTAAAAAGTATCATGAAGAGAAAGTAACTGGTAAGAAGAAGAGAAAGTTAGAAATACAATTTTTAAATAATACTTATCATTTCTTTTCGCATTATGATACTTATCAGAAAAAAAGTAAAGTTCTTTTAAAATCTAGATTGTTACCAATTCAACTTTTATTTTCTACTTATTTGGAAACGGATGTTATAGATGAAGAATATACTATAGATACTGTTGATGATAAGGCTTATTCTTTAGCAGAGGAAAAATTGAAACAGCAACTTTCTAAAGATGATGAAGTGATTTCTAAAAAAATTTTGAAAAAGTATGAAAAAGATAGTAAAATAATAGTAGAAGTATTCTTTCGAGTAAAAGAAGATATTACAGATACCGTGAGTATTCAGGATATTGATATTGAAAAAGAAAATCAAAAGGAGGAGTAGGCAATGTTTGGACCACTTTCATCTACAATTCAGGGTGTTGTTAATTTTACATGGCCTATGGTTTTGATTTCTAGTATTATTATAGTATCTTTTAGAATTGCTTATATTTTAAAAAATCATGCTAAATTTGTTTTATATCAAGATTTATTAATGCTATGTTTTATTATTTATGTTTTGTGTTTGTTTCAGGTTGTTACTTTTCAAGATACTGTCAGTTGGTCTAGTAATAATTTTATTCCATTCCGAGAAATATTTAGATATGCTTTTGGAAGTAGATTATTTATTAAGAATGTGGTAGGTAATATGTTGTTATTTTTACCATTTGGCTTTTTTATCAGTTATTATTTAAAATGTAAGAAAGTTTGGCTTCCATTAATACTTACTTTGATAGCATCTGTTTCGATTGAAACAGTACAAATGGTTATTGGTAGAGTTTTTGATATTGATGATATTTTATTAAATCTTTTGGGTGGAAGTTTAGGATTTCTTTGTTATTACGGATTATCTAAAGTGGGGGAAAAGTTACCTTCTGTCTTGAAAAGTGAGATATTTTTAAATATAATAGCGATAGTTTTATTAATTGGACTAATTACATTATTGTAGAGGTGATAGAATGAATGAATTAGGAATTTTTAATCAAACAGAAAAAGAAATTCCGGAATTGGAAACGGTGAAGATTGTTTTAGAACATGCAATTAAAAAAGAAAAGTTAGAACATGTTATTTTTAATGTCATTATTGTAGATAATGATTATATACATGAACTTAATAAAAATTATCGGAAGATTGATAGGGAAACTGATGTTATTACTTTTGCTTTGGAAGATGAAAAAGATATGGTGGAACCTGAGGGAGAAAGAATATTAGGAGATATTTATATTTCTATTGATAAAGCAATTTCTCAAGCAGAAGAGTATGGACATTCTTTAACAAGAGAACTTTGTTTTTTAGCTATTCATGGTTTTTATCATTTGTTAGGATATGATCATATGACGGATGTGGAAGAGAAAGTAATGTTTGCCAAACAAGAGGAGGTTCTACATGAGTGTGAAATCGAAAGATAATAATAAACGGGTTATTTTAGATAAGAAAAGGTTAATTGATAGTTTTCGTTATGCTTTTTGTGGTATATGTGAAGCTTATAAAGGAGAGCAAAATTTAAAAATTCATACTGTGATTGCGGTATTGGTTGTGATTGCTGGATTCGTTTTAAAAATTAGTTATGTAGAATGGCTAATTTGTTTCGTTTTAATCGGTCTTGTTTTGATGGCAGAATTTTTTAATACTGCGATTGAATATGTTGTTGATTTAGCATCTCCTGAGATTCATCCTCTTGCTAAGCTTGCGAAAGATACTGCAAGTGCTGGAGTACTTATGATGGCAATTATTTCTGCTATTATTGGTCTTATTATTTTTGTTCCTGAATTTATAGAATTTATGCGAGGTATATTATGAAAGATAAATTATTAGAATTACATAAAAATAGTTATGTTCCAATTTCT
>CALVKW010000168.1 GCA_944333345.1 uncultured Bacilli bacterium | reverse complement strand
TATTTACATAGACAAGAAAAGTGGTAAAGATTTTGAAAGAGAACAATATCAAATATTAAAAAAAATCCTTCGAGAGAATGATTTATTAGTTATCCACAGCATTGATAGATTAGGTAGAAATTATGAAATGATAGTTAATGAGTGGAAGGATATAACTAAGAATATTAAAGCTGATATAGTTGTTTTAGATATGCCTTTATTAGATACTAGACAAAAGAAAGATTTATTAGGTACTTTTATTAATGATTTAATTCTACAGTTATTATCTTATGTTGCACAAACTGAAAAAGAAAAAATTAATACTCGACAACGTGAAGGTATAGATATTGCTCTTAAATATGGTACTAAAACTGGTAATTCATTTGGAAGACCTAAAATAACCAAACCAGACAATTTTGAGGAAGTAATTAAAGAATGGAAAGATAAGAAAATTACTGCTCGTTCTGCGATGAAATTATTAAATCTTAAACCTAATACTTTTTATAATATGGTTAAGGATAATAAATTTTATTAACTTGATTATTATTAAATAATACGAGAATGATAATTATATTATTATAAATAATCATGTAATGCGTACTCTATCTCATCATCATTCTCTTTTTTAATCTCTGGAAATTTATTTTTAACTCTATTGATCATTACCTTTTTATTATCTGATGGATTTTGTTCAATGTACTTTCCTATTTCTTCTATGTGTTGGTATAAATAGGTATCTTTTCTTTTGATATTAGGTTCTCCATTTCTTGTATAATATCCTTCTTCATTTTTTTTGTAATTATTTCTTTTTAGAAAATAATATACTTGGGTTAGACTTTTATCTATTCCTGTTACCTCTTTTATTCTACTTTGAGCCTTTCTATAAGAGCTAACTGGATTATTTTTAAAACTTCTTCTGATTACTTCTTTATACTTATCTAAATTTGAGTGATTTTTTCGATTTTCAAACATAAAATTTTTATTTTTACGATATTTTTTTACATAATTAAAAATGGTTTTTCTACTTATACCTGTTTCTTCAATAATCTCGTTTATATCCATGTATAAATCATAATAATAAATAATTTCACATGGGATAACAACAAGTATATTGTCGTCATTGACGCTGTTAATAATATTGCTTAATCTTTCTCTTTCTTTTTCTGTTAAATTTAATGGTTCTAATTTCCTCATAACATCATTTCCTTATTTCCTAAATATTATACAACTATTGTTCTAAAGTGTAAACATCCCTAACAAATTTGTAGGAATATTTAAAAAAAATGATAATAACTTAGTCCTTTTCCCTTATTTTATTGGCTTTTTTTTTTTATATATTTGTGTGGCTTTTTTCTTATATACCTAGTGAAAGTGAAAATAAAAATGAAAAAAGAAATCTTTCGTCAAAAAACACTGTTTGATGACGAGAATAGCGACTATCTTTTTTTAGTAGAGGAACTACGAAAAATAAGACTTAAAGAAAGAAAAGAAAAAGAGAAAAAAGCTATTCAGAAGTACAATGAAGCCTATGTAGCTTCAAGAAGAAAAAATAAATAATAGGAGGAAAGATTATGAAAGAAAATTTTAATAATTGTGAAGTTGAATTATCTACAGATAGTTTAACTTCACTTTCTCCAGAACAGGAATCACTGTTCAACATAATGGAGAATACCGATAATAACTTATTAATTATCGGTGGAGCAGGAGTTGGGAAATCATTTTCCATTTCCTACTTCAGAAAACATAGTAAGAAAAAAATATTAGTGTTAGCACCAACTGGAGTAGCAGCCTTAAATGTTAAGGGACAAACTATACACTCAGTATTTAGGCTCGAACCTACAGTTCAAGATGTGGATGATTTTAATTATTTATTTAAAATACCAAAACACATTAAAAAGTTGATTAGAGAGGTAGATACAATAATATTAGATGAAGTATCTATGATAAGACCCGATTTAATTGATATGATTGACCAAAAATGTCGGATTATCATGAATAATTCCTTACCTTTTGGAGGCATACAGATTATTTTTGTAGGTGATTTGTTCCAGCTATCACCTATAGTTAAAAATAGAGCCGAGTACGACTTTTTAATGGATAAGTATCATGGTACACATTTCTTTAATGCTCCATTAGTTCAAGAATCTGATATTAAAGTATATGAGCTTACAGAAATATTTAGACAAAAAAACTCTGAATTTAAAGATTTATTAAATAAAGTTAGAGTTGGAAACGTTTCACAAGACATACTGGAGAAAATCAATTGTCGTGTGGGCTTACCTAATAATGAGAAAGCATATATTACTTTAACTGGTAAAAATGTTACTGCCGAACGTATTAATAATTCAAAATTAAATGAACTTGAGTATGAAGAACATATTTATTATGCTGAAGTAAATGGTGATATAAGAGAAAATAGTTTTCCTTGTGATGTTGAACTTCATTTAAAAGTAGGTGCACAAATTATGATGGTAGCTAATGATGATAAGAGAAGATGGGTAAATGGAACTTTAGGCACTATCACAAAATTAAATAAAGGTGCAATCTTTGTAGAAATTGATGGGGAGGAATATGAAGTTAAGGAACATGTTTGGAAAAACTACAAATACGAATACGATAATAAAACAGGAAAAATAGAACAGGTTGTAGTCGGTGATTTTAAACAATTTCCAATAAAATTAGGTTGGGCTATCACTATTCATAAATCTCAAGGTAAAACTTTTAATTCTGTTTTCATTGATTTAGAAGATGGAGCCTTTGCTACAGGTCAGGTTTACGTTGCCTTAAGTAGATGTACTTCTTTAGAACATCTTTACTTAAAAAATAAAATAAGTATGCGTGATATTCAAGTAGATAACGCAGCCTTATGGTTCATGAGAAATGTGAAAATATCTAATCTAATTGAAGATGGTAAAGAAGTAGATTATACCTATAATGTAGATAGAGAGAGTGAAT
>CALVKW010000167.1 GCA_944333345.1 uncultured Bacilli bacterium | reverse complement strand
AGACCCAATTGAAATTTATGTAGATGGCTCTTCAATAGTATTAAAAAAATTTGAACCTAATTGTATCTTTTGCGGAAGCACAAAAAATTTATTAACATATCATGATAAATTAATTTGTAAAGATTGCTCAAAAAAGATAGGTAATCTAAAAAAACTTTTAGAGATATAAATAGGAAAAATGTCTATAAATCATAATTTTTTATAGCATTTATAGATAAAAACATTTGGAGTTCAAACTTAAAAATGTTATAATTATCTAAAAAATGGGGTTTGCAATAGGAAAGGGGATCTATTATGGGTTTAGGAATCGTATTACAAAATTTACGAATGGAGCAAGGAATAAGTCAAAAGGAACTAAGTCAAGGATTATGTTCTGTATCAACACTTTTTAGAATTGAATCAGGAGAAAGAATGCCAGATCAGATGCTGTTCGATAGCCTAGTTAGTAGATTAGGAAAAGATAGTGTGAAATGGGAATTGATTCTAAAGGAAAATGATAAAAGATTACTTTATAAAAGAAATTACATAGAGTATTTAATTTGGGCAGAAGAATGGGAACAGTTAGAAAAGGAGTTAAAGGATTATCAAGATTTTAGTGGGGTAGTAAAAAAACTACATGAACAATACATATGTTTGATACAAGCCATATTATGTAAAACAAGAAAACAGTATGAAGAAGCTTTACAATATTGTTACGAGGGGCTGAAAAAAACAAATGTATTAATGAGTAGTAGCTTTAGAATAAGGGGAAGGCTTTCTAGAAATGAACTTCAATTATTATGTTTGATAGGAGAGCTTTTTACTTATAAAAATGAATCTGAGTTTCAGATATATAGCTATTGGAAAGAATTACTAGCATATATAGAAAAATTTTGCACAGATAAAACATATCATTTTAAATTTTTTATACAGGCAAGTTATTACTTAAGTAAAGCAACATACAAACAACAATTTCAAGAAAGTGTTGGATACTTTAATAGAGGAATACAAAAAATAAGAGAAGAAAGAACAATTTACTATTTAAAAGAGTATATAGAATTATTGAAGGTTTTCAGAAAAATAGACAATGATATTTTATCAGAATTTTCAGAAGAAGAGATTGATACGTTGCTTGTTACATTGAAGAAATGGAATGATAATAATAGAAAAATAAAAGAAAAAGAAAGGTATATGAAATCCAATAATAGTATCTATTCTATTAATGAAATTATTAAGAATACACGATATGTATTAGGTAAGACTCAGGAAGAGATGATAAATGGAGATATACAAGATAAAGGGGTTGGAGATCAGTCAAACTTATCTAAAATAGAGAATGGAAGAAGAGATCCAAGAAAAAGTACACAAAAAGTGTATATGAAGAATTTAGGGTTAGAAGGAAAAGAGGAAAGTTTTCAGCTATCATTAATCGGAGAGGATTTTGAAATTCAAGAAATAAGATATGAGATTGAAAAATATACTACTACTAGAAATATGGTAGAAGTAGAAAGATTGTTGTTTGCATTGCAAAAAAAATTGGATATGTCAGATGCAAGAAATAAACAGTATGTAAAAGAAATAGAATTATTTATTAAGAGCGATAAAGGAATATTATCATGTGAAGAACGTATAGAAGAAATTAATAATATTCTATCATTAACGATTAAGGATGTAGATAAAGTAATGTCACAGGAAACAGTAAGAGGTTTTTTGACAAGAGAAGAAATATATTTATTTATGAATATAGGATGTGCCTATCATGATAATGGAAATTATAAGGAGGCAATTAAACATTATGAAAAGCTAGAACAGTATTTTTATGAATATTATCCATTATCTAGTAAGAGAATTTATAAGTCTTTGTTATATAATTTATCACAAGTCTATGGATTATCTGGGGAATATAAAAAATCGATGGACAGAAGTAGAAAAACTATTTTTTTAGAAATGTTAAGTTTACAAGCATATAGTTGGTGCAGAGGTATTTATAATATTGCATGGTGTTATGGGAAGATTATGCTAAAAGAACAGGATGAAGGTAAAAAACAAATATACAAAGCACATTGTAAAGAGTTTTTTGTTCAATCCTATTCTTTAGCAAAGTTTTATCAAGATAAGTCAATAGAAGAATCTATCAAAGAAAAATTAGAATTGTGGAAAATTTTATAAAGGATTATTTATACTCAGAGGGTTTGTCACAAATAATATGTGGTTGGTGTAATAGATGGTTGTTTTTTACTTGATTGCAATTAATAAATAGAATCGTTATTAATGGTAAATAATAAATAGATTTTTTCTTATGGATCCTCCTTTTTGCAATATTAATTTATTTAGTTTTAAGGATGCTTTTATTTTTATTATTATAAGATAAACGTAAAAAGAAAAATATGGCGTTTTTGGAAATAAATAATTTTCCAAAAACGCCATAAATATTTAGCTAGATATATGCTAGTATAATAAAAAATAAATTAAAAAGAAGGAGGTAAAAGATTATATTTGCATATTTGCCATGAAAATGAATGGTATAAAATAAGATTAAGTTATTGCAGAAAAGAAGTAAGTTATAATGTATGATGGAGTTTAGGAGGAACATAAGATGGTACAAAAAATGAATTATAATGTAGTAAAAAAAGTGATAAGTACAGTTTTTATATGTCTAATGGTTATTATAACCTTTTTTCCAGATATAAGTTCAAAGGCATTTGAAGAAAATGAAGATTATACTAAACAAATTAATATGTATTATCAATTTGTTAATAATGGCATGCATGAGAAAATTACTGAATTATATGGTAAAGGATTAACAGATTCGGTAAAGGATTTTTTTAATAATCAAGACAATAAAAAGAATAATGAGGGTATTTTTAATGTTAAAAATGTAAAAATATTATCATTAATAAATTATAAATTGCAATAACAAATTGAACTATTTTTTAATCCATGAATAATCGCTGTATTATACTGAATAAA
>CALVKW010000166.1 GCA_944333345.1 uncultured Bacilli bacterium | reverse complement strand
TCAGTACAAACAAGAGTCTTCATTTGTCTTTTTCCTTCTTTAGCCATTTTTATCCCTCCTTACACGCCTATAGGTATTATATCAGAAAATAACAAAATTGCAAAAGATTTTTTTAAAATCATCAACTTTTTCTACCATTATTTCCTTTTTTGACATACGAATGACCACAAATATGAGTATTATCTTCTTTTTTATCACTATTTTGTAGCCTTAAAGCAGGGAAAATATCCTCTTGCAAAGCATACCTTGTAATAGCCGTCATAACTGTACCCTTAGTAGCAGGAATATGATGTTCTTCTAAGATAGAAAAAACTTGTTCAAAGTCAGACTGTCCAACTTTAACTGTATCACTTCCTCTAACAATAAATAAAGGTGGGCGTCCTTTATAATATTTACAATCAACTAATCTTGAAAAAACAGGAAGTGGAAAAGTTTTTAAATACTTTATTAAAGCTTTATAATTAGGTAAATCTTCCCGAGATGGCATAACTCTCAAATAACAATATAAATCACTTGACGAATAACTAGAGATAGAATAAAAATCAAGTTCTGTAAAAGGCACATCCCACTTATCTGTAGGAATACCATCTTTTAAATACTTAGCAATGTTTCTAAGTAATAATAAAACATCATCAGACAATACTTCGTCATTATTTTCCATAACAATTCCCCCAATAAAGTAGCTATATGATAACACAAAAAAGAAAAAAGCCAAGGTAAACCTTAGCCTAAGAATAATACAATTCAAAGAATTTATCAGTAACTGCCTTAGTAATATGTAGAGTAACTAAACTGGCATAATCAATACTAGAATTAGGATGAGAAGAATTTGGAGAAGTAACAATAATACTCATAACCGGATTATCGGCAGGTGCATATCCTACAAAAGAAGATGTAATAGTTTCGGTATCAATGATACCATTACCATCAGTATCAATAAAACTTTGTGAAGTTCCTGTCTTTCCAGCAGAATCCCATTTATCATCAATATATCCTCTACCGTACCCTCCATTAGCATGCATCACTGCATAAAATCCTTCTTTAACACGAGCCATATACTGTGGTTCTGTATCAATAGTATTAAGGACTTCTTTTTCTACTGTTAAAATAGTCTCTCCCAAAGAAGAATCTTCCGTAGCAGCATGAACTTCCTTTAATAAATGAGGAGTAAGTCTACTGCCACCATTAGCAATAGTAGTAATATATTGAGATAACTGTAATGGTGTATAAGTTTCATATTGACCCATAACAAAATCTAATAAATTACCAGCACTAGTATCTTCTTCCGCACCATAACCGTCATCTTCTACTGGTAAATCAATACCAGTTAAAACACCAAGTCCAAAAGAATGATATATATTACGATAAGTATCAAAAGCACTTTGATTAAAATTAAGCCTCATTCCACGTGAATATTCCTGTCCATTAACACGAATAGCCGCTTTAAACTGATAAACATTACTACTTTTTGCAAGGGCTGTAATATCATCAATTCTACCTAAAGTAACAGAAGAACATTTTTCAGGTGCTCCTGCAACTTTAATACATTCATCAATCATATATTCACCAATTTTTACAGCACCTGTATTATAAGCCACCAACATAGAAGCTCCCTTAACTACAGAACCAGGAGTAATAGCAGAAGTCATAATACTTGTCGTATTATCAACTACTTTATCGCCTACAATTTTTTTTGAAGCCATTGCCAAAATCTCACCAGTATTAGGGTCTTGAATCACTACACTAGAATGATCATAATAAGTAGTATTAGGTTCATTTTTTGCCTGTAATACTTGTTCTGTTAAAATACGTTCTAATTCTTGTTGCAACTCAATATCAATAGATAAAACAATATCATTACCTCTCTTACCATCTTTAACCAGTTTTAATTCATGAGAATTAACAACCTCATATTCGGCTTTCTCACCTCGTAAATATTCTTCATACTCTTTCTCTATATAACTAAGACCAACTCTATCATTTAAAGCATAACCCTGAGCTAAATAGGTATCCTTTTCATCCGCAGGAAGTCCTTGGGTAGTAGTAGAAACAGTACCTAATATACTCCGAAATGTATCACCATAAGGATACACTCTCTCCCAATCAAGTTTAGTATTAAATCCCTCTAAATCACTATTATTTTCTGCAATATAGGCATACTCTTCATCACTAGCCTCTTCTTTAATAATTTTCTCATCATAGGTATATCCACGATTCATAAGATAATACAAATAAGCTGCCCGCAAATCAGAATCACTAAATTGTGCAAGCTCCTCATCGGTAATACGTTCTATCTTTAACTCATCCAAATCCGTAGAACTTATCTCACCAGTAGTTACTTTTTCCCTTTCTTTTTTAGTAACTTTCTTATCACATAAATCAGGATATTTGGCTAAGAAAAACTCTCTTTTAGCACGACCTGTTAAATTAGAATATGAAAGATCTAAATGAGGAGCAACTTCATACGCAAGCTCAATCATATCACTAGTACTAACAGACTTTTCTTTTTTATAAGTAATACTCTTAATCGCTTTATTATCTACAATAATATTATAATTTCTATCATAAATTCTCCCTCTTGGTGCACTAGTACCTTCAACCGTAGTATAAGAAAGTTCTTTAAGAGACTCTTCATATTGAGAATGATCAACTACCATAACAGAATACAACTTAATTCCTAAAACACCAAATAAAATAAGAAGAACAACTAAAAAAACAAGAAATCTTTTTGATATAATTTGATTGTAATTAACTATTTTCTCTTTTTTATTTAAGTTTAATCGCTTCAAAAGTCATCCCTCTTTTCCATTACTATATATTCTACCACATTTTTATGAACTTATTTCATATATTTTTAATGAGGTGAATTATGTATAAAGAATTAATAAAAAAATGGATTCCAAATCTAACAAAAGAAAATATAATAGACTATGCCAAAAAAATAAATATTCCTCTATCGGATTCAGATGCAAATACATTATATCAATTTATTATGAAAAATTATAGCGAAATTTT
>CALVKW010000165.1 GCA_944333345.1 uncultured Bacilli bacterium | reverse complement strand
AGTATTAGCTATCGGTCATAGTGCTAGAGATACTTTTTCTATGTTGTATGATAGAGGCGTTTCTATGGTTTCTAAACCTTTTGCGGTAGGGGTTCGTATTCAACATCCACAAGAGATGATTCAACTTAGTCAATATGGGACTCTTGATAAAAGATTTCCTGTTGCGGATTATAAACTTACTTATACTACAAAAAAGGGAAGAGGAGTCTATTCTTTTTGTATGTGTCCTGGTGGATATGTTGTTAATAGTTCTAGTGAAGAAGGGCGTCTTGCGATTAATGGAATGAGTTATCATGCTAGAGATAGTAAAAATGCGAATAGTGCTTTGGTGGTAACTGTCGGACCAGATGACTTTGGACCTCATCCATTAGATGGAGTAGAGTTCCAAAGAAAACTAGAGGAAAAAGCGTTTTTATTAGGAAATGGAAATATTCCAGTACAATTATATGGAGACTTTCAAGATGGGATTTTTTCTACTTCTTTTTTAGATGTTTCTCCTGTTATGAAAGGAAATTATCAATTTAGTGATTTAAATCAATTATTTCCTGATTTTGTCTCTTCTTCTATAAAAGAATCTATGCCTGTCTTTGGTAAAAAGATTTCTGGTTTTGATCGAAGGGATGCTATTCTTGCAGGTGTTGAAAGTAGAACGTCTTCTCCGGTTAGAATTATTAGGGATGATTTTGGAGAAGCTAATATTTTAGGAATTTATCCATGTGGTGAAGGTAGCGGTTATGCCGGTGGTATTACTACTGCAGCGATGGATGGAATTAAGGTTAGTGAATGGATTATTCAACGATATGCCGTGCCTTTTGAATAATTATTTATGTCAATTTCTTTTTTTTATTTCTTTTTGTTTTTTTCTTTTGTATAATGAGAATAGGAGGTATATTTATGAATCTCTTTATTCTTGCTTTTTTTATCTTTATGTTTCTTTTCGTTCTTGGAGTTGATTTGTTTTTTATTTTAAAAGGTCCTGTGGTTGTTGGTACTAATAATATTTTCTTTCCTTCAAATAAGAAACATCTTCCATCCAAAGTTTCTTATGAAAAAGAATTAGTATGTCAGGATGATTATTATCATTTACATTGGTTGGCTGTTACTTATCATATTAATTCTGATTTTACAAATATCTTAGGAGCACTTCTTTTAGAATGGTTGTTTTCTGGACAGATTAGTGTAAATACCAATGCTAATGGAAAGCCTATTAGTCTTAATTTTACTAGACCGTTTCTTGGGGAAGACGAGATAGAGAGGTCTTTATATAATTATTTTCTTTCTTCTACTGTTGATGGGATGGTTGATTTAGAAAAAATTCGTTCTTGGACGACTGGTAATTATATGTTAATGGTGAAATGGTTTCAGGATGTTTTAGATAGGGAATCTTCTAAATTATTAAAAACATTTCAATTACAACGTAAGGATGCTTATGCATCTAATAATTTAATTATCGCTACCGATGATTTGTATGAGGAAGCAATTCGAGTAAAGGGAGTAAAAAAGTTTTTTAAAGCTTCTTCCAAGAATGATTTTCAAGCAGAATATACTATGGGATTATGGAAATATTATTTAATATATGCACAGATTCTTGGATTAGCTACACCTATTTTTCGATTATTAAAAAGATATTATCCAGAATATGTTCAAGGAAAGGAATATAGTTATGATAATATTCGATTTGCATTAGATTTTTCTAATAAATTTGCTTTTTTTGTATTTGAAGTTAAAAAGAACGAAGAAAAAAGAGTGAGGGGTGAGTAATATGTATGTACCAGATGATGATAATTATGTTGTAGATGGAGAAAATTATGCTCCAGTACGACCTGAAGATAAAAAAACTTCGAAGGGACGTTTTCCGGTTAAAAAAGTTATTATAATTGTTTGTGCTATTATTTTTGGTGTTGTTGTTTATTTTGTTAGTGATATGATTTTTAATGGTTCTTCTAGAGATACGAATGACACACCTAATCTTGCTACGACACTTAGTGTTGATGATCCGGAAGTTGAGTCGTTATATGAAATGGTTACTTATGGAAGAGATGATTCTACTTTAAATAAGTATTTGAAGGAACCGTTTGTACGCGCTGAGGATTTTAGTAATTATGAGAAGTTTTATTATTCTTTTTCTGGATTAGTAAATCGTGATTTAGAGGAAGTAGAGGATGGGACTTACGCTATTTCTGAGAGTACAGTAGATCAATTAATGCAAGATTATTTTGGAGATGATATTAGTTATTTAAAACGAGGAGAAATTCCTATTGTTCTTTCTTCTTCGTTAGATCAGGGAAATACGTTATTACTTTCTTATCAAGGAGAGGATGTGGGATTTACTACTTCTATTAGCACGACAGAAGAAGTGCAGTCTCGAGTGATTCCTGTTTATATGTCAGAATTAGAGAGTGCAACTAGAGATGGTGATGGAGTGATTACTTTAACAGAGCGTGTTATTTATCTTACTAGTGAACAGACGGGTAATTCCATTAGTTATCGTATCTATAGAGATTATGATCATACCATGCTTCTCGATAGTAGAGAAAATGTTTCTTTGTCTGATTATCAAAACAATCCTATTTCGATAGATGATTATATGAATACTGGTAATGTTGTTACTTATCAATTTCAACAAAATGATGATGGCAATTATTATTTTTATCAAAGTTCTATAGAAGAATAAAATACATTACTTTTTGGTAATGTTTTTCTTTCCTATAAAAGAATAGAAAATATTTGAATTATTTGATATACTAGTACGTGAGGTGGAGATATGGATTTAGTTTTCATTAGATTTCGAAAATGATAGAGATTGATTTGATATTATCGTGATAAAACTAAATTTAGTTACCTTGCGTTATTTTAATTCTTATTTAGATACTGTTAGGCAAAAATGTTAGACAGGAGGAGTTATGAAACAAGAAAATATTAGAAACTTTTGTATTATTGCACATATAGATCATGGTAAAAGTACGCTTGCCGATCGTATTTTAGAGAAGACTGGAGCAATATCAGAAAGAGAATTAAAAAGTCAGATGTTAGATTCTATGGA
>CALVKW010000164.1 GCA_944333345.1 uncultured Bacilli bacterium | reverse complement strand
AAGACAAGTTTTGTCGAAACTGTCTAATTTGTCTATTTTTCTAGTTTTTCTATAAAAATTTTTAGTTTTTCTGGTTTTAGACTTAACCCACCTAATAAGTAGCCATCAATTTCTTTGATTTCTCTTAACAATACTATATTTTCTTCATTTGCACTTCCTCCATATAGTACTTTATTATTAGGAAGAATTTCTTTTATATTTTTTATCATCTCTTTTATTTCTTCATTTGTTGGAATAATACCAGTTCCTATTGACCATATGGGTTCATAGGCTATAATTATTTTTTCTTTTTGCTCTTGGTTCACTTGTTGCAAAGCTATTTCTAATTCTTTTTCTATGATACCTTTTTCTAAATGTTTTTCTCTTTCCTCTTTGGTTTCTCCTACACATAGAATGGGGATGATATTTTGGTCTAACAACTTTATTATTTTTTGATTTATCTCTTCATTTGTTTCATGTTGATAGTTTCTACGTTCAGAATGACCTACAATACAATATTTTACTTGTTCTTCCTTTAATTGTATGGCAGCTACTTCACCCGTAGTAGCTCCTGGTTCTTTAGAGCTAACATTTTGGGCTCCTAGTTCTACATTTTCTAAATTATAATGTCCTATGTTTAAGAATGTAGGGCACAATATTAGTTTATTGTTTGTAGATATTTTACCTAGTTCTTCTTGGTATTTTAAAAAATCTTGTTTTGTTAAATTACATTTATTATTTAACGCTATAATCATTTTATCATTCCTTTTTACATATGATAGCTTTCTATCTTTTCTGCTTCTTTTGATTTTGTATATACTTGCATTCCAGATACAGTTCCTAAATCGTCAAATCCGTGTTGTTTAAAGTAGCTGGGAGAAATACTATTTTCTGATTCTTGTAATACCGCTACTTCTGCCATTTTCAGATTAGTAAATGCATAGTTTTCTGCCTCTGTTAGTAATCTTTCTTGTGCTTTTTTATTGGTTGCGCTGTCAATTATTATACGACACCTTCTCAAATCTTTTTCACCTGTCAAATGTGCTACTGATGTGATTCTTCCATTTATAGAAGTAAATAGTGTTTTTACTATCTCTGGTCTTTCTTGTTCTAGTTTTTTATACTCTGATTCAGATAACATATTTCTTGTTTGTAATAAATTGCCATAGGTAGAGTTTGATGGCCGATAGTTTTGTTCATATTCTTTAAACATATTAATATGTTCTTCATTATAAGGATTTGCTACTTCTATTTTTTCTTTCATTTTTATTTAATTTCTTCCAATCCTGGTAGAGTCTTCCCCTCTAAATATTCTAGAGTTGCTCCGCCACCTGTTGATGCGTGATATACTTTATCTTTGTATCCTGATGTAGATGCTGCGGCTACAATATCTCCACCACCTAATATTATCTTAATATTATTATCTACTACATATTGTAATAAATCATTGGTCCCCTTTTTGTACTTTTCAAATTCATAAACTCCTAAAGGTCCATTCCATACAGCAATTTTAGAATCTTTTAAATAGTTTTCAAATACTTCTACTGTTTTAGGTCCAATATCTAATCCCATTTCATTATATTCTATATCAGTAATATCTTTCGTTTTATATTCTTCTTTTTCACTATATTCCGTTGTTACTGCTACATCTACTGGTAATACTATTTTTCCATCATAATCTTTCATTATATTTTTGCAAAATTCTATATTCTCTTCATCTAACAACGAATTTCCTATTTCATAGCCTTCTGCTTTTAAGAAAGTAAATGCCATTCCTCCACCGATTAATATCTTATCCGCTTTCTTTACTAAGTTTTCAATTACTCCAATTTTATCTGCCACTTTAGCTCCACCTAATACTACGACAAAAGGGTGTTGTGGATTATCTAATTCTTTTAGGGCATTTAATTCTTTTTCAATTAAAAATCCAATACATGAATCTAGATTGGAAGCAATTCCTACATTTGAAGCGTGAGCTCTATGAATTGTTCCGAATGCATCATTTACAAATACATCTCCTAAAGATGCCCAGTATTTACCTAATTCTGGATCATTTTTGCTTTCTTTTTTACCATCTAAATCTTCATAACGTGTATTTTGTACTAATAGGATATCTTTATCTTTCATATTATTGATAGCATTTTCTAATTCTTCTCCTCTAGTTTTACTTATGAATGTTACTTTTTTCTTTAATAATTTTTCTAATCTTTTAGCTACTGGTTCTAGGTTGTTTTTCTCTAAATCGTCTGCTTCTTTTACTCTTCCTAAATGTGAAAATAAAATTACTTTGGCATTATGATCAAGGCAGTATTTAATTGTTGGTAGTGCTGCTGTAATTCTAGTATCATCTACAATTTTTCCTTCTTTCATTGGTACGTTAAAATCACATCGTATCAATACTTTTTTATTTTCTAAATTCATATCTTTTATTGTTTTCATTGTATATCCTCCCTATCTATTTCAGTATAGCATTTTTTTAAATCAAAAAAAAGAAGTTCCCTTCTTTTTTATTGTTCCATTAGATATTTTGCAGTTCTAACCATTTGAGCAGTATAACTCATTTCATTATCATACCAAGAAACTACACGTACTAATTGTTTTCCATCTACTTCTAGTACGCTTGTTGATAGTCCATCAACTAAAGAGCCACAATGTCTTCCGATAACGTCACTTGATACAATTGGGTCATCGGTATATTGTAATGTCTCATTTTGAGCATTTTTCAATGCATTATTAATTTCTTCTACCGTTGTGTTTTTACTAAATTCCAGTACTAAATCAATTACTGATCCAGTTGGAACGGGTACGCGCATTGCTGCTCCATCTAATTTTCCGTCTAAGTTAGGACATACTTTTCCAATAGCTGATGCTGCTCCAGTTGATGCTGGAACAATATTAGCAGCACATGCTCTACCACGACGAGCTTTAATACCTTTTTTATGAGGTACATCTAATGTCGCTTGGTCATTTGTATAGGCATGAACTGTTGTCATATATCCTTTTACGATACCAAAAGCTTTGTCTAATACATCTACTACTGGTGCTAGACAGTTTGTAGTACAACTTGC
>CALVKW010000163.1 GCA_944333345.1 uncultured Bacilli bacterium | reverse complement strand
CATAATTTATTTATGCATCTTTAGTTTATTAGATCTTTTGGCGGACAATAGTCATTTCCATACGAATCCTTGTCTTGAATTTTACCATTTAAACCATGAATTACCAATTCCGACTTTTGATTTTTTGCAATAATTCTTCCGTAATCTATTGCTTCTTGTTTAGTTGGCAAAATTTTTGTAGGTTTGGAATTCCCAGCTCCGAGAACGTTCCATCCTCCGTTTGGATTATGAGTTATATGTTGATTTTTACCCATGCTATACATATCCTTTCTGCTAAAAAACTAAAATACTTTGCATTTTAGAAAGAATATGGTATAATTAATTTGGTTGAGGAAATAGTTATACCATTTAGCTATTTTCTTTTTTTTGTCTAAATTTTCTTTTCAGACAATTACATTTTATCATTTAACGTCAATCAAGTCAACTAAAAATAGCGTTAAAATGTGAAAAAATCACATAAAACACTTGAAATAACTTCAAAAACATGTATAATAGTCTTCACAAATGAGAAAAATTATAATATAATGTAATAGAATAGGATTGGAGGAATAAAAATGTTAATAGGATTTAAGGTGAAAAATTTCAGATCTTTTAAGTATTTACAACATTTTTCTCTCTTGGCTGGTAAGGTAAGAAACAATGAGAATCATATTATAGAAATCGGCAAACATAAAATTTTGAAATTTTCTGGAATGTTTGGTGCAAATGGTTCAGGAAAATCGAATTTTGTTTTGGCATTGAGCATGGTGCAAACAATAATAAATAAGGGAATTAACTCGCTAATTAATAATTTATATTATAGAGGTTCGGAAATTTTAAAAAATGAAGATTCATACTTTGAATATGAAATAGCTTTAAATGATAAATTATATTCATATGGTTTTGAAATTAATATATTTAAAAAAGAAATTATGTCCGAGTGGCTAATCGATATGTCTAAGAATACTGAAAAAGTTATTTTTGAGCGTGATTTAAAAAAGAATTTAAGTAATACAGATTTGAAAAAAACTAATAGTATATTTTCAAATTGTCTTTTTGAGATGAAAAATAATAGAACGGAATTATTTTTAAAAGAAATAATAAGAAGGATTTCAATGTCAAAAAATGAAGATGAATTTTTTAATGAAATTTTTAATGTTTATAAGTTTTTGATGTTTGATATGATTATAGTAAAACCACAAACTCATAAATTATTTGACATTGATTATTATAAGAAAAAAGATAATATACTTAAAATATTAAAAGCGTTAGATATTAATATAACTGATATTGATAATGAAAAGACTGATATTAAAAATATTCAAGCAAAATTGCCAGATAATGTTTTTGTTGATTTAATGCATGATATAGATTTAATGACATCAAGATTTAATAAAATTAGTTGTACTTTGAGAATTGAAAATGATTTATATACAATAAAAAAAATGTCAGATGGAACATATGATGTAAATACATTAAAGTTTAAACATAAAAATAGTGTAAGTTCTTTTGGAACATATGAGGAATCAGATGGAACAATTAGAATACTAGAATTAATTGATATTCTATTGTCAAAAAACAAATTGTTTTTAATAGATGAATTAGATAGTAGTTTACATCCAATTTTGGTTGAGGGATTACTAAAAATATTTTTGAAATCAAATAATAGCAATCAATTAATAATTACAACTCATGAATTAAAAACTTTAGATTTTGACTTAGTAAGAAGGGATGAAATTTGGTTTGCTGAAAAATCAGAAGACGGAGATTCAAGAATATACTCATTAGAAGAATTTAAGGATGTTGCAAGATTTGATAGAAGGATTGATAAAGCATATATGGAAGGCAGATTTGGTGCAATAGCCAATATAAATACTGATTATGAGAATTAAAGAACCTTTTGCACAAGAAAGACTATCAGAAGAAAAAAAATATAGAGCAAAGTATTTTATTGCTTCGGAAGGTCAAACTACAGAGCCTAGATACTTTGACAAATTAAATCAATCAATTATATCAGAAAACGTAACAATTATTAATATATTAAGAGACTATGCTAATTTAGGAAATAGCAATCCGACACATTTAATAAAATTACTACAAGAATTTTTAAATAATAGTGATTCAGATGTTTCTGTTGCAGAGTTAAAAAATAAAATTGCAAATTGGGATCACGAGAATACTGGTAAAATAAATTTAAGTAGAGTAAATGACGAATTGGATAAAATTTATAAATCTAATAGTTATAAAATACCTTATGATGATTTAGAAGATTTATTTATGCATTTATTTAAAAGCGATATTTATAAAGATTTAGCGTCTCACTTTACTTTATATTTTATTGCACAAGATGTTACTTATTCTCCAACAACTGATTCTTTAAATATGGTAATAGATCGAGATAAAGATAGTTTTACAGAAGAACAATATGATGATGTAATAAAATTTTGTGAAGAAAATAATGTTAATTTATATGTTAGTAATCCTAATTTTGAATTCTGGTTATTGCTTCATTTTAAAGAAATCGAAATCGAGGATAATCAAAAAATGTTAGAAAATCCAAAAGTTAATAATTCTCGAAGATATCTAGAAAAAAGATTACACGATATATGTAAATATACAAAAACAAGATTTTCGTTTGAACCATTTGAAAAAAATGTGCATGATGCAATACTAAGAGAAAAAAAATATGAAGAAAATATCAATGAATTAAAAAACAATTTAGGAACAAATGTTGGAAAACTTGTAGAACAGATAATTGAAAGCAAAGCCGAAAATAGTGTTAAATAAAAAACACTATTTTTTATGTTATAATGATGAAAAGGAAAAGGTGACTTATATGATAAAAGTAGTAGCTGCTTTAATTGAAAAAGGAAATAAAGTTTTAATAGCAAGGCGTTCAACTGGGGATCCTAATGTGTTTGGCAAGTGGGAGTTTCCTGGTGGTAAAGTTGAACCAGGAGAAAATGAAATGCACGCTATTGAAAGAGAAATAAAAGAAGAATTTGAACTTATAATTAAAGCAAAAGAATTTGTAATTAATAATATTTGTGAGTATCCAACTAAAGTTGTTGATTTAAGATTATATAAATGTGATTATGTATCTGGTGAATTTTATTTACATGATCATTCTGAGTATAAAT
>CALVKW010000162.1 GCA_944333345.1 uncultured Bacilli bacterium | reverse complement strand
ATAAATTTTTTCCATATATCTATACTATCATAAAAATTATACATAATGATTTTTACAAGCTTGATGAAAAATTTTCCTACCTTAAGAAAAAACTTCCGGCTAGCGGATTTTTGGCAGGGTGAAGCACTCTGCTGAAAAAACGATTGAGTATCGTTTTTGAGAGGAAGTAACCCGTAAGGTACAGGTCGGACGTTTGCCTCTCACAAAACTTGACATTTAGTCAACTTTTGTTCGGCAGAGTGCCTGCACCCCGAATAATCCAAGACAAATTTCAAATGTCCTTGCCGAAAATAATCAAACCATTCGTACGAGTTCAAATTATTACTTAACAATAATATCCAGAAAAAATAACAATCTATCCCAGAAAAACAAATAACACATACATTAAAATTTGGTACATTTTTACACTATAACCATTTATACAGTGCTAAATTTTTCGATATATTGCACAATATTCTGATCAAAGAAAGTGGCTAAACTCTTAGGCTTTTTTGCTATGTGAGCGATATCTATAAAAGAAAGTTTTGGTTGAGTCCTTTTACGAATTCTTTTAGTAATATTAAGACAATTTAAATTTACAAATTTGGCATCTATAAAATGACAAAATTCTATAAAAAATTCTAAAAGATATTTCCCTCTAATCAACATCTTATGTTTATCAAATTTTTTAAAAATTTTAATATATTGCTTAATATTTACTTTATTATCATAAATGATATTCATTTTATTGTGAAAGTATTCATGATTAATATTATTTTCCAGAAAAATGTTGCCATTATCATCAAACTTAAAAATTTTTTTTATCTCAATATTGCCTAATTGTGGATTTAACCCTTGTAATTGCCAATAAATAATCCACCCCATAACAATAGCCATGGTGTTATAAAAAAAATTAAAGGAATCAGCATATAATTTTTTCAAATTTTTTATATCACCTTCTGAACATTCGTTAAAATAACATAATTCAGTTATTACTCGTAATAATATATTTTCCTTTATAATACTATTCTCAATTGCATATCCATCAGTAATATAGATATTAGGCTGATTTGGTAATCTTTCACCTAAAATATCTGATAAATCTCTATCTATAAAAAATATTACTTGGTTTTTATTATAAGTTCTCCAGTCAATATTTGTATAACACTGAAGAAGTTTTTTCTTACAAGATTTTTTATTAGTAGATTTATTTGGTATAAAAAATTCATAGTCCCAATCATCAGGTAAATAATCCTGTATAAAATTGGAATAATAAATTTTATCATCTTGCCCTTCTACTATAATGTATACTTTTTTTGAATTTTTCTTATATTTAGTCTTTAGAAGATGACCTATTTCATCAACATCTTCTAGAGCTTTATCCATAATTTTTTTCATAGATCACAAATCCTATTTATTAAACTCTCCCAACCCATGTGTATACTTTTCTAATTCATTTTGGTAGATAAAAGGGGAGTGAGTTACAGCAAATAAACCTTGGCAATAAGTCCCTTTTTGAATATCAACCAAAAATTCCTTTTGCCAAGGAACAGATAATGAAAGTTCTGGCTCATCGATTATAACAAAATAACTTTCCTCATGTGACAAGTACAATTGGCTAAATAAAGAAACAATTTGTTTTTCTCCTGAAGATAATTGACTAAACTTTACAGTTTTTTCATCATTATATTTAAGTTTTATAGAAAATAAAAATTGTGAACTTTCATATGTGAAAAGCTTATCATTTATGTATTTATTACACACGGCACAAAAATCCAAGATTTTATTTTCTTTTTCTTTTAAATTGTCTTGAAAATCTAACAATTTAATAAAATAATGGCATATAACTTTTGCATGCTCATCGTTTTGGCTATCTTTTGGCTTGTTTTTTACAGCTTGAATTGTTTCTTTTAATTTATTTTTTGTGCTTTGATTTAGTAAAGTTTCATCAATATGGTCTAGTACATTTTTTATATCTTCATCAGAGGCCTGTTTTATTTTATTAATGTCAATATGGTCATACTTTTTATTTACAACATCATCCAAATATTTTAAGGTTAATGTGTGGAGTTCGTTTCGCTGGAATTCTTTTAAGTCATTCAGTACATTATTTTTAGCATCTTCGACATCACCCATACCAAATTGTATTAGCTCAACATGATTTCTGTTTAAGTTTTTACTTTGTATAAAATGATGTGAAGACAAATCTTCATCTACATCAATACCTCTAAAAATATTTTCAAGTTCCTGCTCTATTCTTCTATAAGTAGGTAAATATAAAATCGTAAAATTAACTTTTTCAGTTATGGCTTTTGTTAAGTTATCAAATTTCTCTGTGATTAATTTAGTTTCTTTATCGTCAATAAATAAACTTAACTGAGAACTACTATACAAATAATTTTTTATTTCTTTATATTTGATTGGTGGCAAGTATCTTTCTAGTGCAAATTCCATTTCTTCAAAATTTGCATTTTTTATAGCTTGCTCCATTCTTCTTCTTACTGAAGGTGGCATGTGTCTTAATATTTTGTCTATATTGATAGAATGCTTTTGTAAATCCGAATAATTTATAGTATAAGTTTCTCCATCAATAGTTAAAGAAACCTTTTCAAAAGAATACTTTAGCAACTCATACCAATTACAAGTAAGGAAATAATAAAATATTCTAAGGACACTAGTTTTTCCAGAGCCATTTTCTCCAACTAGAATTAATTTGTTATCTTTGAATTTGATTTTTAAATTTTTATAGCCATGTAATTTTTTAATTTCAAAATTTGTAATTTTAGTCATATTATTCTCCTATCAATCAGATTATCACAAAAATACTTATAATTATATTTATTATTAATGTCTTAACCTTTCTTCATTACATTGTGCTAATTACATGTTTAGAATATAATAATTTCTATGGAGAAAGTGAACGATTTATCGCCTATAGTTAAATGGGCTGGAGGTAAGGAACAAGAATTAAAGTATATCCTTCCTAATGTGCCAAGGGGATTTACTCGTTTTATTGAGCCTTTTGTTGGTGGGGGCGCGGTTTACTTTTCCATGGAAAATAAAAACATGCTCATCAATGATAAATCTATTGAACTAATAGCTTTATATAACAATATAAAATATAACAACAAAGATTTTATAAGCCACTTACAGTCTCTTCAAAAT
>CALVKW010000161.1 GCA_944333345.1 uncultured Bacilli bacterium | reverse complement strand
GTTAGAAAAAGCTAGAGTTAAAATATCCATAGAAAGATTATTAAAATCTTTTTCAATTATTTCTACATTAATTTTACTTGATTCTGGAACAACAAGCATTTTTCTAGTAAGTTTAAAATTCTTTCTGAAATCAAAGTCAGCAAAAGGCAAAAAAATCCCATTATGATCACTACTAGCATTTTTTAATTGCCAAAATATTTTTTCATAATCTTTTAAAGGTGATAAGTCTGGTTGTGAATTATTTTCTTTTGCCTTTCTAACAATCATACTTAATCTTCCACATTCTTGCAAATAATCAACATTTAAATTTCTTCCCAACCGCATAGACATTTTTAATATTTCACCGTGATATGCTGCATTAGGTCCCAAAAGTTGAGGATTGTTATCGATAATTTGATCTTCTTGTGTCATATCATATGAAACACTTTTAATATCAAATATAAAGTCATTTCCTATATTTTCTAAAATACCATAGGTAGATACACCATCATCAGGAAGACCAATTGAACCCGGATTAAAAATATCACAACCGCTTGAATGCCAACTACCAGATGAATGAGAATGTCCGAATAACAATGTTTTTACTTTACCATCTTGAATTAAGTCACGATATTGCTTATTTAATTTCAAAGTATGACTTAAAATAACTTTACTTCCCCCATCAAAATCAATTATTTTACAATCTGACAAATTTCTAATAAAATATATATCTTCTTGTGTCATATTTTCAGCACTTAAAATTATAGCTTTTTTTGTTGGACTATTTTGCCAATCAGGATGTTTACCATCTAAATAATCAAGAATATAGTCCTCTCTATTTCCTTTAATAACATATGTAGGATAATTTTTTTGGCACCATCTTATCATTTCTAATACATAATGTATTTCAACAAAATCAGTACCATAATCTCCCAAAAATATGAAACCATCACATTTATTTTCAATAGCAGAATAAATAGTAGCTTCCAAAGCTTTAGAATTTCCATGAATATCAGATATTACTGCCAATCTCAAATAAATCACCTCCTAAATATTTATTATTATATAACATATAATATAATATGTCAAAAAATTAATCAATTTTTCAGTAAAATAGAATAAATTTTCTTCGCAATGATTTCTTGTTATAATTATTATAAGGTAGTGTGATATAAATGAGAATAACAAGAAAAATGAAAAGAGAATTAAAAAATGCAGTTAATCCATTAGAGGAATTAGTGATTATTATTAAACAATATTTTCCAAAACTAACTAGTTGGATTGATAATTTAACCGATACAAGGAATAAGTCTTATATCACTTATGATTTTAAAATTTGTCTTTTGACTCAAATTCTTGCTTTTTGTTCTAGCTATCAGTCTATGAATAAAATTGGTAGAGATTTTAACTCTGATATTGTTATTAATAATATTAATCATATTTTAAAAACTAATTATATTGAATTGCCTCATAAAGATACTCTTATTAATGTTATTTCTGAAATAAAGCATGAAGAGTTAGAACTTATCCAAACAAAGATTATTAAAACTTTAATTCGTTCTAAAATGTTAGATAAATATAGATTTGATGGATTATTTTATGTAGTTATAGATGGAACAGGTCTTTATTCTACTAAAGTTAATCTTGGTGAACAAGCTATTACTAAAGTTTTTAATGAGGGTGAAGACAACGAATATACTTTATATTCTTATTATGCATTAGAAGCTAAATTAGTATGTGGTAATATAACTTTTTCTCTTGCCACCGAATTCGTAGAAAATGAAACTTATAATGACGAAAATGGTAATATTTATAGAAAGTTCGATAAACAAGATTGTGAGTTAAAAGCTGCTTATAGATTACTTGAAAAAATAAAAAAAAGATTCCCAAAACTACCTATTATAATTGGTGGAGATGCACTCTATATGGGAAAACCATTTCTTAAATTATGCGATAAATATAAATTTGAATATATTATTAGATACAAAGAAGATTCAGCTAGTACCATTAAAAAAGATTTCGATAAATTTAACATCATAGATGGTAATTACAAATATCAAAACGAAATTATTTATGGAGAACCTGATGAAATCAAACAATATTATACTGTTAATGTTATTAGTTATGATGAAGAAATAATTAATGAAGAAGCTGGTAAAGTTACAACAAAAAACTTTTCATATATTACATCTTTAAAAATCACAAATAAAAATAAAGAAAAAATAGTACAATTAGGAAGAAAACGTTGGATGATCGAAAACAAAGGATTTAAAGAACAAAAATCTGATGTTTTAAACATCACACACATTTATACTAAAAATTGTAATGGCACTAAGAATATATATTTATTAATTCAATTTGCTCATACAATTCTAAATTTACTGAATTATGGAAATGTTTTAATTATAGGTTTAAATACAACAAAAAATGAAGTAAGCGAACTTATTCGAAAGACACTTACTTCAATATTCAAACCTCTTAATTTAAATCGAAAAATTCAATTAAGATTACCTTAATTATAACACATTGTTCTTTGAAAATATACACTTTTTCAAAAAAAATATTTATTTTTATTTCAAATTCATCATTTTCTTCTTTACTTTTTTTGTTTTTTTATTTTTCATGAAAATTTATTCTATTTTACTGTCAATTTGATATTGTAAATGTTGAATTTGTGAATTGAAAAAGTAAATTCCTTTTGTTGAACGTTATAATATCATGAATCGAATTGGGTGCTTCTATGTTACACATAAGAATTAATTTTTCTTATTATGTTTGATGAGATAAGGTTTTAGAATGACCTCATCTCTTTTTATTTCTTTAATATTTAATAAGTCAAGTATTTGTTTTCCTCTTTGAAGATTATTAGAAATACTCATCATAAAATTAAATACTTCATAAGGCGTTTTATCTTTTAAAGATTTTCTAGGAGTAGAATTGATATGAGAAAACATTAAATCTAAATCATCTTGAGTAATATTAGAAATATCTATTTCGTTTGGAATGATATCCTGATATAATTGTGAGTATTTTCAACATGAGGTTTTTGACTAGATTGATAGGCATCGCAATAGAAAATATTAGTTCTAAATTCACTAGTTTCTTGATTAAATTCAAATAAATCAACTTTTTCGAATTATACACCTCTATCAGTAAGAATCAAAGGAAATAATTCTCTATATAAATCATGGCCTAGTTTATTTTCTAAATTGTCTAATGT
>CALVKW010000160.1 GCA_944333345.1 uncultured Bacilli bacterium | reverse complement strand
ACTATTTTGCTCTACTTCACCACCGAAATCAATATTTTCATACCCTTTCATGTTAAATTCTTTGAAGCCTAAAATAAAACAAAAAGGATTTCTGATATAGTGATAACAATTTCTATAATCTATAGGAAAGTATGTCATATTCCGGGGAATATTTTCTTCTGTTGTAATTCGAATTAAATACAAATCATCTATGGTTAAAGGCTTAGAATATATGTTCTTTTCATGAATGATATATTTTTTTATTTTTTTAATATCATCTTCTGAAAATGTAATTCTATATGTATTTTCTTTTACTTCAGATAGGTATTGATTAATAAACATATTACCTCCTCCATTTATATCAAAATATTTCTGTTTACTAGTTTAATCTTTTTAAACATTCAATGCAAGAAAAAGCACCAAAGTATCTATGGTGCTATGAATTATTTTTATTAATCTATAATAGTTTTTATTGTTTTCGAAAGCACTTTAAATTCTTCACGAGCTTCAAAAGAAGAAGTAAATTCTTCTTTTTTTGCAATTACAGGAATATTCTGTTTTGACCACGGTAACTTTGTAATAGAATAAACTGAATTACGACTATCTTGGGAATCATCATCCATAGAAACCAAACCATAATCTTCTACTAATTCATAAAAAAGCCTCTCTCTATCCATATGAGAAAAGAAGGAAGAAGCAATAGGAATACTTCCTAATGGTGTATACAATCGATATGGATACCCATTATCAAATTTTAACCCAATTCCACCATTATCTTTAATCTGATTATACGATGGATCTATGATATTTCCTCCTTCGATTGTTCTACCACCGATAGAAGACATTCGTAGATAAAGATCCTCTTTCGCTTTAAAAACATTTTTCCAATATTCCATTTCTTTAGTAATCGTTAAAGCATTTTCCCAATATTCTATTTTCATAAAAATCCCCCTAAATGATTAATTAATTAATTATACATAAATTATAACATATTTTTTAACTATCTAGTATTTTCTAAAGTAATATCTAAAATAACATAGTTTTTAGCATAATTAAATTTATTTACTCTTATTTAATTATCAATTTTATATTTAAAACACAATACACTAACAACTTTACTTATGAAAATTTTCATATAATTGTAAATCAATATCTTTATCAAAAATACAATGTTTAAATTGTGTTTTATATATATCAAAACATTTACTACAACTAATACATCTACTAGATTGATTATTTCTAAGCTTTTCCATAAAATTCTTCTCCGCAATAAATGGACGAGATATAGATATTAAATCAATTCCTTTACTGATAGCATCACTCATTTGAGCTTGATTTCTAAATCCACCTACTAGTATGATAGGAACAGATACCATCTCTTTAATCATTAATGCATTATTTAAAAAGTAAGGAGTATCTTGTTTATATTTTCTAAAATCACAACCACTAACCTCTATAGCATCTATACCGTCTTTTTCTAGCAATTTACATACTTCAATTTGATCTTTTAGAAATAATGAATCACCACTTTTTGAAGTGGAATCTATTTTGGCAATTATTAAAAAATTAGAATCGAAACATAGGTTATGGATTCCTGATAAAATTTGATGAACTATTCTATATCTATTTTCAACAGTGCCACCATATAAATCATCTCTTTTATTATAAAATGAATCTAGAAATTCACTTAATAAATATCCGTGAGCTAAATGTAATTCCACACCATCAAAGCCAGCCTTTTTAATAAGTTTTATAGTCTTTATATAATTATTAATACAATCATCTATATCGCCTAAAGTCATTTCTGTTGTCTCTTCCATTGCACTAGGAGTCATGGCCCTTTTTCCAGCTACTTTTAAAGCACGATAGCCACCATAAGAAATCTGACATATGATTTTTGAATCAGTTTTATGAACTTCTTTCGTTAATAATTTTAATTTTTCAAAATTTTCAGGGTCATTAATACATATATGAGTTAAATCAGCTCTCTGCATTTTATCTATGGCCATATGAGAGGTAATAATTAGCCCAATTCCACTATCAGCAAGATTTTTATATACATCAATATAAGCATCCGTAATAACACCATCAAGAGTTCCTAGATGCTCATTAGTTGCAGCCCGAACAATTCTATTTTTTAATTTAACATTTTTTATATTAAATTCATCCCAAATAGAATCAGTATTAATTTTATTACAATATCGTTTATTTTGTTCCATGTAATTTCCCCAATCTAATAAATGAAAAACAATTCATTTATTGCCTTATTTTCTTTTTCAATAGAGTTAACAATTATATTTTATAACAGTTTCTAATTAATCATATCTCATCAAAATATATAAAAAGGCTAAATAAAAACAATTAGTAGTTTATTATGTACTTATTTATTTTCTAAATATATTTTCTTTCCGTTAATTTTTATATAATATTCATCCGTTATATTATGATTCATTACTCCAAAATATATCTTATTAGTTTTATTAAAATATTTTATAGGTTCATTATTATCGTCAGTTATATAATTAAACTCTGTTTTGTATTTGTCGGTGATTTCTAGACCTTTTTTTGGCTCTTCTGAACTTGGAAATGTAGTTACAAAAACCCCTGTTACTTTATCCTTAGTATTATTACAATAATAAATATCATATCCGTCATTTTCCCCATAAGTTATATCATAAGTAAAGGGTTCAAGGACAGGCCTCCATCCATTCTTATTTTTATAATAGCAATTAAATTCTTCTGATAATGAAGCTTCTATAATATTTCGTCTTCCAACTACAAAATATGTATTTTTATATTTTTGCTTAAATAATAAATCATATCTCTCTTTATTAAACACATCATTATAATCAAATTTAAATGCAGTTTCAATATTATTTAGATTTACTGGAAGTTCATTTACTATCTTCTCTATAGGGATTGAAAAATAAACAACATAGAATATTGCCAACATAGTTGCATATTTTTTCTTTTTTTCTTTGTCGTCTTTATATTTGAATATGCGACTTAGAAAAAATATTAAACTTGGAATGAACGTAATAATAACTATTAATAATATTATCATATCTCTACTAAACGCCATAATAAAACACCTCTATACTAAAATAAAGATAGGCATATACTCATCTTTATTATAATTTAATTTGATATTGTTGTAAATGTTTTTATCATTTGAGTTTCGGTATTTTACAGGAAATTTATATAAGGTTATAATCGTTTTTAGGATTTTGATAAATTTTTTCAAAATCTTATTTTAAAATTTTACAT
>CALVKW010000159.1 GCA_944333345.1 uncultured Bacilli bacterium | reverse complement strand
TGGCGGAATTGGCAGACGCGCTAGACTTAGGATCTAGTGTCTTAGACGTGCAGGTTCAACTCCTGTTACTCGCACCACTTAGAAATCTGTTCGAAAAGTTCGAACTTTTAATATAAAAATCAATCAGAAATGATTGATTTTTTGTTTATATGATAAATATATGCGAAAATTTAGATTCCAATATTGTAAAAAAACCTAGAATATAAAAATAAATATGTTAAAATTGATATAACATATACTATAAGTAAGGCACGGACTATGAAGAGGTGAATTATGAAAAAATTAAGTGTTAATTATATGTATTTGGAAATCACACGAAAATGCACCTTAGAATGTGCACATTGTATGAGAGGAAATCGTCAAAATGTTGATATGAGTGATGAAATATTAGACAATGCGTTGAAAGATGTCACTCACATACAGGAATTAGATTTAGGGGGAGGGGAACCTTTACTTGTACCGCGAGTTATTGAAAATATTATAAATAAAATAAAGTTTTATGATATTAAAGTGGGAAAAATTAGTTTTACAACTAATGGCACGGTACTTACCCCAAGAATTGTAGAACTCATAAGAGAATTACAAGAGATTGCACCTCTTAACGTCAGACTTTCTCATGATAAATTTCATTTATTAGAACTTTATGTCAAGAAATTGACTGATAGAGTGGATAAAAATAATGAATTATTTACAGAAATGCTAGGTTACAATCCTAAAGATAAGGATTTTGCAATGAACGATGGTATTATTAGTCGTATTGGAAAAGCAAAATCATTAACTCAAGAAGAGTTAGATGCCATTAATAAATGGATTAAACCAACATATTATCATTTATCATCAGAAAGCCCCAATACTTTAGATGTAGTTAAGATGTATGATTGGGATAAAGATGTTGTCCAAGTATGTGGAAGTGTGGTGATAAGTGCAACTGGATATTTAACACAAATGGATAAAGAATACGAGTTAGAAGATAAAGGCCCAATCTTTGGATTACATATTAAAGATAAATCTTTACTTACCGCTTTAATTCAATATGAAAAACAATGCAGAAATTCTGTAGGCAAAGCGAAATATCAGGACTATCCAGAAGAAAATGATAGTAAATTAAAAAAATAAGTTAAGACTTGATACGAATAAATCCAAATGTGACTTACTTACACTCCACATTGGATAATTTTGATTAGATTTTCATAATTATGTCATATAATATTCCAAAAAGATCAAAATACAAGGAAAAACTATAAAATAAAAACAAATATGGTATAATCTATGTCAGAAAGAAGGAATACTATGAAAAAAATAGCCCTAGATTTAGATGGAGTTGTATTTGATTCAGAAAATTTATATAGAGTATATACAGAAATACATGATACAGAAAAACATAAAAAAGATACAGTTATCGATAATAGTCAAAGAATATTTCAAAAACGTTATTAACTGGACAAAAGAAGAATTTGCTAATTTTTATCAAGAAAATGCAGAAACAGTTTTAAGTACTGCAAACATCATGACTGGTGCTGATATTGTATTAAATAAATTAAAAGATAAGTTTGAATTGATTGTAGTAACATCTAGAAATGATTTTGAGACTAATATTGCAAAAGAAAAACTAGCCAAGCTAGGTTTAGGAGACATTAAAATCTTTAACAACGAACATCATAAAATTGATAAGTTAAAAGATGAAAAAGTAGATTATATAATTGACGATGACGATAACATTTGTATCAATGCATCAGATAATAATATTTGTGCCCTATACTTTAAAAATAATGCATCAAATAGAATAGAAAAAGACAATGTCATTAATGTAAATAACTGGTGTGAAATATATAAATTTCTAATATTAAGTAATAAAGAGAGAATAGATTAGATATTATTAAAAAGTTAAATAACAAGAAAGATTATATGATATACATGCTTGTATAAAAAAGAAAACATGAAACAAAATAGTAGAAAATAATTTAGGAATAACAGAAAATTCGGTATTTGCTATTATGTATGACAAAATAATCTGGGCGTGCAGCAATCTTTTGAGCAGATGCATCGACAGCCAAGATAGAATTTTTTTCAAATCGATTAGTTCAGAAATAGATGTTTCTGTAAATTCAGATCCTATTTCACTTAATTCGGTGTACTTTCTTTGGCTATGAAGAGCTAAAATTCTGTGCCATAAATCATCATGAATAGTTCCTTTCTCAATAAGTTCTTCAGCAAATGCCTCAATACATTGTCTATACTCCTGTTCTAATTGTTCTTTATCCATAATGATATTCCTCCCTAATAAGTGATTATATATACATAAAAATGATAATATTGTCAAATTATTCCTTTTATTTCAACAGAAAACTTTGTAATTGCTTAAAATAGATATCAAAAAAGAAACACAACAAATCTTGATATCATCTACCTAAACTAAATTTACTCAAAAAAAGAAATCTTATTATACTTATAAAAAATGAGTTGCAACTGCATCAATTTACTATCCGCATGATACGTGATATAATAGGCAAAACGGAGGCAATCTATGGATGAAAAGATAAAAAAGTTTTTTAAGGAAGCATCAAAAAAACATTGTGACTTAAAATTGTATCATGAACTATTATATGCTGGAAGTAATATGGTAGATTACGCAGTAAAAAATAATAGACTTAAAGATTTTAGATATTTAGTAACTCCTCAAAAATATAATGATGGTGTTATGCGAATTTTATATGATCCATTTAGTGATGATGTTTTTGGACAACTAAATATGTATTTATATCAAGAGATAGAAGGATTAAAAGAATTCATAGATTCCTTGTATGAAATAGATTATGAAAAATTATTTCAAATTAAAATTAAAGACTCTAGAGCAAGGCAAATTTCGGGAATGGGGCATCCTATTCAAGAAGAAAGAGACGTTATCTATTACAGCGAACCAGCTTGTTTAAAATCAATGTTGAAACTGTACGACTTAAATATCCCTACCTGGGCAAATGACACAGAGGGATGTCTAGAGGATGGAGAGAATAATACTCAAGAGAATAACTTAAAATGCGGAATCAATATCTATTACTCCATGTTGAATGAAGAAAATAAAAGAATAGTAGATAAACTTGCAGAAGAGGAATTTGCAGATTTCTCTATAACTGATGATAATATTGTCTTTTTAAAAGTAAATTGTGATAGAGAAGAAACGATTGGTGAAGTAAGTGATAGATTATTAGCGATAGTATCACGACTAAAAATGCAAGATGTTAAATTTTATCAAGCAAACGAAGAAA
>CALVKW010000158.1 GCA_944333345.1 uncultured Bacilli bacterium | reverse complement strand
TATAATTCATAATAATATAGAATATAAAGTGGAGGTCATACTATGAAACGAATACTTTCTTATTTATTAATGCTAACTATTTTACTATCAAATTTTTCTATCTTACACAACAATACTGTATTAAACAAGCCTTCTCCTAGATGTGAATTTGTTTCAATAAAGAAATAAATTCATCATCTAAGCTCCAATCTTTTATTTTTTTATAAATAGCCATTTCTACCATTTTATTTTTATAATATTTGGATATTAAATAGGATTGCTTAAACATCTCAACACATTTTTTCTTATATTGTTGTATTTGTATGCAATCCTCTGTCTCCAACATCATTTTACCATAACACCAACCAATATTATATATAGCTTGACAATAAATATTGGTATCTGAGTCTAATAAATCCATAAAAATACAGATATGACTTTTTTCTATAGATTTTTCATATTCTCCCATTAATCCATATACTTGGGATAAATTATACAATAATGTTTTATAAATTTTTCCACTAGCCAAAGGATAGTATTCGTAGAAATACGTTTCTAATTTTCCATAATACTCAACAGCCTTCTCATAATCTCCACTATCATGATAAGCACATCCAATATTCATCACTAAGTAGAGTTCTTCTCTCGTTAAAAAACCTCTTATCTTTTCTTGATTTAGTACATAGTCTACATCTTTAACTGTTAAAGATAAAATATTACGAAGTTCCTTTACCCATTCGTCGCAGGGAATTATTTCCTCTTCACTTCTAATAAATAATTCTATTTCTTTTATGTACTGCTTATTTCTTATATTAGATGTATTTAACTTTTCTTTTAAAAGTAATAATTGTTTTTTGGCTTCTGATATATTATGACTAGAAATATATTGGTCTATCTTGTATCTAATCTCCTGCATCTCGAAATCAAGTCCTACAATGGACAAATAAAAATATTCATCTTTTCCTCTTAGTCCTAATTGCTCTAAATATAATTCGCTTGTTTTTTTTCTTGGAGTTCTTTTTTGATTCTCTATTTTAGATAAGTTAGATTGATCTCCTATTACTCTATCTTCTTCATCTATTATTATCATATCTTCTTGTGTTTTTCCTACTGCATATCTTGTATTTTTTATAATTTCATTAATGGAATAGACACCATTATTTGCTTTTATATATATTTCTTTTTCTCTAATTTTCCTACTCTTACAATTCCATTCTTTCAATGTAAATAGTAAATGTTCAATTTCTTTATCTGAAAACTCTGGCACAATGGTATTGTCTTTTTTCCTAAGAATTTGCATCCATTCTATATATTCTTTTAGATAATAAACGGATTTAAATTTTTTTATTTTCTCAATTCCCATATCAAAATGATAAATACACTGTTTATATTGATATTTATAGGTTATCTGACTAAGATAATAATGTACTTTTATAAGAAACTTGTAATTATATATATCATCCTTGCAAAACTTTTCTATATACTCCAATAGCATTACCCAGTAATTACATAAATAAACAACTGGCTGTTTCTGACAAATAAAAACTTCCCCTATAAGACAGAATAAGTCAAGTTCATTTCTTGAAAGTCTACCTTTGATTTTTAATTTTTCATTATTTTGAATAGCATTTGTTTTTTTCAACCCTTCATAACAGTATTGTAATGCCTGCTCATACTGTTTTTTCTCTTTGCACAAAATTGCTTCAATAAAATTTACATACTGCTTTTGTAAATGTTCTGCAACTCCCTTAAATAATTTATATTTTTCTATTTCCTTTTCTAATTCTTCCCATTCTTCCGCCCAAATTAAATATTCTATTCGTTTTCTTTTTAAAAAAAGTTTTCTATCATTGTCTTTTAAAATTAACTCCCATTTTGAACTGTCTTTTCCTAATCTAGTAATTAAACTATCAAAAAGCAATTTATCTGGTAGTCTTTCCCCTGCCTCTATTCGTGAAAGTGTTGCTACTGAACATAATCCTTTACTTAACTCTTTTTGATTCAAATCTTGTTCTATTCGCAACTTCCTCAATATATATCCTAAGTTTTTTGGCACTTTTATTCCCCTTCCCCATACATATTCTTATTTTTATAATAATTATACTATTTTTTTATTATTTTACAATTATTTTCATTATTTTATATTTTTTTATTTATGGTTAGTTGTAAAATGAAATCGAACACTTAAAACAAAGAAAAAATTCATAAGAAACATGGTTAATTAAAGTCTTACCAAAAATCAACCAAGGAGTTTCTTATGAATAAAACACATTATACCACAAAACATAGAACTAATCTTAAAAAATTAATCCATAATTATCTCTATGATATCTAAGCTTATTAATTGTTCTATCAATTCATCTATATCATTTTTTATTTGCTCACTATCTGTATCTGGAAATTTAGATATCACTCTTCTTTTTATAACAGCTATTGGAATGGAATCTTTAAGATATGTAATAATATCCCCTGCCAATTCATTTAAAACATGTACCTCATTATAATCGATATTATTAATTAAATATTGACTACCTATTTTTTTATCTCTATTTGTTCTTTAACTTTATACATCTTTTATCTCCTTTATCACAATTTTTTTATTTATCTTCTACGATGTTGCACTACAATATTTTTTTAATGATATATTCCATAATATATTAGAAAACACCAACAGCAAGATTGTCACAATCATACCCCATACTATATGAATCATAGATAATCTTCCTATAACTGCTATTGTTGGAAAATTAGCAATTACAAGCAATGGAATTATATATGTAATAACCTTTTTAAATACGCCTTTATAGATTCCCTCTGGCTTCATACCAAATTGAAAAATATCAAACAAAGCCATAATAAGTTCCTCTGTTTTACCAAAGAAAATAGAAAGAGTTGTCGCCATAAATAAAATAGAATACATAATCATTACTCCATTTATAACCAAAATCAGATACAAAATTACATTAGATACACGTATTGTTATATTTAAGTTCATATAAGAATATATAACTAAACAAATTCCAAATATTAAGTTTATCATAGATGATAAGCTTATTTGTTTCATTGAAATAAGTATTCGACTATTTACTGGCTTTAATAAAATATCATCCAATCCACCAGTTCGTACAAGCTGTGGAATATTCATAACATTCCCATAAAAAAAGGTCATATGCAAAGAATCTATAATAAACATAGTTCCCATAAAAAAATTCACTTCATACTTGTTCCATGCACCTATTCCCCCATTTTCATATATATAATTTCAAAAAATACTACATTTACTATATACCATAAAAGGTCTGT
>CALVKW010000157.1 GCA_944333345.1 uncultured Bacilli bacterium | reverse complement strand
TTTCCTTTTTTTATGATTCTATCAAAATCCTGTTGATGTTTTACTCTATATAACTTTTTCATCTTATCACCTCTTTAGAAGTAAAAAACCACTGTTTTAGCAGCGGTAAATTATTTGCAAAGAACTTTACGTCCTTTACGACGACGGCGATTTAAAATATTTGTTTTCTTACGTGCAAAAAAACCTAATCTTTTTGATTTTTTACGATTGTTTGGTTGATATGTTCTTTTCATCTTCTTCCACCTCCAGACATAAATCTACATTATTATAATAAGAATATCACAGTTTTGTCAATCATTAGTTTAAATTTTTAATAGTTTTAGATTTTCCACATTTTCCACAATATTGTGGATTTAAAAAGTAACAGATGTGTAATTAAATCTGTGGAAAATGTGGAAAAATACAATTTTCTTTTATTTAATTGGCTAATATTCTGTGTATTATTTTGTGGATTACTTGTGAATTCTTTTTTTTTTAATTTTTCTATTCCTTTTTTGCACAATTTGAGCTAAACTATTGGTATAATTTTTACTTGTGGGGAGATGGTCGAATGAATGTAGATATTTTGTGGTCTAAATTTCTTACTGAAATAAAAGAAGACCTAACTTCCCTTTCTTATGAGACTTGGTTTAAAGATACTGAACTTTATAAATTAGATAATGGTAAAGCATATATTATTGTTCCAATGCCAATACATAAGAAACACTTAGCAGATAATTATTCGGAATTAATATTAAACCATTTAAACAATATCACTGGAACTAATTTTGAGCTTCTATTTTTATTAAGGGAAGAAATTCCTGAATATGAGAGTAGTAATGAAGATATAGATAATATTTCTAATGATACAGATAGTGTAGGGGTTCCTAATCATCAATTGCAATCCAATTTAAAAAGTAAGTATACTTTCGATAATTTTATTGTTGGTAACAGTAATAAATTTGCTCATGCAGCGGCGTTATCTGTTGCTGAAAATCCTGGTAATATGTATAATCCGTTGTTTATTTATGGAAATAGTGGGTTAGGGAAGACACATTTAATGCATGCTATTGGTAATTATATAGTAGAGAATAGTAATAGAAGAGTACTTTATGTTACTTCTGATCAATTTATTCAGGATTTTATTGGGATTAATAAAAAGGATGATAAAGGTACTAATTTTAATTATGTAGATTTCTTTAAAAATAAATATAGAAATATTGATGTATTAATTATTGACGATATACAATTTTTAGGTGGTGCGACGCAAACACAACAAGAATTTTTTCATACTTTTAATACTTTATATAATGATAGTAAACAAATTATTATTTCTTCGGATCGTTCACCAGATGATTTAAAATTATTGGAAGACCGCTTAAGAACACGATTTTGTTGGGGTCTTACGGTTAACATTTTTCCTCCAGATTTCGCTCTTAGAACAGAAATATTAAAGAAAAAAATAATTGCTGGTAACTTTGAAAAAGAAATTCCAGATGATGTAGTAGAGTATATAGCCTCTAATGTGGGTACAGATGTTAGACAATTAGAAGGTTCTATCACTAGATTAATTGCTTATTCCACGATTATGGGAGGGGCCTCCATTACTTTAGATTTAGCAATTGAAGCACTGAAAGATTTTATTAGTAAAGGCATGGGAGAAAAAAATGATATTCAACGGATACAAAAAATTGTATCTGAATATTTTCAAATTTCGGTGGATGATATTCGAAGTAAAAAGAGAAGCTCTAATATTTCCTTTCCGAGACAAATTGCCATGTACCTCTGTAGGACCATGACAAATGAATCATTTCCTAAAATAGGAACAGAATTTGGGGGGAAGGATCATACTACAGTTATGCATTCTGTTGAAAAGATAGAAAAAGAAATAAAAGTAAATAAGGATTTAGCTAATATTATTGAAAAATTAAAAAATGATATTGGCATTGTGTAAAAATTGTGAAAAACTTGACTTTTTCCACAATAAAAAATATGATAAAATCATTGATGTATTTAGGTAAATAAAGTTTTGCACTTTTTTCCACAGTAATAATAATAATAGTAAGAATAATAAGAAGAAAGAAGGAATATTTATGAAATTAACAATTAAAAAGGATTTATTATTAAATGCACTAAATAAGGTATCAAAAGCGATTTCTACTAAAAACCTTATTCCAGTACTTGCTGGTATTAAGTTTGAATTAAAAAAGAAGAGACTAACATTAACTGCTAGTGACAATGATATTACTATTCAAACAATGATTGAAGCAGTTAATGATGAGGATTTTATAATTGAACAAGAGGGGAGTATTATTATTCAAGGTAAATATATATTAGATATTGTTCGTAAATTACCTGATAAATATATTAATATAGAGGTTATAGATGAACTTAAGATATTAATTTACACTGAAAATAGTGAATTTAATTTAAATGGTATTAGTGAAAGTGAATATCCAAATATTGGTTTAGAAGAAAGTAAGAAGAAAGTTAATATCAATGCTTCTGTATTTAAAGATATTGTTAATCAAACTGCTTTTGCTTCCTCTAATGAAGAAAGTAAGCCTGTTCTTACAGGGATTAACTTTAATATAGTAGGTGATGTATTAGAATGTAATTCTACTGATTCTTATCGTTTAGCTAGAAAAGTTGTTAAATTGAATAATGCTAGTGAAGAAAATTATAATATTGTTATTCCTAGTCATAATATTTTAGAATTTTCTAGAATTATTGATGACGAAGATGATATAGAGTTGCATATCTTTAATAATAAGATTTTATTTAAGACAGGAAATTTAAAATTTGAATCTCGTTTAATTAATGGTACTTATCCCAATACTTCTAATTTATTACCTGATAGCTCTTATTTAGTTGTTAGTACTAATTTAAATGCCTTCTACGACGTAATTGATCGTGTTAGTATATTAACTAGTGATAAAGAGAAAAATATCGTTACATTGGAAACTAGAGGGGATATGTTAGTACTTAAGAGTTCTTCGGTAGAAATAGGTAGAGTAGAAGAGAAGATGCCTATTACTAAGAATAATGATGAGGATATTAAGATTTCATTTAGTGCTAAATATATGATGGAAGCATTAAAAAGTTTTTCCACTGAAACTGTTGATATTCATTTTGTTGGAGAAATTAAACCAATTTTAATAAAATCTAGCGAGGATGAAACTTTAACACAACTAGTTTTACCAATTCGTACATATTAAAAAAATCCACAAATTTTGTGGATTTTTTTATTATGTTCCGGGATAGGAACAGGATAAAACCACCCGCTATGCGGGTGAGACCTGAAAAAGCGATAGCGT
>CALVKW010000156.1 GCA_944333345.1 uncultured Bacilli bacterium | reverse complement strand
AAAGAACAACTAGACCTACTACAACAAATACATAACGAAACAGGCATTACCAATATAGAAGAACTATGTACCCTTGCAGGGGTATCAGAAGAGGCAACAACACAAATTAGTCAAGTACAAAAAGTCTATCAAAAATGCCTTGTAAAGCACAATTGAAAAAGATAAAAGAAATTGTAAAAAAAGATTGGAAAATACCAGTCGAAATATGATATAATATGCAAGAAGGAAGTGATCGAGTGGCAGAATTAAAAGACGTAAAAGGAATCGGACCCAAATCTCTTGCTTTATTAAATAAAATTAATATTTATACGATTGAAGATTTAGTAACTCATTATCCATTCCGCTATGAGATATTAGAAAGAAATAACTTACAAGAAGTAGAAGATGGAGGAAAAATCGTAATTGATGGAAAAGTAGAGAGTATACCAATTTTGATGCGCTTTAAAGCCGGACTAAATAAAATGAATTTTCGTCTAGTAACCCCATCTGGAGTAGTGGGAGTATCTATTTTTAATCGAGCTTTTTTAAAAAGCCAATTAACAGTAGGAACGGGAGTAACGGTAATTGGTAAATTAGATAAAAAGAAAAATGTAATTACCGCAGCAGATATAAAAATGGAAACATTATCTAATAAAATGAAAATTGAACCAGTATATCATGCAACTAGTGGGCTAACCAATAAAAATATTTCCACGTATATTAATATGGCCTTATTAATGTATGGGAAAGAAATTCCTGACTATATTCCAGAAGAATATGAAAAAAGATATAACTTTTCTAATAAAAAAACGTCTTTAAATTTAATTCATAATCCATCGACAGAAGAAAAATTAAAAGAAGCAACTATCAGATTAAAATATGAAGAGTTATTTGCTTTTATGTTTAAAATAAATTATTTAAAAATAGAAAATAAAAAGAAAAAACAAGGGTTAGAAAGAAAAATAGATAGAGAAAAATTAGATAAATTTATAAAAGACTTGCCATTTGAATTAACAAACGATCAACTTCAAGCAACCAAGGAAATTATAGATGACCTAGAAGCAAATCATAGAATGAATCGCCTATTACAAGGAGACGTTGGAAGTGGAAAGACAATCGTATCTTTTCTAGCAATGGTTGCTAATCATCTAAGTGGCTATCAAAGTGCTCTAATGGCACCAACAGAAATACTAGCCACACAGCATTATCATAATTTAGAAAACTTTTTAAAGAAAACAGATATTAAAGTTGCTTTACTTACAGGATCTACCAGTAAAAAAGAGAAACAAAAAATCTATGAGGACTTAAAAAATGGAACTATCAGCATGGTAGTAGGAACCCATGCCTTAATTCAAGAGGAAGTAGAATATCATAATTTAGGACTAGTTATTACAGATGAACAACATCGTTTTGGAGTACATCAAAGAGCAAATCTTCAAAATAAAGGTAAAAAACCAGATGTTCTATATATGAGTGCAACACCAATACCAAGAACTTATGCTCTAACAATCTTTGGAGATATGGATGTTTCAACAATCAAAGAAAGACCAAAAGGAAGACAAAAAATAGATACCGTAGTAAAAAAGAATAGTGAAATAAAAGATGTTTTAGAAATGATGTATAAAGAACTAAAACAGAATCATCAAGTATACGTTATTGCTCCATTAATAGAAGAAAGTGAAAACTCTGATTTAACTACTGTATGCAAATTAAGAGACCAAATGAAATTAGCCTTTGGAGAACATTACAAAATAGATATTGTTCATGGTAAAATGGCTAGTGCCGCAAAAGATATGATTATGAAACAATTCTCAAATAATGAAATTCAAATATTAATATCTACAACAGTAATCGAAGTTGGAGTAGATGTACCAAATGCAACGACAATGGTAATATTTGATGCAGACCGTTTTGGGCTATCAACATTACACCAATTACGTGGACGTGTTGGAAGAGGAAGTTCTAAATCACAATGTATTTTAGTAAGTGATAGTGATGCAGAAAGATTAAAAATTATGGAACAAGTAGATGATGGATTTAAAATCAGTGAAGAAGATTTTAAATTACGTGGACATGGAGATCTATTTGGAACAAAACAAAGTGGAGACATGGAATTTAAAATAGCGAATATCAGATCTGATTATAAAATACTATTACAAGCAAAAAAAGATTCTAAAGAATATCTTCTAAATAAAGAAACGGATAATGATCCACTAAAAATAAAATTAATAGAATCAATTACCAAAGGTTAAACACGAAATATTTCGTGTTTTTCTTTTTTTTGCTATAATGATAATAAGGTGATGATAAAGTGATAGGTAACATAGAAAATATTATAAAAATGATAGAAGAAAAATTATATATTTCAAAAAATGAATATTATAAAAATCTATATCAAGAATTAAAAGAAGAATATAATACGGTAATAATGATAGTAATAAAAGGACTAACTTCTAAAAAATTAGAAAATAAAGACAAAACGAACTTTTTCAATAAGTATTTAAAAGAAAATATCCTAAATGAAGGAATAAATATTAAGGAATATCAAGAAGAAATCGTAACAAAATTAAATGACAGAGAAGAAATAAAAGGATATTCCTTTTTACCAACGGGACTTGGAAATTATGAAAATAGAAAAGAATTAATGAATCAAATAATTAGACAATCAACATTAGAAGAAAAGAAATATATATATACTTATATTGAATTAAAAGAAGATGAAGATATCACTAAAATAGAACAAGAAATAGAAACATTAACAAAAGAATTAAAAGATACCGTGTTAATCATTACAGGAGAAAGTATAGAAGAAGAAATACCATTTATGCTATGGAGTAAAAAAGAAGAGAGTAAAGAATGGATAATACGTCCTCCCAAAGAAAAAGAATATTCACAATTCACTCATATGGGAAGTAAATTAGAAAAATTATATAAACGAGAAAGAAGAGATATTTTTGATACCAATGTTCCCTATACTAGAGATGAATTTAATAAATTTTGTAATCCTCATAGATTAAATACATTATTAATATATGAACAAAATAATGAACTACTAGGATTTATTGAAGGAGAGGTAATCTATCTTACTGCTCAACCAAGATTAAGAGCACAAACCTATATGAGAATTAATAAATTTTTTGTAAGAGAAGATAGAAGAAGAGAAAAAATAGGGACAAGACTATTTCAAGAATTATGGAAAAAAGCAGAAAAAGAAAAGTGCGATAGAATAGAAGTAAATGTTTATAACTTTACACCAGAAGCTTCTAAATTTTTTGAATCCTTAGGCTTAAATATATTGTCATATCAATATGAAATTAAAATGCCAAA
>CALVKW010000155.1 GCA_944333345.1 uncultured Bacilli bacterium | reverse complement strand
TAATGCTTCTATGGATTTAGTATTTATGATAAAGAAGAGATTAAAAGAATTGGATAAGTATAAAAATGAGTCTTGAAATATAGATTTTTTTTTGTTATAATTTAGAACGAAAACAAGAGATAATCGGTATTTATTGGAAACGTACATTCTTTTGAATGATTAACGAACAACACAGATTATGTGCTGTTTTTATTATGGAAAGGAGTGTATTTTATGCCAAAGACAAAATTTCAAGATTTTATTTATACTGTTATTATGGCGGCTTTCATGGTTTATGTAATGGTTTGCTATAATATTGCAATTCATAATGGAGGATTAGATAATTGGATATTTTTAGAAGCATTGAAAGAATTTCCACTTATGTATATAATTGCAGGAGTGTTAGAATTTTTCTTGATTGGGAAAATTGCTCATAAATTAGTATTTAAAGCAATAAATCCTAAAGAGCAGCCATCTATTATTGTGGCTTATGCTATTTCTATTGTGATTGTATCATTTATGTGTCCAATTATGAGTTTTATTGCAACTATTTTTATTTCTAGGCCAGTATTTAATCAATTTATTGTAACTTGGCTACAGTCTATGGTATTGAGCTTTCCAATGGCTTTATGTTTACAACTTTTTTATGCAGGACCATTGGTTAGATTTATTTTTTCATTAATTTTTAAAAGAAAGGCAAATTAGTATTTGTCTTTTTTTTCTTTTCATAGTATAATAAGCATAAATTTTAGGGGGAATTATATTGGAATTTTTAGTATTTATTAGCTATGTATTTTTTGCATTTTTATTATTTTTGTTTCTTAATTTTATTGTAAGAAAATATCATTTAACAAAAGTGGAGTATGTTTTATTTACTAATATATTTTTGGTTTTTTTAGCAGGGGTTGCTAGCTATTTCCATTTTACTTTATTTTGTGATAATATCTTTATTATTGTTGTTTTTGAATTTTTAATTCGAATGCTTTATACTACTTATTTATTAGATAAAGATTTCTTTGCGAAAGAGGAGAAGATATTACCTTTATATTTAATTAATGTTATTGTTGCTTATTTATTAAATCAGTTAATTATTAGGCAAGTGAATATGGTGTTTTTGGATTCAGAACAATTGAAGTTTCTACTTTGGGTATTTATTATTTTATTCTTTTATCATTTTTTCAGAAAAAAAGAGGATTTATCTATTACTAAAGAAATTGTTCAAAAAGGAATGGATTTAGGAAATAAAAAACAATATATTGTTTCACAATATGTTAAGATGAGACAAAAGTATGGTAAGTATATTCAATCTAAGGGTGATATGAGATTATTGATTTATTCTCTTATGATTTATGAAAATTATAAAAGGCCTAGTTTTTTTAGAAGGTTAGATTATTTTCGTTATCAATTTGACCATATTCCTAAAAAGCAAGGAATTATGCAGATAGAGACAAAAAAAATACTTAGTGATGTTGAAAGTATCGAAATCGTTGAAAAAAAATTTGAAAAAATACAGGAGAAGAAGAAAACTAAAAAGAATGTGATTAATACTTCTGAATTATTGAAAGGTATAGGTAAAAAGAAGGAAGAAATATATCAGATTGAGAGTGTTTATCAATATTTACAAGAATTTTCAGAATTATAAAAGATAGAATTCTATCTTTTTTCTTTCCGTTAGAAAGATGTGATTTTATGAAGTTAGTAATAAGTAAGATGGGACCTAAAGTATTATTTCCTTGGGATTATATTGGTAAAGGTACGGAGGGTAAAGTTTATAAAAAAGAAAATTATGCTTATAAATATTATCATAGGTCTTCTTACTGTACTCGCTTATCATTAGAAGAAACTCAATTTTTAGAAAGTATTTCAACAAATCGCATTTTGTTGCCTAGGGATACTTTGTATACGTATTTTGGTAAGTTTAAGGGATATACAACCTGCTATATTAAAAATCTGGGATTAATTCATTATATGTGGCTTCCAACAAGTTTAATTCTTCAGGATTTTCATCTACTTTCTGGTGATTGTAAAGTATTAGGACAAAAAAATATTATTATTTATGATTTAATGCCTAGAGATGAACGATTTAGGAATTATTCTTTTAATCATGGATTATATTTTGTTGATCCTGGAAAATATCATATGGATTTTAGTCTTTCTGATGAAGAGGTTGTTTTAGAAAATATAAAAAGTGTTGAAAAATTTTTGTATCATCGAGTAATTAGTAAATATGCTAATGAAGTTATTGGATATGGATTATATGATTATGATAAGTTGAAACAATTTAAAGATATTATGGAAGAGTCCTCTGGACAATTAATAAATTATATTAGTTCTGATATTAGAGAAGATAGTTTCGGGACATATGTAAAAAGAAAAATTTTATGATGCCTTGTCTTTTTTTCATATTTATAGTAAAATTTAAGAAGTTTTGAGGTGATAAAATGATACAAGTAAATAATGTTAGTTTGAAATTTGGAAAGAGAGTTTTATTCGAAGATGTTAATATTAAATTTACTAGTGGAAATTGTTATGGTCTTATTGGTGCGAATGGATCTGGAAAGAGTACATTTTTAAAAGTTTTATCTGGTGAGATTGAAACTACTACTGGGGAAGTTGTTGTTTCTAAGGGAGAGAGAATTTCATTTTTAAGACAAGATCATTATCAATATGAAGATGATACTGTTTTGGATGTTGTTATGATGGGAAATGAAAAATTATATAGCATTATGGCAGAGAAAAATAAAATGTATATGCAAACAGAGTTTAGTGAAGAAGATGGTATGAAACTGGCTAATTTAGAAGCAGAATTTATGGAACTTGATGGCTGGAATGCTGAAAGTGATGCAGCAACATTATTAAATAGTTTAGGTGTTGATATAGAATATCATTCTATGAAGATGAAGGATATTCCAGTTAAGTTGAGAGTAAAAGTATTACTTGCTCAAGCTTTGTTTGGAGAACCAGATATTTTACTTTTGGATGAACCTACGAACAGTTTAGATATTGAGGCAATTAAGTGGTTAGAAGAGTTCTTAATTAATTTTAATAATACGGTAATTATTGTATCTCATGACCGTCACTTTTTAAATAAAGTGTGTACTCATATTGCGGATATTGATTATGGAAAGATTAAATTATATGTTGGTAACTATGACTTCTGGTATGAATCAAGTGAACTCTTACAAAAACAAATGAAAGAGTCTAATAAGAAGAAAGAAGAAAAAATAAAAGAATTACAAGCATTTATTGCTAGATTTAGTGCGAATGCTTCTAAATCAAAACAAGCCACTTCTCGTAAGAAATTACTTGATAAGATTCAACTAGATGAAATTGTTCCATCATCTCGTAAGTATCCATATATTGATTTTAAAATAGAAAAAGAAGCA
>CALVKW010000154.1 GCA_944333345.1 uncultured Bacilli bacterium | reverse complement strand
CCTGACAGAATGGATTTGCCAAGTAGAACAATGCTTACAAGCGAATCTTCTTTGAATAGAAGTACACATGTTATTATTGATAAATTATCACAACATTTAAGATTATTAACTCCAACAGAATGCGAAAGACTTAACGGATTCAAAGACGGTTGGACTGATACAGGAATGCCTGAAAAATTTAGATACTTTGTTATGGGCAATGCTCTTGTAGTGCCACTCATTGAGAGAATGGGTTCAAGAATACTAGCAATTTCTAATATCAAAACTGACGAACGAGAAATCGCGTTAGTTTCATAGGAGACTACTGTATGGGTTATGAATCAAATTTTACAGAAAAAATTTATGACAATGTATATGGATTCATATATTTGACAAAAGAAGAAAAAGAATTACTCTCTACTCCATATTTTCAAAGACTAAATCACATCAGACAATTAGGTCTTGCATATTTTGTTTTTCCAGGTGCAGTACATACAAGATTCTCTCATTCTTTAGGAGTTTTACATATCGCAGAAAAAATGATTCAGCGTTTAAAAAAAATCAATTATGAACTTCTTACAGAAGACAAAAACAAAGATAAGTACCATAAAATTCTTAGATTGGCAGCATTGCTACACGACATCGGTCACTACCCTCTATCACATACAATAGAGGCTTCTTATAAGGAATCTTCATTATTTATAGAAAAAGAATATAATGAAAAAATTAATCCTCTATTACATAAACAAGCAAATACAAATGCTTTAACTGATAAGACACAAATAGCTAAAGATTTTAAATCTGACATAAATGCATCTAATATAAACCGAATATTATATTATTCTGAGAAAATGAAGGAAATCGAAGATAAGAAATATCATCATGAGAATTTAGCAGAAAAGGTTATAAAAAGTAAACACTTTTCAAATATTTTAAAAAATAAATTTAAAATAAATGATGACGATATAGATGTAATTTGCAAAATAATAAATGGCACAAATGATAAAAAAGAATATTTTATTCTAGCAAAAATTATTAAATCCAATTTTGATGCTGATCAAATGGACTACATGATACGTGATACGCAAAATACGGGAATTAATGTTAACATAGATTTAGATTATATTATCAACAACTTATTTGTATGTAAAAGGACCTTTGATCATATCGAAAGAGAAGTACCTTGTTACTCAGCTAAGGCTCTTTCTTCTATTGAACAGTTCTTACTGTCAAAATACTATTGGTACTCAAATATTTTGTACTACGAAAAATCTTATATAGTAAATTTTATAGCTCGTAGAATATATTCATACCTTTTGATAAATAATAAAATTAAGAAATTTAATTCTATGGAAAATATTGAAGAATTAATTGAAAAACCTGAGGAGTTTTTCTTTTTCAATGATGCATTCTTTTGGACCGAAATAGAAAAAATTGTATCAAAACCAAATAAATATGCTTCTATTATCGTAAAGTTATCTAAGATGCTGATAAATAGACAATTTCCTAAATTATTAAGCCAAAGTGATTTTTATAATATTTTAAAAAGAAAAGGAATTTCATCAGATATACAATATCAGCCATCTATTAATTTACAAAAAGATATGAAAGAAATGATACAAACATTTAAAAAAGCTTTTCAGGATGATGAATACATAGTACCTTTTCCAATAGAAAAAGAAATTATAAAAGTTTCTTCAGAAGAATCAATGGGAGAAAGCAAACAATATAATAATTCCTGCAAAAAGCCAAGTAGAAAAGATTTAGATGCAAAATTTTTGAAAAATGAAGATATTAATATAACAACAAATAATATAACATGTAAATTAATAACAGTATCAAGTATTCAACAAAATCAATTTCTTAATCTGTTTTATGACGGAAAAGAAGTAAAACTTTTATACATTTTTAGATTATATGATTTTTCTAGATATTTAGGAAATTAATCAGGTATTAAGCTATCGATATTTTCATCAATATTATCTAGAATTGAACGTAATGAAATTTGCTTATATTTATCAAATAAATAACCTTTCTCTTTTTTTAATTTTTCAAATATTTCATTATTATCATATGAGGGATAATATTTCTTTAAATAATTATAGGTTGTATATAATTCTAATAAATCAACTTCATCAATATTATCAACATGAAATAAATTTCTTATGTTTTCTAAAACTTCTTTAGTTTCATCAGTTAAAGGAGCTTCTTCCATTAAATCTCTATAAGGACTTTCATTATGTGCAATGTTATACAATTCATCAGCTAATACAGAGTTATAAGGGCCATTCAGATATAAACTGTATCTTCCTATACCCAAACCAAATACTTTTTCTATTATATATGAATATTTTTGTAATTTTATTCTTTCATGCTTTGAATTTAAGAACTCTGAAAAATTACAATTCAATTCTCTTAAGCATTTATATATAATATTTCCAAATTCTGTCATAAAACCTCTTATAATTAAATTATAACGTAAAAATTATAATTTAAACACTCCCTCAATAAAATATTAATAAATTTTAGCGATTAAGGCAAATAGGTAACGATTGTAACGTCAAAACTTATTTTATTCAAATTCACTTAATTCTTCCCAATCGTTTGGGTTGCCAGTACGTTTTAAGTAACATTTACCGCCGTCTATTGCGACCTTACCGCAAGAGCAAAATTTAAAATCGTGTGTGCTTATTGATTCTATTATATCACCGCAATGTTTACACTTAATTCTATTTCTTATTATTTTTCTTTCCATAACAAATCCCCTTATTCTTACAAAATTATATCGAGTAAGAATCACCTGTAAGCTCTCTTGTTGCAAAAGTTTGCAATTTATATTTTCCCAAAAATTAACGGAATTTTTTTGTGGCTCGGAATGAGGGTGGCTGTTTATGTTTTTGTCCCCTCCCCACCCCTTAAAAGTGGCTGGTCGAGGACAGATATAAAGGAGGAAGTTGCAAACGGGTTGCAAATTTTCTGATAAAGTCTGATTAGTAGTGATAAATTGTGAGAATAAAATCGGCTTAAAATTCATGCGGTGCAAGCAATAGAAACAAAATCTGATAAATTTTAATAAAAGCTAAAAAGTGCTGAGAATAGGGCTTTCAGCTTCTTCTAAGCGGTAGGTCATGCGTTCGAATCGCATCCAGGGTAAATAAGACGGGATAACTTCTGTTATCCCGTCTTATTTTTTTTGAGATAGTGATGAGACCGCCTTCCGCGTTCGAGCGGATTTCCGTACGGACGATACGAGTGAAACGAGTTAGTCCGGATAGCGAGAATATTGAGCGAAGTTGAACCGTAGGTTCAAAAGCGAAAACTATTCGAGCGTGGAGGAAATCCAAGATAATCGCATCCAGGGTATTTTTATTGGGAGCATTAGCTCCTTTTTAATTGTTTCCCTGAGCGATACGAACGCAGTTGT
>CALVKW010000153.1 GCA_944333345.1 uncultured Bacilli bacterium | reverse complement strand
ACAACTAATCACGCTTATCAGATGATTGGTCTTATTACTGGTGAAGTTAATGAAGTGTCTTTAGTATTGGAGAATGAAGATGGAGAAGAAATTGATAGTAAAGAAATTACTGTTGATTTAACTGATATTAATGTTAATGCTCAAAAGAAATTAACTGTTGAAGATGGAGATAGTAAGCAAGAACTTGCCAATGGTCTTTACTCTATGCTTGGTAATGATTCAGATGATCAAGATTATTTAGCACTTTATGATAATGATGGAATATTAAGAATGGAAACAGAAATTATTGGATATCGTGCACATCGTATTTTATTTAAAGATGATAAGATGTATTATTCTGTTTCTCAAACTAGAATTGCAGAAGTTAATCCATTAGGACAAGTTACTGAAATTTATCGTACAGGTCATTATCAATTACATCACGATTATACATTTGATAATGATGGAAACTTAATTGTTTTAGCTAATAATACAAAGAAAGATACTGAAGAGGATTGTATTATTAAAATAGATTTAGATACTAAAGCAGTTACAGAAGTAATTGATTTTGAAGATATGTTTAAATCTTATGTAGATACTTGTACTTTAGATACTACTGGAAGTCGTGATGAGGGTGAAGATGGTCTTGACTGGTTACATATTAACTCTATTGTTTGGTTAGATGGTGACGTATTATTAAGTAGTCGTGAAACTAGTTCTATCATAAGAGTTAATAATATAGAAGATAATCCTGAACTTGTTTATATTCTTTCTAATGATCAATTTTGGAAAGATACAGAATTTAGTGATTATGTGTATGAACAACAAGGTGACTTTAAAATTCATGCTGGGCAACATAGTCTAAATTATGAAGAATCTGACGAAGATGGAGTTTATTATATAACATTCTTTGATAATAACTATGGTAAGTCTGCTTCTCAACCTGATTTTGACTATTCTACTGTAGGTATTGATAATCATAATTCCTTTAAAGGCGATAAATCATATTATTATGTTTATAAAGTTGATGAAAATGAAAAAACATTTGAATTAGTAGATAGTTTTGATGTTACATATTCTGGTATTGTTTCAAGTGTACAACCAATGGATAATGGTAATGTTGTTGTTGATTCTGGTACTGCTGGTGTATTTACAGAGTATGATAAGGATCATAAATTAATTCGAAGATTTACTGCTAAATTAAATAAATATATGGTATATCGTGTATTTAAATATACATTTAATGATTTTTGGTTTGAAGGCTAGTTTTTACTAGTCTTTTTCTTTTCCTTATATTATAATTAAGTTGGTGATTACTTATGAAGTTAGTTGTTAATAAAAATGGTGAATTATTAGAATTTTTATATGAACGGTTAGACATGCCTAAAAAACGTGTAAAGCAATTTTTGGTTCATGGGGCTGTTTATGTCAATGAAGATAGAATTACACAGTATAATTATCCTTTGGTTGCTGGTCAAAAGATTACCATTGATACGAATAGTAAACATTTGAAAAATTTTCCTTTTTCTATTATTTTTGAAGATGATCATTTACTTGTTGTTAATAAACCGAGTGGACTTCTTACAATTGCAACGGAAAAAGAGAGGGAACGTACTTTATATCATATTGTAAGAGATTATGTATTGTCTAAGAATCCACGTGGTCGTATTTTTATTGTTCATCGTCTTGATAAAGATACAAGTGGTATTGTTTTATTCGCTAAAGATGAGAAGACTAAGAATCAGTTACAAGAAAATTGGAATGAGTATGTATCTTTACGTGAATATACAGCAATTGTTTCTGGACATCCTAAGGAAGAGTCTGGTCAGATTGTGCAATATTTGAAAGAAACAAAAACTAATTTAGTATATGTTTCTCGTCATGAAGATGGTAAAAAGGCTATTACTAATTATTCTGTTTTAAAATCTAATGAGAAATATTCTATGTTAAAAGTTACGATTGAGACTGGTAGACGAAATCAGATACGTGTAGCGTTTGCTAGTAAGAAGATGCCTATTGTGGGTGATAAGAAATATGGTGATAAAAATAAGGTTAGCCGTATGTATTTGCATGCTAATAGATTGAAGCTTTATTATCCTGTAATAAAGAAGGAAATATTATTTGAAACGCCAATACCTAATGAGTTTAAAAAGTTGATGAAGTCTTAGGTGATTGGAATATGAAAAAAATAATTTTTCTTGTTATATTTCTTTTTGTTTTAGGTGTTTGTTATTTTGTTTATCAACATCCTTTTACTAGTAATTCTGTTGTTGTGGAAGAAGAATGTGATGAACTATTTTGTCGTTATTACGATGATGCTCGTACTATTATGGCTGATATGAGTTTAGAAGAGAAGATTGGACAATTATTCTTTGTTAGATATGATGTTAGCAGTGTTAATGATGAAGTATCTACCTATTATCCAGGTGGTTATGTATTATTTGCTAAAGATTTTTCAGATCATACCAAAGAGGATATGATTTTGGAATTAGATAATTTACAAGAACATAGTATGATTCCCTTAGCTTTGGCTGTTGATGAAGAAGGGGGGATTGTTACTAGAGTTAGTCGCTATCCTGCATTTCGATATACTCCATTTTCTTCTCCTCAAGATATTTTTGCTGATGGTGGATATGAGGCTTTAGAACAAACAGAAAAAGAAAAAGCAGAATTATTACTTAGTCTTGGTCTTAATGTTAATTTAGCGCCTGTTGCGGATGTTTCTGTTAATCCTGATGATTTTATTTATTCTAGATCTTTTGGAAAAGATGCAAAAGAGACTGCTACTTATATAGGAAATATGGTTAGTTATGCTAATGATGTGGGTATTTCTTCTTGTCTAAAACATTTTCCTGGATATGGTAATAATGCAGATACTCATACAGGTAGTGCCATTGATAGTCGTAGTTATGATAGTTTTTTAGAATCTGATTTTTTACCGTTTGAAGAAGGAATTAGAAAAAAAGTTCCTATGATTTTGGTTTCTCATAATATTATGCAGTCTGTAGATGATGTTTATCCTAGTTCTTTAAGTCGTAAAGTAATATCTATTTTACGTAATGATTTGGATTTTTCTGGTATTGTTATTACTGATGATTTAGCTATGGGAGCAATTGATGAGTATCGTGAAAATTCTTGTGTTACTTGTCTTGCGGTTAATGCTGGAAATGATGTGATGATTGTTACTGATTTTGTAGAAGCTTATCAGGAACTTATGACTGCTGTTCAAAATAAAGAGGTACCTATCAAAAGAATTAATCGGGCAGTTGAGAGAATTTTAGCGTGGAAGATAGCGTATCATATTATAGATAAAGATAAAGATAATATTTCTAATAGTTATAATTTTGAATAAAGTCTTGACAGTAATGTAAAATAGTAGTAGTATTAGATTATTATTTTTAAAATGTTGAAGAAAAGAAGTAACTATTTTCAACTTTTTGTAGAGAGTTCGTGGTTGGTGAAAACGAATAAAAGCGAATAGTGAATAACATTTCTGAGTGCTTAAA
>CALVKW010000152.1 GCA_944333345.1 uncultured Bacilli bacterium | reverse complement strand
TTGTGGGGGATTAGCTCAATTGGTAGAGCACCTGCTTTGCACGCAGGGGGTTAGGAGTTCGAGTCTCCTATTCTCCACCATAAAAGAGACGATAATTAAATTATCGTCTCTTTTATTTTATAAATTATAAATGAATTGTATTAGAAATTATTCCAAAAATTAAAAAATCATTATGTTAAAATGAAGCATTGTGCTCAAGAAACAGGGAAATTAAATTCATACTTTACATTAACCATTAACTTTTGTAAAGGTTATAAAAAACCTCTAAAATCCTGATATTCTGACATATAGAACAAAATTTCATCATGCTTGCGTGTAAATAATTTTCTGCAAAAATACTTTATTTATCTATAGGGGAAATTTGACACGAGTTGAAGATCTACAAAGGAGGAAATTATGAGCATTAATGAAGTTCAAAATGATTTTAAAAATGTCAAAGTACAAATTGGAGCATCAACAAGAGAAATTAAAGTGGAAAAGGGTTGTTTATTTGAAAATAACGGAGGGAAATATCTTGTTGACAACGACGGAAAATTAAATGTATTTGATAAAAATACAAATACCTGGAAAACTACAAACTCAATTAAAATGACAAATTACCAAATGAAAGCCTTTGAAGCTGTTGCAAATAATTCAAAAGAAGGTCAAGGTATTATATTGAGCAAAAAAGACATTGAATTAGCACAACAAAAATTTAAACAAGGCGGATTTACAAAAGATATGTCAGAATTTTTGCCTAACGGATATAAAATTGAAAAACCTAAGATGTCCAGTGCAGAAAAATATGTTCAAGCCTATGTGACAAACGGTAAAGCAACACAAAGTGCAACTTTGAAATTTCAAATTGCAGAGATTTCTCAGTTAAAAGAAGCAAGTAATAATTATCAAAAAAATACAAAAGTTCAAACAAAACCCAAAATCTACGAGAAAAACGGTGAAAAAATTAAAGATGAATATAATTCAGATGGAACATTAAAGAAACGCTCATTTGTAGATAGCCCTAATGATTATTACTTATATTCATATAAAAATAACAAATTAGTTTCAGCACAATATTATAGTGATGGAGTAAAATTTGATAATATTATTTTTGATACAAAAGGGAATATTACAAAAGTTACATCACGCAGTCTTGATACACCTGATGAGGAATACAAATATGATAATAAAAATAGACTTATAGAAGCAAGATTATTAAATGAAGAAGGGTACAAAAAACTGACTTATACCCCATCAGGAAAAATCTCAACATTAAAAACAAAATATGGAGAATTTGAACAAACAATTGTATTTGATTATTCAAAAAGTAAAAACGGCCAACCAAGCTCTTTAACTCGCAAATCATCAAAGGTTGCAGATAACGGCAATCAGGAATATATAGAACTTTCTGACATTAATTATTATCCTGATGGCAAAGTAAAAAGTTATACCTGCATAACAAATACCACAAATGCTCATGAATCAATTGATAACTATGAAATAACAGATAACTATTTTGCAGCTCGAGTAAAATTTTATGATGAAGATAATGTCTACCCTATTATTTCTATTTCCGGAGGAGGCTATGTTGATAACAAAAATAATTATAAACACGTATTAAATAAACCTTGTAATATTGATGGAATTGATATGGATATTTTAGGAGCATGGTATATTCAAAGCAAGCAAGAAGAATACATCACTCACTCAATCGCAAAACCATAAAAAGTGTCAGGTCAATCCTGACATTTTTAATTTTTCATACATTTACATAAGCCACAATTCATAATATCGGCGAATTTTATTTTTTAGTAATACCTTTTATAATTTTCAAATGCAAAAAATTATAAAAAACACATTATTAAACTATATTCCCCACAAATTCGAAATTGAGAATACTGTTAACCCTGCAAGAATATTCATATTGAAAAATAAACCTAAAAAAACGGGTTGTATATTATATCTTTGCGAAAGAGAAATTAGAGCCAAAGATAATTTTGCACTGCAATTTGCGATCGAAAACAGTAAAGCTTTTAATTTACCACTAAAAATTATTCACCCCCAAACCAATTATAAATATCCTCCTAAACAAAACTTTATCGATAGACAAGTTCAACAAGTCCAAAAGATCTTCGACAAATTAAATATTGATTTTAAAACAACAAATAAAAATCCTTCTACAATAGTAAAAAATATCAATCCTGCAACTCTAATTATTGACTTTAACCCGATTTTAAAAAGAAATTATCTAAAAAATATAAATTGCCCAATTTACGAAATTGACGGACATAACATAATCCCTGCAAAATACGTTTCCCAAAAACAAGAATACAATGCCGCAACTTTAAGAAGAAAGATTTATCATAATATCTATCCTTTCCTTACTGAATTTAATAATGAAACAATAGAAAAAGTTGAAGCCGATTATGTTTTGGATGATTTTATAAAAAATAAATTGCCATACTATGCCGAATTAAAAAACGATCCAAGTAAAAATATAATATCGGGTTTATCAAAATATTTGAATTTAGGTTTTATATCAAGTCAAAGAGTAGCACTTGAGATTATAAAATCTAATACCGCACAGGAAAATAAAGAATCTTTTTTAGAAGAACTTGTCATACGAAAAGAACTTTCTGACAACTTTTGTTTATATGCTGAAAATTTTAAAAATTTTTCAGGAGTTCCACTCTGGGCAAAAACTTCTTTAAATAATCACAAATTTGATTTGCGCACATATACATATTCACTAAAAGAATTTGAAGAAGCAAAAACACACGACAAACTATGGAACGCTGCACAAAATCAACTAAGAAAAGAGGGTTCAATTCACGCTTACTTGAGAATGTATTGGGCTAAAAAGATTTTGGAATGGACAAATTCACCCTCAAATGCACTAAATACTGCAATATACTTAAACGACAAATATGCTTATGATTCACCATCTTCAAATGGATACACAGGAATTTTATGGACAATTGGAGGACTACACGATAGAGCCTTTATTAATTACCCTATAACAGGCAAAATTCGTAGAATGACTTATGATTCAATGAAAAAGAAATACAATTTGACAGAATACATCAAAAAGTATTTACCTGAATAAAAATACATAAGAAGAATTTGAATAATTTTGCTATAATAAACTTATGAAAATAACAATATTAGTAGAAAACAATACTCGAATAGATAAGTATTTACTGGCAGAACCTGCATTATCACTATTTATCGAAACTGAAAATAAAAAAATATTATTTGATACAGGATATAGTGATGTATTCATCAAAAACGCCAAAACTCTTGATATAAATTTAAACCAAATAACCGATATAGTATTATCACATGGACATGATGATCATACAGGAGGGCTTAGATTTTTCAATCCCCAAAATAAAAATATAATATTAACTGCCCATCCAAGAATTTTTGACAAAAAATTTGACACTGACGGAACCTCATACGGCTGTCCGGTCACTAAAAATTATATAGAAGAAAATTTTATTTTGAATTTAACCGCTGAACCGTACTATCTGAG
>CALVKW010000151.1 GCA_944333345.1 uncultured Bacilli bacterium | reverse complement strand
TTAAATAGTGTAAAAACTTATGGTAATATTGTATCATTTAGAAATCTTGAAGACAGATTAAACGAAGCACTTGCTAAATTTGGTGATGAAAATGCACATGGTGTAGTCTTATTAAAACCATATAAAGATTATTATTATGGATATGAAGAAGAAAATGGTAAAAGATTTGAAGGATATAAAGAATTAGTAGAAAAGCTAACATCTAAATTTGCACCTGGAGAATTAATGCAAGGCGAGCAAGCACAAAAAGAATTTATTAAATTATATGGTGCAATACTAAAAGTTACCAATATATTATCATCGTTTGATGAATTTAAAGATGAACAGTTGTTATCAGAAAGAGATAAACAAGATTATCAAAGCCTTTATATTGAAATATATAATGATTTTAGAAATAAGGCAAAAAGAGAAAAAACGGATGTTACTGAAGATGTTGTATTTGAAATGGAATTAATTAAATCTATAGATGTAAATATTGATTACATTTTGGGATTAGTTAAAAAATATCATGATACTAATATGGAAGATAAAGAAATATTAGTAACTATTCAAAAGACAATCATGGCAAGTCCTGATTTAAGAAATAAAAAAGATTTAATTATGTCATTCATTGAATCGCTAAATCAAAATTCTGATGTATATAAGGATTTTGAAACTTTTATGAATAGTAAGAAAAAAGAGGAACTCGATAAAATTATAAAGGAAGAAAATCTAAATAGAGAAGAAACTTATAGGTTCATAAAAAAATCATTTGAACAAGGAAAGGTAGAAACAAATGGAACAGAAGTATCTGAGATACTTCCACCAATGAATATGTTTACACCAACAAATGATAGACAAGAAAAGAAAAACAAAGTGATTGATAAATTATTAGAATTCTTTGATAAGTTTTTTAGTATAACTAACAATAATTTATGAAATATGTTATTATATAGTTAAGAAAGCGCTAGTACAGGCTTAATAGTTTTGTACTGCGTTTTTTTGTTAATGCAATGAAGGTGTGGTAGTGTAGTATGATTAAAAGTGATAAAACAAAATTAGAATTAATTAGACTTGACGGTATACGAAGCCTAATAGTTAACAAAATTAATGAAGAACAATTAATAGAAATTATAAAACAGGAATTCAATTTAGACTCAAAAAAATGCTATGAAACATTAAAAAAATTAAATAGAAGTCAGTTAATAAAAATAATTGATAAGAGCAATATTATTAGTTCAAATGATATTGATGAAACATATGAACAATATAGGTATGGTCTAAAACCAGGATTTACTATTTTTACTTTTTTAAATAGTGGGTTAAGTGAAATAAATAGCGATGAAATAAATAAAAAAATAGAAAATAAATTAGCTGGACTTCACTATTTTGAAGATTCTAAATTCAAATCTCTTACTTTAAAAAATATAATGGAGATAAGAGATAATACATTTGAGTTTTCTTTTACATATTTAAGTAAGTACACATATATTAATGATTCGGATGAACCCGATTATATATATGAATTAAAAGATTGCTTTGTGTGGGTAAATTTAAAAAACAATTTTTTAGCAATAAAAAATTGTCCAAATGATATTCAAAATAAGCTTTTAAACTTATTTTCTAATATTTTAAATGTATCTTTATATAACATAAAAATTACCAAAAAGTTAATTAATGAAGTGTTTAATGGAAAAATTAAAAAAGGTACTTTTATAAAGCCAGATGCAACTGACGAAGAAGTTACTAAAATAATAATTGCGGATGATGAATTAACTAAAAAAAAGATATATCAAGACGGTGTAAGCAGTTACGATATGTCAAATACTTTTTTGGATGAACAATTAGATGATAGTACTAAAAGCACACTAGGAATAAATTGTAAATCAGGTAAAATTTATTTAACAAAAAATGTAAACGCCACACAATTTAGAAACTGGAGTATAAATAGCATAAATAGGATTATAAATTATCTTAATGACATTAATAATTGTAAAGAGAAAGATATTTTTCAATCAAGAAATATATTATCAAATACGAATTATAGTAGTGACGAGAAAAGCATCATTGAGAATATTTGTTACAATATATTTTTGTATATAAATACAGGAGAAACATCTTTCTTAATGCAAAAAGATGTTATTGTTATTAAAACCAAATTAAAGAGTAAGTTTTATACCACTTTATTTGGTTTCTGCGATATTTGCAAAGAAGAAACACAATTATTTTGTCCAAAATGTAATAGAAGTAATTTAAAATTAATAAAAGATAGTATTTGTTGCATGGAATGTGAAGAAAATATTACGACTTTTTTGTGTGATGAAGGTCATAATATATATGGTAAAAATTTAGTTGATATAATACGACTACTTCCAAATCGAGAATTTATAGATGAAATCAATGGTTATCTTTTGACTAACTTTGGAATAAGGCTAGAAGGCAGTTTTGTTTTAGAAGGTAATCATTTAAATATTCATAAATATTCATCAGGAGAGATTCTTGATTATACAAAAATTGAGGAATTTAAAAAAATCCAGGAAATCAATATTATAAACATTAAAGACCAACTAGACAAATATAATAAGATTAAAGAAAAATGTAGGAAGTGCAGTAATGAAGAGTGCTCTATATGCACTAATAATACAAATTTATGTATAATGAAATTATTTATAGGCTTTGGTAATTATAGACCAAGTCCACATCAAGGTCAAGAATTCGGAGATGTTAATTTTAAAATTACATATGAAGGAAAAAAAGAATATAATTTTGTTGGAATTGCGAAAAGCAGACCTAAGTCAGGTGTTTTAAATTTATCTGATCATGCTAGTAGAGAAATGATTCAGCAAATATTGACAATGAGTAGGGATAAAAGGGTTGATGTTATAGGTGCAATATGTCCAGCAAAATTTCATGATCAACTGAGACAAGAATTATATTATTTGGCGAAAATAACAAAAGTGAGAATTATAATTTTGGATGATATTTTTATGAGCAAACTTTTAATTTATCAAAATATATTATGATTAAAATAAAAATATACTTGCAATCTCCCAAAATCAGAGCTAACATATAACACAAGGAATCGATTTTTATCTAATTATTTTAAAAGATGACGCTCATCGCCCTGAAAGTTAGAAGTCGAAAATCTTATTAATTATGCATCATATGTAAATTGTTGAGAACATAATAAAGTTCTCTTTTTTTTGAATTCCAGAAATATAACTGGTAAATTTTGGTAATTAAATACTAATTGGTAAAACTTGGCAATTATTGATTAAGTTTTATCTTATGCTACAATAACGATGATGAAGAGTTTTATATGAGGAAAGATGCTAGTTTAACAGATGACGAATTAGTTGATTTAATATTGTATGGACTACAAGAAAATTTTGTTTCTCTTCGATTAATTCATCATTTTCCGATTTATTGTGCAATTCAGAAATACAGACAGTTATCTACATTTGTAGAGAAAGAGTATGATAGAAAATTAACTACATTTCAATATGCCTCATGTCTTTTAATTGCTTTATCTGAAAGTAA
>CALVKW010000150.1 GCA_944333345.1 uncultured Bacilli bacterium | reverse complement strand
AACAAAAAATAATAAAAGAGACTTAAAAGAGCGAATTTTATTTGACAATACTTATGGAATCATCTTACCAATGGTAACCGAATTTTATAAAGATACTATTCTAAAGACGCTAGTAAAAGAAAAAACAAAACAAGAAGAAGTATCAGAAAAAATCAGACTATTTTATGTAGCGTTAACTAGAGCCAAAGAAAAAATGATTATGGTAACAGAAAAAATAGAAGAACAAATGGAAAGTAGTGGACTAGTAAGTAGCGCAATCCGTAGTAAATATAATTCATTTTTATCAATCATCAAAAGTATTTATACCTCTCTTTTACCATATGAAAAGGAAGTAACAGTAACTCCATCCAAGGAATATTTATTATCAAAAAATAATATGAATGAAAATGAATTAAAACTATCTATGGATAATCTAGAAATAGAGGAGTTAGAAATAGAAAAAAAACCAGTAGAACATACGAGATACTCCAAAGATATTCTTAATCTATCAACCAAAGAAGAAAAAGAGAAGATGGAGTTTGGTACTAAAGTACACCAAGTATTAGAACAACTAGATTTTAAGCATCCTAATTTAGAAGGATTATCAGAAAAAGTACAAGAAAAAATAAAAGTTTTCTTAATGAGCCCTTTAGTAACAGAAAATATAGATGGCTCCTTCTACCCAGAATATGAATTTATTGATAAAAAAGAAAATACACATGGAATCATGGACTTAGTAATTGAAAACGAAAATAAAATGATTATAATCGACTATAAATTAAAAAATATTGAAGATGATGCTTATGATAAACAATTAAATGGTTATCGTGAATTTTTAAAAAAGAAAACAAAAAAAGAAGTAGAGTGCTACCTATACTCAATCATAGATGAAAACTTCCGTAAAGTAAAAGAACAGTAGTTAATTACTGTTCTTTTCTAATAACTTATTTTTAGAAATTGGTGTTCCAAATTCTTTTGACATTGTTTTTCCTTCATCTACCCAGTATTCTTCGCATTTAACTAGTTCGGTATTGACATATAATAGATAAGTTTGATCTTCATCAAATGCAAATACCATTTCATATCCGTCATGGCTAGGAATTTCATCATCTGTTATAGAAGGACTTCCTGTAGGAACTATTAAAATATGCTGATATGGCAAAAACTCACCTTCATTAGCTGTATTTTCCTCCGGACGAATTAGTACTCCAAAGTCATCGTAAGTTGCTAAAACTTCTTCATTGTTTGAAAATCCCAAATAAGTTCCTATACCATCATTATGAATACTAACTGGTTGATAACCAACATGTCCGTCAACTACCGTAATTTGATCATGCTGAAGATGAAGATACTTATCAGAAACATTTTGTTCAAATTCATCAAAAAATCGATAATTATCACCTAGAAAGTAATGATTCTGTGTTTCTTGATAATCAGTAAAATCCTTAATCTTATTATAATTAGAAATAGATATTCCTAATGCAAGCCATGATACCACTAGAGTAGCTCCGGCTAAAAAATCTTTTTTCATATAATTACCTCCACAAGGTTTATTATATATATTTTCCTCTAACATATCAAATAAAACTGTATTTGATGAATAAAAAAACAGCAGTGAATTACTGTTCTTTTCTTAATACATTGGCTTTTTCTACTGGTGTTCCGAATTCTAATGATTTTGTTTTACCATCTTCTACGGTATAATTAGTACATTTTACAGTTTCTGTATTGGTATATAGGGTATAATAAAAGATATCATCATAAACATCCCCAAATCCTATTGACTCATATCCATCATATTCTTGAGGATTAGCACAAGCATCATGATTATCTTCAGAAACTATCAAAATATGTTGATATGGTAAAAATTTTCCTTCGTTTGTAGAAAAATCTTTATCTTGAACTACTTCTCCAAAATTTTCTCCGCCATTTGTGATTACTTCCTCAGTATTAGAAAATGAAATACAAGGACCATCCTCAAAATAGCTACTATATACAACACTAACTGGTTTATAGGCAAGATGACCATCAATTTGTATTACTTGATCATCAGTCAAATAAACAGGAACATGAAGTGTTTATTCAAAAGGATCAAATTCATGTTCTGTTAACATTTTAATCATTTGCTCTCTTTCTTCAATCATTTCATCGGTTTTATGAATATTATAAATATTCAGTGCAAGGGTAATAGCACAAAGTGTTGGTGCAATATATCCATTCTTATCAAAATATTCTTTAATTTTCATTTGTTTCACTCCGTTTCACATATTCTTTTTTACTTTCTGCATTTTGAGAATAAGAAGCAACAAATTGTCTTCGCATCCATTCCATCTGGATAAATTTTCCTAAACTTAAATCATAATTAGAAATAAGTTGATGATATTGACGAAGTAAATCATCTTTTCCTTCCATCATACTGAAAGTTTTTGCAACAACACTATCATATATTTGACAAATATCATGAAACTCATCTTCTCCTAATAAATCCCTAAAATATTCAATTTGAACATTTTCAGAAGGCGCCTCATCTAAAATAACAAGTGCCTCATCGCCAGTATCTTTTACTGCAATATAATAAGTGTGATTAAAATAAAAATTTTCATCTGCTTCGCATCTTTTTATAAAATCCTCTTCCATATACCATTTAGGTCTATCATGATAAAGTTCACAAAATGGCTTCACATGGGCTAAAACAATTCCTAATTTATTTGCTTCATATAAAGTATAAGAAAGTTCATTTTTATATCTAGAATTATATTGATCTATATAACGGACATTACCATCTTTTTCTTCTTTTTTTAGTAAAGTAATCGTACCAAAAGTAACAGCTGATAAAGAATCGGTATCAAGAAAAGGGTCAAAATTAACATCTCTTAAATAACGATTTTTCTTAGGGTTATTTAAATACTCTGGAGTTGCAACAATAACACCTAAATAATAGTCATGAATATCAAGTGTTTTTTTCATAATACCGCCTCTTAATTAATTAGGATACTACAGAACCAACCTCTTTTCCAAGTAAAAGTTGATATAAATTTCCAGGTTCATGGATATTAAATACAAAAATAGGAATTTCTTCTTCCATACATAAACTAATAGCTGTAGAATCCATAACTTTAAGTTTTTTATTTAAAACATCTAAATAAGTGGTGTGAGGAATAAACTCTGCATCCTCAAACTTTTTAGGATCTTTATCGTAAATACCATAGACATTGGTTGCTTTAATAAGAGCGTCCGCTTTGATTTCAGCTGCTCTTAATGCTGCTGCCGTATCGGTAGAAAAGAAAGGACTTCCAGTACCACAACCAAAGATAGTAATACGTCCTTTTTCTAAATGACGAATAGCACGGTCTTTAATATAAAACTCCGCAACTTGTCGCATTTCTATTCCTGTTTGTACCCGGACATCTGCACCAATTTGTTTAAAGGCATCTCCTAGGGCTAAGGCATTCATCGTAGTAGCAAGCATACCGATATAGTCACTAGTAGCACGGTCCATATAAGTATTTAATTTACCACGCCAAAAGTTACCTCCACCAACAACAATAGCAATCTCAACACCAGCATCACTGCATT
>CALVKW010000149.1 GCA_944333345.1 uncultured Bacilli bacterium | reverse complement strand
TAACAGTTGCTAATACGTTGAAAAGACAAGTATTTGGTAAAACAATTACTGATTGCCAAGTCTTTTGGGATAATATTATTGCTTCTCCTACAGTAGATGAGTTTAAAAAAGAAATTGTAGGGCAGAAGATATTAGATATTACTACCCGTGGTAAATGGTTAGTATTTGAACTTAGTCATGATTTGTTACTTATTCATTTACGAATGGAAGGGAAATTTTTCTTTCGCAAAGTAGGTGATGAAAAAAATAAACATGAACATGTTTTCTTTACTTTGGATGATAATATCAGTTTTCGATTTCATGATGTTCGTAAGTTTGGTAAGATGTATTTATTAGATAAAAAAGAAGCGTATACGCAAAAACCTTTAAATGAATTAGGGTATGAGTATGATGATTCACAGTTAGATGAGAATTATTTATATCAGAAGATACATTCTAAAAAATTACCTATTAAAACACTTTTACTTGATCAAAGTATTATTACTGGTATTGGTAATATTTATGATGATGAAATTTTGTTTTTGAGTCATATTTCACCGTTACGAAAAGGATATAAAATAACAAAAAAAGAATGTACTACTATTATTTCTAATACTAGGAAAGTATTAAATGAAGCTATTCAGATGGGTGGTACTACAATTAAGAGTTTTACTTCTAGTGAGGGAGTGCATGGACTTTTTCAAAATAAGCTTTCTGTTCATGGGAGAGTTGGTGAATGTCCTATTTGTGGTAACTCTATTTTAAAAATTAAAATAGGTGGTCGAGGTACTTACTATTGTTCTCATTGTCAAAAGTAAAACCTTGACTTTTTTTTATTTTTTTGTAAAATTTATTTATAAAATGGAGAAAAACTTCTATACAAATTGCTACTTTTAGTGTATAATTGTATCTGTTTGAAAAGGAGTAGTGAAATATGAAAAAGACGAAAATAATTTGTAGTATTGGGCCTTCTTCTAATCAACCTGATGTTATGGAGAAAATGGTTCTAGCTGGAATGAATGTTGCTAGAATCAATTTTACTCATGCTACAATTGAAGAAAGAGAACAAGCATGTGCTTCTGTTCGTGAAGTTAGAAAACGTACTGGAATGAATGTTGCTATTTTATGGGATACTAAAGGACCAGAATTCCGTAGTGGAATGTTAGAACATGATTCTATTGAATTAATTCCTGGAAAGATTATTCGTATTGTTAAAGAGAATGTTCTTGGTAATGAAGAAAGATTTACAGTTAATCATCCAGAAGCTCTTGATAGTTTAAGTGTTGGTGATATTATCTTACTTGAAAATGCTAAGATGAAACTGGAAGTTATTAGCGTTGAAGAAGATGGAGTTACTTGTAAAGTTATTAGCGGTGGAACTCTTGGAAATCGTAAGAGTATGAGTGTTCCTGGTATTAAATTAAATATTCCTTATGTTAGTGATTTAGATCGTGCTGATTTAGAATATGCTTGTAAACATGGTGGAGAATATTTAGCAATTTCTTTCGTTTCTTCTAAAGAAGATGTTTTAGAAATTAAAGAAATTTTAAAACAATATGGAAGAGAAGATTTACAAATTATTTGTAAAATAGAAAGTGATTTAGGAATTAAAAACTTAGAAGAAATTCTTGAAGTATCTGATGGTGTTATGGTTGCTAGAGGTGATCTTGGTACTGAAATTCCAAGTGAACGTTTACCAATTGTTCAAAAGGACATGATCAAGACTTGTCGTCGTATGGGCAAGATTTGTGTTGTTGCAACTGAAATGTTAGAGACGATGATGGAAAATGCTCGTCCTAAGAGAGCTGAAACTAGTGATATTGCGAATGCTGTACTTGATGGTACTGATGCTGTTATGCTAAGTGGTGAAACTACTATTGGTAAACATCCAGTAGAAACTGTTGCTGCTATGGCTAAGATTTGTGAAGTAACAGAAGAATATGTAACATTTGACTATATTTCTGATATCGATAGCGCAGATGATGTTCCAACTGCTATTGCTGAAAGTGTTGTTGCTAGTGCTAATCGTTTGAATGCAAAATTAATTTGTGCTGCAACTATCAGTGGTAAAACGGCTAGAACTATTAGTAATCTAAAACCTGATGCACTTATTTTAGGTCTTTGCCCATCTGAAAAAGATGGTCGTCGTCTTGCTTTAAATTGGGGTGTATATCCAGTTGTTATGCCTGTATGTAATTCTACAGATGAAGTTTTAACTGAAAGTATTAAGAGAGCCAAACAATTTATGGATTTATCTAAAGGTGACATTGTTGTTACTACTGGTAGTTTCCCTAATACTGGTGAATCTAGACCTACAAACTTAATGAAAATTGAAGAAATTAGTGAATAAGATATCTTTTGATATCTTTTTTGCTTTCATAAAAATTTGAAAAAAATACTCTTATGAGTATTTATTTTTTTAATAATTTATCATATTGATAATACATTTTTTGAACATTATTTTCTAATAAATAGTAGTGCAAGATATAAGGAATAAATAAACACATTAAGCCTAAGAAGGCGATTACTAGACCTAGATTTTCTTCTAACAGACCGAATAATAAAAATAATATTGCGATAATTCCTACGAATGTTGTAACAATTAAATGAATAAGTCTTTCATGTTGAAATTGTTCGATTTGTATTAAGTGATAGTCTAGTCTTTCTTTGGTTATTTTTTCTTTACTTTCAATTAGATTATCTGTTTCCTTTACATAGTTTAATATTCTTTCTTTCATAACTCCTCCTATTATTTTTATTATAACATGTTTTTCTTGCTTTTTAAATTTTATCTGTGTAGAATAATTGGTGAGGTGATTTTATGTCTTTTATACAGCAAAATCCTTTACAAGGAAGAGATAGTGGTCCTGACTTTTCAAAATTTATAGACCAAATTGATAATCGGAATAGGAGAATTGCGGAGAAGATTCCAAACTGGGTCAAAACTGGTGTAAAATTATATGGAGAAAATGAAGAATCTTTTTCTGATTTTTTAGAAGGCATGGCTGATATTGTAAGATACAATGGCTATCAAAATGATTATTATTTTGATTTGTTTTTAAAAACAGCTTCTAGTTTAAAAGAAGGAAAAAATGAAGATATTCCTTTGGAAGGATTACAGGAGTTAGATTTTACTGGGATTTTTCATGTAAAACTTTATTTTCAGCAAATTCATAAAGAAGTACCAAGCATTATTGGTAATTTGTTTCAGGAAAAACGTACTGAAGAACAATCACCAGAGAAAAATGCACCGGTTAAAGAAATTAAACTATAAAAAAATACATTCTATTTTGAATGTATTTTTTAGTCTAATTTTTCTGACATATTTTCATTTTCAAAATCTTTATCGTCTTCCATTAATAGTTCGTGGATTTCTTCTTCCTTGGTATCTACAAATACTTCTTCAATTCTATCTACACGACATTTTTCTGCTTTTATAATAGCTTCTACTTTGTTTATTGCATCTTCTAAGATATCATTTACTACTACATAGTTGTATTTTGTTACTTCGTTGATTTCTTTATAAGCTGTATGAAATCTTTCTAATATTTTTTCTTTGGAATCGGTTCCTCGTTTTTTAAGACGTTTTACCAT
>CALVKW010000148.1 GCA_944333345.1 uncultured Bacilli bacterium | reverse complement strand
TACATTTGCCATTTAGCTGTATTCAAGAAAAGTTTGTTAGATAAAGTTGGAGGAGAGAGAAGCGAATACGATGGTGCTCAGGACTATGACTTATTCTTACGATTAACAGAAAAGGCAAAAAAAATAGTTCATATTCCAAGAATACTTTATCATTGGAGAATCATCCCTGGATCAACATCAGAAACAATTTCTGCAAAACCAAAAGCAGTTGATGCAGGCAAAAGAGCAATCGAAGCAGCTTTAAAACGTAGAAAAATTAAAGGTAGTGTTGACAGCAGTAACAACGATGGAACTTATGTGGTAAGTTATGAAATAGAAAATAATCCTAAAATATCTATTATAATTCCAACGAGGGATTATGCCGACGTTCTTGAAACGTGTTTGAAATCTATCTATAAAAAAACAACATATAAAAATTATGAAGTCATAGTAGTTGACAACAATAGTGAAAAGAAAGAAACTTTTTCTTTGTTTGAAAAATATAAAAAGAAATATGACAATTTTAAAGTATTAAGATTAGAATGTGAATTTAATTACTCATATATTAATAACGAAGCAGTAAAACATGCAACGGGAGACTATATATTATTATTAAATAATGATACAGAAGTAATCACTAAAGATTGGTTAGAAAAGTTAGTGATGTTTGCTTCTCGCCCTCATATAGGTGCAGTGGGTGCTAAGTTATTATATCCAGATAATACCATTCAACATGGAGGAATTGTTATGGGAATAAATGGAGTAGCATCTCATGCCTATGTATATGCTAGTAGATATGATGGTGGTGACTTTGGTCGACTAAAAGCTCCTTTTAACTATGGTGGAGTAACTGCTGCGTGCCTTATGGTATCAAAAAAGAAATTTGAGGAAGTAGGAGGTCTAGAAGAAGAGTTAAAAGTAAACTTTAATGACGTGGACTTTAATTTAAAGCTATTAGACAAAGGTTACTATAATGTCTTTTTACCTACTGTCGAATTATATCACTACGAATCAAAATCTCGAGGAATTGATTTAACTAAAGAACAAAGAGAAAGAACGAAGCAAGAAACAACATATATGGTAAATAAGTGGAGTAAAGAATTGGCAAATAATGCTTTTTACAATATTAATTATAGTAAGCATGCAGTCTATAAACTAGAGAAGTAAAGTGGTGAGTAAGATGGAAAAAGTAAATATATACAAACAATCGGCAAAAAAACTAGATATAAAAAACCCTTTAAAGGTATCAGTTATTATTCCTAATTACAATTATCAAGACTTCATCATAGAAAGAATTGATTCAGTTCTCTTGCAAACTTATCCAATTTATGAATTAGTAATACTAGATGATTGTTCTACGGATAATAGTAAAGCAATTATTGAAGAAAAAATTAAAGGTATTAAAGATGTAAAAGTAAAATTTATTCCAAATCAAAAAAATTCTGGATTTGTCTTTTCTCAGTGGCAAAAAGGTTTAGAAAACATTACAGGAGACTACTTCTGGATTGCAGAAGCAGACGATAGTTGCGATAATACCTTTTTAGAAAAAGTAATAAAACCATTTACGGAAAACAAAAATTTAGTATTATCATACGCAGAATCTAAAAAAATAGATGAAAATAATCAAATAATAGGGCAAGATTGCAGAGATTGGGCAGATATTTTCCATACAGGGAAATGGAATAAATCTTATATTGCTACAGGAAAAGAAGAAATAGTGACATCGCTAAGTAATAATAATTCGATTTTGAATGTTTCAAGTTTGGTTTGGAAAAATAACAAAGAATACAACAAGATTTTTGAGGAAGCAAAAAATTTTAAAGTTGCTGGAGACTGGTATATTTATTTACAAGTATTAAAAAAAGGAGATATTGCTTATAATTGTGAATCATTAAACTACTTTAGAAAACATTCCAAGTCAGTATCTACAACTGTAAAAAGAAATATTGAGTATAGTGAAGTGCTAAGAATACAAAACGATGCTAAGGAAACATATCATTTACCAAATGAAATTTTAGAAAAACAAATTGAAAGGAGAAGAATGATGGGTTTTTGTGAAGATGAGAATAACAAGAATAAAAAAGGGATAGTTGCATGGCTTGTGCCTGGATTACTAAAAGGTTCAGGTGGACACAGAACAATATTCCAAAATATCAATACTTTAATAAAAGAAGGGTATAAATGTGATGTTTATATAGAAGCAGATTCATCCATTCTTCCAACTACTCTAAAAAATCAAGTAAATAGTTTTTATGGTAATTGTGATGCAGATATGTTTGCTGGTTGGGAGACAACTAAAGAGTATGATGTAGTAGTTGCCACTTCTTTTAATACGGTTCCATCAGTAATGAAAACGAATTGTCAGAAAAAACTATATTTTGTACAAGATTATGAACCATGGTTTTTTTCTATGGGAGATTATTATATTGAAGCAGAAAATAGTTATAAAAATGATATAAATGTTATTTCTATTGGTAAATGGTTAAGTGCTAAAATGCGAAGTGAATTTAATCTTAATGCAGCCTATTTTAATTTTTGTGCAGATTTAACTGTATATAAAAAATTAAAAGATGTAAAAAAAGAGCATGCCATATGTTTGATTTTTCAGCCAGCAAAACCTAGACGTTGTGACCGTCTTGCTCTAAAAGCATTACAGATTGTAAAAGAAATAGACCCAACGTTAAAAATATATTTATATGGTTCTCAACAAACGACAATTAAAAATTTAGATTGTACACAACTAGGAATTATTCCAATAGAACAATGTAATGAATTGTATAATAAATGTGAAGTAGGAATATGTATGAGTGCATCAAATCCATCAAGAATTCCTTTTGAAATGATGTCGGCAGGTCTACCAGTGGTAGAACTTTATAGAGAAAATAATTTATACGATTTTCCAAACGATGGATGTCTACTAGCAGAACCAACAGCAGAAGCTGTAGCAAATGCCATATTAACGATTTTAAGAGATAAAAAATTACAAGAAAAAATGTCAAAAGCAGGGCAAAAATATATGAAAGATTATCCATTAGAAATTGGATATAATCAATTCTTAGATAATTTTAATAATTTCTTTAATGGAAAGAAATTCTCAACTGAGAAAATAGAAAAGAGTTATCATAAAGAAAAAATAACGGGAACAAAAGAAACTAAAGAGGCTCTAAATAAAATAAAAAAAGATGTGAGTGTTGTTATGCCAAAACCACAACCTCCAAAAAAAGCAAATATTTTAAGAAGAGTATATAGAAAATTAGTGCGAACAATAAAGAATAAATAAAATAAGGAGTAAAAGATGGAAAACAAAAAGATTAAAAAAATTTTAATATACTGTATGATTGCTATCGTAATCATTACTGGAGTTTTGTCCATAGTTTTTCCAAAAGAAATATATTCTGCTAAGACGTTAACATCACCATCTACTGGTATTATAGGGGAGATAGATAATGGTGATGTAGTAGCCGATCCAGTAGGAAATTTGAGTTCTAGTTTTACAATTAGTGCACAGGTAATATTAGCTCAAAAAGACTATGTAAGACAATTGCATAATATATTCAAAAAAGCAGGATTAGAGATAGACGGAATCGTACCAACAACA
>CALVKW010000147.1 GCA_944333345.1 uncultured Bacilli bacterium | reverse complement strand
TGATGATCCAAAACAAGTTAATTACAAATTAAAAAATAAAGTAAAAGTTATTTGGATTGGTATTGATAATCCTGATGTCGATGTTAGAGCCACGAATATTAAATGTTCTAGTAAAGGAACTGAGTTTGATGTTATTTTCCCTAATGATAAGAAAAAGTATCATTTTGAAACTAAATTATTAGGAGATCATAATGTTTATAATATTTTAGCTGGTCTTGCTTTTGGATATGAATTTGATATTTCTATTAAAGATTTACAACAAGCAGTTAAAGGTGTTAAACCAGTAGAGCATCGTTTAGAGTTAAAACGTTTAAATAATTTCTATCAAATTGATGATGCCTATAATTCTAATCCAATTGGTGCAGCTAATGCTGTTAAGGTATTAGGAATGATGCCAGGTGTTAAAGTTGTTGTTACTCCAGGTATGATTGAACTTGGTGAAAAAGAAGATGAATATAATAAAATTTTTGGTGAACAAATTGCTGAGGTTGCTGATTATGCTGTGTTAATTGGAGAAAATAGAACAAAACCAATTAAAGAAGGATTACTTGCTAAAGGATTTGATAAAGAAAAAATAGTTGTATTTAATGATGTTCGTGATGCATATCCTTTTATTGGAGAGTTGGCAAAGAAAAAAGAAGTTTATGCATTATTTGAAAATGATTTACCAGATACATATAATGAATAGGAGATGGGTTTATGAAGATTAAAGTTGGTGTAATTTTTGGTGGAAAAACTGTAGAACATGAAGTTAGTATTATTACTGCTTTACAGGCGATGAATAAAATGGATCGTGAAAAGTATGATATTATTCCTATTTATATCACTAAGAGTGGCGAATGGTATGCTGGATCTATGTTAAGTGATATAGAAGTTTATCAAGACTTAGGATTGATAAAAAAGTATGCTACTAATGTTGTTTTATGTAAAAAGGATGGAGCATTTGTTTTACAGAGTAAAGGCTTATTTAAAAAAGTTGTTACCGAACTTGATATTGCTTTCCCTATGACTCATGGTACAAATGTTGAAGATGGTGTTTTACAAGGATATTTACAAACTGTTGGTATTCCTTATGTTGGACCTAATGTATATGCTGCTGTTGTTGGACAAGATAAAGCTTATATGAGAGATATCTTTAAAGCTAATCATCTTCCTATCCCAGAATATGTTTGGTTTTATGATAGTGAATATAGAGAAAATGATGAAGAAGTACTTAAGAAGATTGAAAAGATTAAATATCCAGTTATTGTTAAACCTGCTACTACTGGTAGTAGTGTAGGAATTGGTATTTCTAATAATCGTGAAGAATTAGTTAAAAATATTGAAGAAGCAATGCAATATGATAGTAAGATTGTTGTTGAAGAAGTTATTTTTCCTTTAACTGAAGTTAATGTTTCAGTTTTAGGTAATTATGAACATCAAGAACTTAGTGCTATTGAGGAAGTATTTTCTAAGCATAAATTCTTAACTTATGAAGATAAATATATTGGTAGTGGAAAAGTAAAAGGAAAATTGGGTGCTAAATTTGCTCCTGTGAAAGGTTCTAAAGGAATGGCTTCTGCTGACCGTAAGATACCTGCTGATTTAGATGAGAAAGTTGCTCTAGAAGTAAAAGATTTAGCAGTTAAAGCATTTAAAGTTTTGGGTAGTAGTGGAGCAGCTCGTGTAGATATGTTAGTTAATGAGAAAACAAATAAGGTTTATGTTAATGAAATTAATTCTATTCCTGGATGTTTGGCTTTCTATTTATGGGAACCAGCTGGAAAGCATTATACGGAGTTACTTGATGATATGATTAATGTTGCAATTAAAGATTATAAGAAACGTGAAAGTAAAACGCATAGCTTTGATACCAATATTTTACAAGGATTTGTTGCTCAGGGTGGTATTAAAGGTTTGAAGGGTACAAAAGGGAAGTTACAATAACTTCTTTTTTCTTTATGAAAAAGTTTTTATTATTACTTCGTAGTGAAAATACGGAGGTAGAAAATAATTTGTATATCAAAGCTATTACTGAATATGGAGGAGAAGTACTTTTTGTGCGTGATACCGATACTAAGAAAAAGTTATTATCTGTTTTAGCACAAGTAGAAGGGATTTTATTACCTGGTGGATATAATGTTGGAAATTGGGATTATTTTTTAATTGATTATGCTGTTTCTCATCATTTGAAACTATTAGGTATTTGTCAAGGAATGCAATCGATGGCTCTTTGGCAGAGTAGGGATTCTTTGATTCCTATTGGTAGTGATTTGCATCATCAGAAAGAAGGTTATGTTCATTCGGTAGTGTTAGAGGATAGTAGGTTAAAGCAAATTTTAGGAAAGAATTTTATTTATGTAAATTCTTATCATTATCAAACTGTAAAAAATAGTTATTTCTTTCGCGTGGTGGGGAAATCTTCGGACGGATTAATTGAAGTTATAGAAAATAGTGATCATATTTTTCAAATTGGTGTAGAATGGCATCCAGAGAGAATGTTGGAATATGATTTTTGTAGTAGAAAGTTGTTTTCTTATTTTGTTTTTTGTTGATGATTTTTTTGCTTGTGTTATAATATAGAAAATTTTGTTTGGGGGGTTTTTATGAATCGTTCTTATTTTGATTATGGAGATAGTGTTGTTGTTTCTAATGAAGAAGGAGAAATGACAAAAAGAGATAATCATGAGAATATTGAGGAGGAGTTACAATTAGAAAATTATTTCGAATATTGTGATACATATACTTCTAAGCTTCAGAAAAATATTGTGAATTTACAAGGAGAGAGAGCGTCTAAGCTTAAATTTATTAAGATACCTATTATCAGTGTTTTGGCATCTTTTGTTATAATACCTTTATTATTTGCTTCTGCAGGTTTTTCTTCTTTATTACCGGTTGGATTTGGTACTGCTTCTGTAGTTGCTATCCTAGTAGGTGGAGGATTGATTTTGTCTTTACTTTTTGATGTTCCATTTCATAAAAAGATTGCTTCTTTGGAGAGACAGTTAAAGTTTTCTCAAAATCTGGTTTCAGAATTAGGGAATGTAGCTAAAAAATAAATGGAAGATAAAAAATATATTTTACAGGAGAAAGAGGTTTCTCCATCACGGAAAGGAGAAATTCATGAAATTTTTCCAAATCAACCATTAGAGGATGTAAATACAGTATTTCATTTTATAGATCATACAACTATGCCTAATTCTGTATTACATGATATGGCAACTTCTGGAAGTTTATTTGAAGTATTATACACTCGTGGGTATACAATAAAACAAGCTAATCTTTTAACTAGATATTATTCTAATGTAGTGGTGTCAGAGAGTACTTTAAATAAAAGTTTTTCTAAAAATAAGTAATAAATAAAAAAACCGGTTTTGCACCGGTTATATTTCTATATGGTGGACTGTTAGGGATTCGAACCCTAGACCCACTGATTAAGAGTCAGTTGCTCTACCAACTGAGCTAACAGTCCAAATTGCGATTTCTTATTGATTATAACATAAGATTAATAAAAAGAAAAGGGGTTTTATAAAAAAATCAGGATAAACGCATGAAATTTTAAAATCATGTGTTTTTTGTTATAATAGAAAAAAAGAATAAAGTTGGTGTAGTAT
>CALVKW010000146.1 GCA_944333345.1 uncultured Bacilli bacterium | reverse complement strand
GAAGCTTCGGCCGTTTTTCTACTATTTTTATTTCCAGGATCAATCATCAGTGTTATTGCATCCACTTTTTGATTTTCTTCTAGTACAAGGTTACTTACTTCTGTTAACACTGTTGTCATATATCCTTTTTTTCTTGCTGTTTTATGCAGTGCATAACAAAAATCTACAGTCCACCATTTTTGTGTTTTAAAAATATGGGATATTTCTAAAAAGCCGATTGGGTTGTTCTTGCAATAGATTACACAAGAAGATTGCAGTAGATTATCGTGTAAAAGATAACTAACATTTTTTAAATTTGTGCTAAGTGGCCAAAGATATCCTTTTTCTCCATTTATTGTTTCATCTTTTTCTAATTCTTCTATTAATCCAGTATCTAGAGGGTTATGCGGATTTAATTTTTTTATACTTAAGTTTTCTGTTAGATTTATTTTTTTCATATTCACTTTTCTTTCCTTATCTTCTACTACGTGATATTGCTTTATCCGTCTGTTCCCTTGTTTTTTCCATATATTCTACTTCGGATGGACTAAAATGATGGGCTTTAATTGCTTTTATTTTCTCAGTATCAGTGTATTCATTCCAGTCTATGATATATTGCCTCATTAAGTTTCTTCTTTGATATAGTTCACTTTGCTCTCCTAGTAGAACATTACCTTCAAATTTTAAGGGAATAAGGAAGCTTTCTTCAATATCTTCTTCTGACATTTGGTATGCTTTTATTTTTTCCAGTCTTTTCTCTTCATCTTTTTCTAATCCCACATCATACATTTGATATCCTCTGATAGCATTGGCATATCTTCCGAATGATTCTACTAGGATAGAAAATTCTTCTCTGGTTAGATGATATTCATTAATTAGTATTTTTCCCATGACTAGGATATCCTCTTCTACCTGTTCTTGTCCTTTGGTATTATCTAATTCTTCTACTAAATAATTATATGGTTCTTCTAACCAGGCATTCGTACTTTCTTTTCTACATCTTAAGAAAGCATCATGTCTAATAGCTTCTTCTAGAGTTACTACATTTTCTGTCATGTTTTTTATTATTGCGGAAGAATCTAGATTTAAATCAGTTAGAATAGATTTTACTAGTGTACCATATTTTTCATATATCCAAGTAGGTGGTTCCTGTTGTCCATGATGATTATAATCAATAATCACTCTATTCATTGTCTCTTCTAAATTAGAATATGGTAACAATTGATGTAACCTTACTGCTCTCGAAATTACTTCATAATTATAGCCATTATCAATGCAGAACTTTCTTAGAGTTTCGTCACCTTTCATTAAAACAGGCTCGTTTTCTTTCCCTTTTTCTCTTATTCTTGCTAGCTGGTTTAGTAATTTTTCTTGGTCTACATCAAATTCTTTTAATATGTTATCTATATTATAAGTTGTTTTTTTTCTACTTCTTCTTTGATTTCGTAAAGACTCTAGACAACTTACTACTCTTTCCGCTTTTTTCCTATCTCCTTTAAAAATTTCAGTATACTTTTCTAATGTGTTTTGACTTTTCTTAAATGTTGTTTTGTGTTCTTCTTGATACTTTTTATAATCCCAAATCATCCCATGCTTTTCATCCCAGTCAATTTGCTCTTCTGTTAAATCTTTAGAAGTGTGATATTTTTCTCCCTGTTGCATTGCCTTATAAATTCTTCTTCTAATGCTTATTAGATTTCCCAAATTTATTACTCCGATTCCTTCTAATTCTACTGTTTCTTTTTGTTTAATGTCTAAATATCTTTTTTCAGGATGTAGTGCTCGCCATTTTTCCACTGCCCGACGATAGTTGTTTTCTTGCCAGGCTTCATAATCCCAAATCATTCCATGCTTTCCATCCCAGTCAATTTGGTCTTCTGTTAAATATTTAGAAGTGTGATATTTTTCTCCCTGTTGCATTGCCTTATAAATTCTTCTTCTAATGCTTATTAGATTTCCTAAATTTATTACTCCGATTCCTTCTAATTCTACTGTTTCTTTTTGTTTAATGTCTAAATATCTTTTTTCAGGATGTAGTGCTCGCCATTTTTCCACTGCTCGGCGATAGTTATTTTCTTGCCAGGCTTCATAATCCCAAATCATCCCATGTTCTGTGTCCCAGTCAATTTGTCCTTCTGTTAAATCTTTGTAGTTTTTGTGCCTTTCTCCCTGTTGCATTGCCTTATAGATTCCTCTTCTAATGCTTATTAGACTTCCTAAATTTATTACTCCGATTCCTTCTAATTCTACTGTTTCTTTTTTTTTAATGTCTAAATATCTTTTTTCAGGATGTAGTGCTCGCCATTTTTCCACTGCTCGGCGATAGTTATTTTCTTGCCAGGCTTCATAATCCCAAATCATTCCATGTTCTGTGTCCCAGATAATTTGCTCTTCTGTTAAATCTTTGCAGTTCCAGTATTTTTCTCCCTGTTGCATTGCCTTATAAATTCCTCTTCTAATGCTTATTAGCTTTCCTAGATTTATTATTCCAATTCCTTCTAATTCTATTGTTTCTTTTTGTTTAACGTCTAAATATCTTTTTTCAGGATGTAGTGCTTGCCATTTTTCTATAGCTTTTCTATATTTTTCTTCTGATATTTGTTCTTTCATATTCTCAACTACTTTCTTATTTTATTAGATCTATTTAATTAGAAAATAACAAGAGCTATTTGAAATATACCCTTGTTATTTTCTTAATGTTTTATTTGCTATTTCTTCTTTTATTAATTTTATGAATTCTTCCTCAGATACCGTTGTTGTTTCTTTTTGTCCATGTAGTCTATAACTAATTGTGTTATCTTGTTTTTCGTTATCCCCAAGAATTAGTGTATATGGAACTTTCTTTGTTTGTGCTTCTCTTAGACGATATCCTAGTTTTTCGTTTCTATCATCTAGTTCTGCACGGACACCTTGTTCTTTTAATTTTTCTGTTACATCTCTTGCATAGTCTCCTTGGAATTCCGATGATACAGGTATTACTTCTACTTGTGTTGGAGCAAGCCATGTAGGGAACGCTCCTTTTGTCTCTTCAATTAAGAAAGCAGTGAAACGGTCAAAGGTTCCGAATATCGCTCTATGAATTACTACAGGTGTTTGTTTTTCTCCATTAGAATCTACATAAGTAAGTTCAAATCTTCTTGGTAATAAGAAGTCTAATTGGCAAGTAGAAAGTGTTACTTCTGGACCTACGGCTGGTTTTACTTCTACATCTAGTTTTGGTCCGTAGAATGCAGCTTCTCCTTCTGCTTCAAAGTAGTCAACACCAAGTTCATTTAATACTTCTCTTAATTTGTTTTCTGCTGTATCCCACATTTCATCATCATCAAAGTATTTTTCTTTATCATTTTTATCTCTTAGTGACAATCTGAATTTGTAATCTTTTATTCCGAAGTCTTTATAAACATCTAAAATTAAGCTTACTACACGTTTGAATTCGTCTCCTATTTGGTCTGGTCTAACAAATAGATGGGCATCGTTTTGACACATGCAACGAACTCTTTCTAATCCTTTTACGGCACCACTTGCTTCATATCTAAAGTCAGTTGCGAACTCTCCAATGCGAACTGGGAGGTCTCTATAAGAATGCATCTTGTTTTTATATACTAGCATATGATGTGGGCAGTTCATTGGT
>CALVKW010000145.1 GCA_944333345.1 uncultured Bacilli bacterium | reverse complement strand
AGGACAAGTTTGTATAATCTCAAAACATAAATCTTTCAACATAAAATCACCTGATACTGGTTATTTTAACATATTAACAAAGATATATAAATGATAATAAGTAATTAGAATAAATTAACATGATTCCTCTAAAGTGATAAAATGTTTTTTGGAAAAGAAAATTGGAAATATTTGGTAATTATAAATCTAATATAAATTGTTTTAAGTACCATAAGTTGGATATATATGCATTAACTATTATTAATAATAAAATAAATACTGAACATATGTGAGAGAATTAAGCAAAATAAACAAACTCTTTTATATTTTACTTATTCAATTAATTTACTAATCACAATAATACATGTTATAATTAGGTAAGAATGTTAGGTGTGATTTTATGAGTGAAAAAGATTTAGATTCTAGTATGAATCCCTATCAAGAAGAAACAAAACCTAAAGGTTATATAAAACAATTACAATGGGATATGGCGATAGGATTGCAACAGGTAGATAATTTAAAACCATCTAAATATCTTGAACAGATTAGTGAAAAAAATATTTTAGGTGAATTAACAATTAAAGAGGTAGAACAAAGTTTAAGAGAATATTACATCACAAAAGAAAAACAAAAAGACATTAATCATAATGAATTAGAATGTGACTTTGTATCTATGAGAATTGTTGAATTATTAGAACAAGACAACTTCGAGCTATCAGTAGAATATTTAAAATATATTCATAAATATTTATTTCAAGATGTATATGAATTTGCTGGAGAGTTTAGAAAAATAGATTTTTCTAAACATGAAAAAATATTAAATAACGATTCAGTTGCCTACGGAGACTCAAAAACATTAATAGAATCATTAGAATATGATATTAGTCTAGAAAAAGAGAAAAACTATAAAGATATGTCTATTGTAGAAGTTATTAAAAATATTACTGATTTTACATCTAGTATATGGCAAGTACATCCTTTTAGAGAAGGCAATACTAGAACAACAGCAGTATTTATAGAAAAATATTTAATTAGTTTAGGATATAACGTAGATAATTTATTGTTTAAAGATAAATCAGTATATTTTAGAAATGCATTAGTGAGAAGTAATTACTTTAATAATTATTTAAATATAAAAGAAGATAAAAGTTATTTAATTAAATTTTATGAGAATTTATTATTAGGTAAAAATAATAATTTACACTCTGAAGATTTAATTGTGAAAGAACTATTTAATTAGTAGAAGAGGTAGGAAAATGAGTAATAAAAAAGAACAAGAACGTGAAGAATTACATAAAACTATATGGAAAATAGCGAATGAATTAAGAGGATCTGTAGATGGGTGGGATTTCAAACAGTATGTATTAGGATTATTATTCTATAGATTTATTTCAGAAAATATAGAACATTATGTTAATGGAAACCAAAGAAAAGCAGGTATTTCTAATTTTGAATATAGAAATATAACAGATGAAGAATCAATAATGGGAAAGCAACAAATACTAGAAGAAAAAGGGTTCTTTATATTACCAAGTGAATTGTTTTGTAATGTAAGAAAAAAGGCAGAAAATGATGAAAATCTTAATGTAACAATATCCAATATTTTTAAAAATATTGAAACATCTGCTAGAGGGACTGCATCAGAAGATGATGTAAAAGGATTATTTGATGATTTTACAATTGATAATAAATTAGGAAATACAGTGGATGAAAGAAACAAGAAACTCGTCAAAATGCTTAATGCAATTGGTGATTTACAATTAGGCGATTACCAAGACAATAATATAGACTTATTTGGAGATGCTTATGAATATTTGATGACAATGTATGCATCATCTGCAGGTAAATCAGGTGGAGAATTTTTTACCCCACAAGAAGTGGGAGAATTACTAGCAAGAATTGTTATTATGGACAAAACATCTGTTAATAAAGTATATGACCCGGCTTGTGGATCAGGAGGACTTTTATTAAAATTCGCCAAAATTTTAGGAAAAGAAAATGTTAAACAAGGATTCTTTGGACAAGAGATAAATTTAACAACTTATAACTTGGCTAGAATTAATATGTTTTTACATAATATAAATTATAATAACTTTCATATAGCTAGAGGAGACACATTAATCCACCCACAATTTTGGGATGATGAGCCATTTGATGCAATAGTATCCAATCCACCATATTCAATTCATTGGGCAGGAAAAGAAAATCCATTATTAATAAATGATGAAAGATTTTCACCAGCAGGAGTATTAGCACCTTCCTCTAAAGCAGATTTAGCATTTACAATGCATATGTTATCATGGCTTTCTCCAAAAGGAACAGCTGCAATAGTTGAATTTCCTGGAGTGCTATATAGAGGTGGAGCGGAACAAAAAATAAGAAAGTATATGATTGATAATAACTTTGTAGATACAGTTATTCAATTACCACCAGATTTATTTTTTGGAACCACTATTGCTACTTGTATCTTAGTTCTAAAGAAAAATAAAACAGATAATAATATTTTATTTGTAGATGCTTCAGCTGAATTTGTTAGAAATACGAATAAAAATAAATTGTCAGATGAAAATATTAATAATATTATTAACTTATTAAAAGAAAGAAAAGAAGTAGAGAATAAATCTTATTTAGCGACTTATGAAGAAGTAAAAGAAAATGATTATAATATTTCTGTAAACTCTTATTTAAAGACTAATTTAAATGAGAAAAAAATAGATATAAAAGAAGTAAATAAAAGATTAGCGGAAATAGTACCTAGACAAGAACAACTAAGAAAAGAACTAGAAGAGATAATCAGAGAATTAGAGGTTGATTATCATGAGTAGAATACAAGAGTTAATAAAAGAAAAGTGTCCTAATGGTGTGCAATATTATGTTTTAAATGAAATTGCTGATACTTTTATAGGACTTGCGACAAGCGTTACAAAGTATAAGACAAACGAAGGAGTAATTTTATTACATAATTCTGATATTAAGCAAAATAAAATTGTTTTAAAATCAATAGAATTTATTAGCAAAGATTTTGCTGATAAAAACAAAGGAAAGTATCATCGATTGAATGATATAGTAACTGTTCATACTGGTGATGTTGGCACATCAGCGGTTATTACTCAAGAATATGCTGGAAGTATGGGATTTACAACATTAGTAACAAGGATAAAAAATTTTGATTTAATCAATCCATATTATCTCTGCTACTATTTTAATTCTGATATATGTAAAAGAGATATTGCAAGCGTCACAATTAGCGACAGAAGTAATTTAAACCAAAAAGAATTCTGTAAATTGCGTATTCCTATACCACCTTTAGAAGTGCAAGAAGAAATCGTTAGAATACTAGATAAATTTGGCGAACTAGAGGCGGAGCTAGAGGCGGAGCTAGAGGTGAGACAGAGTCAATACGAGTTTTGGCGTGGAAGATTATGTGGAGATAACAGAAAAGGGTATAAAAAAATTAAATTTAAAGAATTTGCTACAATACAACGTGGTGGTAATTTTCAAAAGAAAGATTATGTAGAAGAAGGATATCCGTGTATACATTATGGTCAAATATATACTCATTTTGGACCACATACTGATAAAGTAATTTCCTATTTACCTAAAGATATTTATGATAAGCAGAAAAAGGCTCATAAAAACGATGTAATAATGGCTGTAAC
>CALVKW010000144.1 GCA_944333345.1 uncultured Bacilli bacterium | reverse complement strand
AACTCTCCAGTAGCAAGGTACAAAAATGAAATCTATAACATGCCATTTAATATGAATACTTTTGCTAAAATCTGGGACGATGTAATAACACCAGAGGATGCCAAAAGACATATTGAAGAAGAAAGAAAAGAAATTACACAGGAACCACGGAATTTAGAAGAACAAGCCATCTCCCTAGTAGGAAGAACTATCTATGAAAAATTAGTCAAAGGTTATACAGAAAAACAATGGAATAGAGAATGCATTGACTTACCTGCGTTTATTATTAAAAGACTACCCGTGAGATTTATTTATGATAACAATTATTTTAATGATAAATATCAAGGAATACCAATCGGTGGATACACAAAATTAGTAGAAAAAATGTTAGAAGGTATTGAAGTAAAATTAGAAGAAGACTTCTTAGAAAAGAAAGATTATTATAAAAATATTGCTAAAAAGATAGTTTACACAGGAATGCTAGATGAATATTTTGATTGTAAATTAGGAAGACTAGAATATCGCTCTCTAAAATTTGATACCAAAGTATTTGATACCGATAATTTCCAAGGAAATGCTGTTGTAAACTACACAGGAAGAGAAGTAGACTACACCAGAGTAATTGAACACAAACACTTTGAATCTACACCAAGTAAAAAAACAGTAGTAACCTATGAATATCCAGATGATTGGACACCTGAAAAAGAAGCATATTATGTAATTAATGATGAAAAAAATAATAAATTAAAAATACAATATCAAACTTTAGCAAAACAAGAAGAAAATGTAATCTTTGGTGGAAGATTAGCAGAATATAAATATTATGACATGGATGATGTAATAAAGAGTGCAATAGATACTTATAAAAAAGAGGAAGTGTTATAATGGATACAAAAGCAGTAATTGTTATAAATTTAGACGTTATTAATTTTAAAAATAGTAAGGATACAGTAGAACTAAAAACGCATTTAAAAAAATTGCAAAAGTCCCAATATAGTATAGTCTTAATAACCAATAAAACGATACAAGATTTAGTAGAAAGGTTTACTGATTTATCATTTATTAACTACATAATCTTTAACAATCACACCATATATGATGTTTTAAATAATAGTGAAATAGAAAGTGCTAATAGTAATTCTTTCGAACATAATGCTATAAAAAAATTGGCAGATATTACGCAATCAAAAAAAGTTTTATATTTTGATGATTCTTCAGACTATAAAGATTTTGCAAATGAACTTGACGCAAGTTTATACGATTTGTCTGTGAAACCTACTCCTAGAAAACAATACAGACCAAGGTCTCTCGATTATGAAGCAAAAATGCTAAAAAGCGCATTCAGATATCATCGGCCTCGATTAGGTCTAGACGAGCCGCTAGTAAAACAAAGAGGAAAAGAAAATGGGCTTAGACTAGAACTTGCAAGAATAACTCATGCCAGAAAAAGAGGATGCACAGCAAAAAAATCGCATATTTATAGGATATAGAAAAATGAATACAAAAGGATAAATACAGAATGGAGAATGAATTATGACAATAAATGAAGTGAAAAAAGAAGTAGAACGGTTAATGAAATTGCCCAAAATCAGTGATAACGAATTAAAAGAGATAATATCTACCCTGGAAACTATAAAAGAGGATAACCGAGAATTTTATCTTCGAGCAATGACCGGACTTCTAATAAAAAAGGATAGGACTTCTTATGCAAAAACTTACCTAAATGAATTATTTGAAGATTCAGCGAGAATGCCTAGCGACTATTATGACTCCTATAAAATAAATGTTGTAGAGGGAAACTATATAGATGCTTATTTAGATTTATTTAAATATAAAAAATTATTAGGAGCAATCGATGTTTCTTTACCACTAACAATGTTAGAACAAATAATTGATATAGAAAACACCCCTAATTTATATTTGCAAACAGACTATTCGATTCCTCAAACATATGCCTTATTCGGCTTTTATTTAAAGAAAATATCACATCTTCCAAGATTCCATAAAATAATAGATCTTTTTAATGCAAGAAAATATAAGGAAATGGTAAATAAACTAAAAACCCTAATATACATAGCAAAAAAAGAACCATATCAAGCAGATTTAAAATCCATATTAGAACTTGCAAAAGTATTAGAAAGAAAAACAGATGCCTTACAAACACAATCTGAGATAGATAGAAAAGAAGCCCCCTTAACCCCTCAGCAAGAAGAAACACTCAACGAAAAAACACAAGAACTGGAGGGCTTATCTGAAGAAACAAAGTTAGTATTAATTCATCATACTATGCAAACTGATTATAAACTTGCAAAAGAATTATTAAAAGAGCTAGAAGAGTCAACTCCAATTTTATATGATGTAGAACTAAGGTATTTGAAAAATTGTATTAGAGAAAAAGAACTTGCAGAAAATCTCTCTCAAGAACAAAAAATAGCTTACAGTAAAGCTTTGACAGAAGGACTAGATTATATACATTATAGGGCTTATGAAACAGCCTATGATTATTTCTTATATGGAAAATACATTACCAACCATCCTATATTTGATTACTACATGGGATATTGCTTATTTAAAACTTATCATGATGAAGAAGCGTATCAAACGCTATCTAATTATAGAGAACATGGAGGAGAAAAATTATTAGAAGCCTTAACTTTATTAAAAAATTTAGATAAAAAAAATCTAAATAGAAATCAAGCGGAAGAAAAAGAGCTAGATCAAGCAAAAATTGTACAAACATACAAATTAGATTATAGATATTTGCCACATAGCCAAAATAAAGTAAAAGAGCTAACTCTGTCACAAAACACAACCACTACTTAAAAATAGATAAATTCATAGATAATGTTTTCTTTCTATTATTACGATATCTAGTAACATTTTCAAAAAAACCGGAAATGTTTGCTAGATTTTTTTGTTTATAAGGAATTTGCTTTTATGAAACAAAAATGAAAAACTTAGTAAAAACAGTTGTTTCAGAGAAATATTATTGTTTCAATTGTTTTTGATAGTGTATCTATCATCTTTAGTAAGATGCATAATATAAAAACTCATTTCAAACACAATAAGCACTATCAAGGGGCTATTATAACGATTTGCACGATTAAATGCAACTAGACAACTTTTCCCAGTTAAATGTAACGTTTTACAAAATCAGGGGCGCGTTTAGAAAAAATTTTCACTTATTTTTCTTTTTTCGACAAAATATGGCAAAATAAATTGACGAAATAAGGGAAAAGTGTTATAATAACCCCGATTTATACACGTTTGGGGAGGGTTTGTATGGAAGAAATTAATTTAAAAGAAGTGTATAGTTATTTTAAAGCAAAGATACTTTGGATACTTCTTGCGATTGTAATAATTGTAATCATTGGTAATGTTTATACAATAATTACAAGAGTACCAATGTACCAAAGTAATACAACAATCGTATTAGTAGGTGAGAGTAAAAAAGAATATAGTCAAAGTGATTCACTATTAAATCAGAACTTAATTGGTACTTATAGTGAAATCATTACTAGTAGAAAAGTATTACAACAAGTAATTGATAATTTAAAATTAAAAACTACCATAGATGAATTATCAAGTAATATCACAACATCATCAGTAGAAGATACAGAAATTATTCGTATTACAGTAAATAATGAAAGAAAGAAACAAGCGGCAGAAATCGCAGATGAGGT
>CALVKW010000143.1 GCA_944333345.1 uncultured Bacilli bacterium | reverse complement strand
TTCTCTATTCGTGAGGGTGGACGTACTGTTGGTGCTGGTAACGTTACTGAAATCGTTGAATAACAAAGAAAAGAACCTTAGGGTTCTTTTTTTTGCATAAAAAAAGCATTGTTATAATGCTATAAGTTATTTAAATTGCCGTGTAGTTCTTTTACTTTCCATCCTTCTAATTCATCTAAATATGGTTCGTAATAATCATTTAAGACATATATTTCTTTCTTGAAATAAAAAGCAAAAGCAATTTCAGCAAATGAATTTGGTCCAATATAGTTTTTGATTCCGTTTTTAGTTGCATTTACTATTAAAACTATATCTGTTTTTTTATCTTGAATTCTATCAAAATGTGCACGAGATGCGATTTCTTTAGGTAATCCCTGCATACATTCTATAGGTAATAATACTTCATAATTTTTTTTTTCTAGTTCTTCTTTGATTTTTATTATATCTTGTTTTACTTTCATACTACCGCAAAGTACAACAATTGTTTTCTTCATGTTTCCCCCCCTGTTAAATTTATTTGTTCTTATTGAAACTTTTATAAAGATTGTATGTAAAGTTATTTAATATAACATCAAATTCTCCAATATATTCTGTGATAATAGAATTAAATCCTAATTTCATTTCATTTAGTCCACTGTATTTATTTTTTCTTTCAAATTCTCCGACAACACCATTTAGATTTAAGTATTTTAGATGTTGTTTATTGTAATCATCAATAAGCCTCCATTTTAATAAATAACTTGGATTTAGATTAGAGTATTTGGTATCAAATCCATCCATGTATAGAAATGCAGAATTATCATATTTTATTACAATTGCTCCTGCGACAATAATTCCTTCTGGATGTTCTTTTAATAAATTAGTTGCCTCTACCATATTGGTTTTATATGTATTTAGTAATTTGTCTGATTCCATTTTTTTATTTAATAAGCTGTTTTTTATTTGTGGAGAAACATTCATATTTTGAATTTTTTCAGCAATTTCATCATTTTTTTCCATTTCTCTTTCATAGGCACGTCTACTATTAATTACATATACTTCTGTATTAATTCTTGCATAGTATACTTCGGCATTATCTCCATAGTTACTGATTAGTTCTCTATAAAATTCTATTGGTTTTGGAGATTTTCTTTTTATAAAGTTATATAGTACATTTATATTATTACTTGGTTCTTTATAACATTCAATTCCAGAGTTTGCAGCTTTTCTAATTTTATGTCTTGTTCTTTTATCGAAACTATTAAATATTGTTCTGATATCTTGATTTAGTAAAACAAGTGATTCCCATCTTGGTTTTTCTCCTTCGAAAAATAAAGTTTTTCCTTGATGAATGAAACCTGCATTTTCTAAATTAGCCATAATTAAATTTACTTGATTGTTAAAGTTCATGATATTTCCTTCATGATCTCTTATGGTGGAAGGAATATAAGGGTCTATTTTTAATAACATAAAGCCTTGTTTTCCTAATATTTTTTTTAGTTTTTCTACTAGTTCTTTTAATTGATTTGGGTTTTCGTAGTTAAATAACATTCCTCTTGGAGCATAGGCAATCTTGTGTTTCATGAATACTTCTCGATAAATAATTAAGGAAGCGCCAATTAGCGTATTGGAGTCGTCTGTAATACCTAAATAGTGTACGTTAAAACCAAATTTTATCATAGTATTTCCATAGGCAGATGTTTGATAATAATTGCGGTATCTGTGCCTTTTAGCATATTTATCAAATTGTTCGGGGCTAATGGTTACTATTTTCATAGACGTATCTCCTATTCTTCGTTTATTATATCATAGTATTATGTTATCTTTCAATATATAGCATTTATTTTAAGTGGTCAAATTTATACCGTTATAGTATAATTATATTGGTGATATTATGTTTCAAAATCAAAAAGTTTTAATTTTAGGATTTGCTAGAAGTGGGTATGAGGCTGCGAAAGTTTTAATTAATCGTGGTAATGAAGTAATATTAAATGATAATAAGAAAGAAGAATTACTTGATCAAGATAAAATTAAGGAATTAAGAGAATTGGGTGTGCAATTTGTTTTTGGAACCCATCCGGACGATTTGTTGGATTCCTCTTTTGATTATTTGATAAAGAATCCTGGTGTTCCTATTCATCATAAATATGTTTTAAAAGCTCATGAACTTGGAATAGAAGTAATTAATGAAGTGGAGATGGCTTATCGATTATTTCCAGATGATGTTAAGTTAATTGCGATTACTGGTACTAATGGAAAGACTACGACTACATCTTTAACATATTCTATTGTAAAAAAGGCGTTTGGTGATAAGGTGTTTTTAGCTGGTAATATTGGTTATCCTCTATCTGGTATTTTAAATCAGTTAAAATCCGGTGATATTGTTGTTATGGAGGTGTCTTGTCAGCAACTTGAAAATTTATCTTCTTTTCATCCTTCTATTGCGGTTATGACAAATTTGAGCCCTGCTCATATTGATTTCTTTGGTACTTATGATGCATATAAAAAAGTAAAAGCAAAGTTATTTTCTAAGCAAACTGCAGAAGATGTTGCGATACTAAATGTTGAAAATGGAGATGTTTTAGAAGAAACTAAGGATATTTTATCTACAACTAAATATTTTTCTAGCAAACATTCTATTAATGGTTGTTATTTAGAAGGGAAAGATATTTATTATTATGGTGAGAAAGTATTAAGTAGAGATGATATTTTTATTGCGGGAATTCATAATGTAGAAAATGTTATGGCTTCTATTATGGTTGCGAAGGAGTTAGATATTTCTAATGAAATAATTGTTGAGGTTGTACGAGATTTTCGTGGAGTAGAACATCGTTTGGAATATGTTGATACTGTTTTTGGACGTAAATTTTATAATGATACAGAGGCAACTAATATTAAGTGCACGCAGATTGCTTTGTCTTCCTTTGATGAGCCTACTATTTTAATTTTAGGAGGATTAGAGAGAGGACAAGATTTTAATGAATTGTCTCCTTTTATGGAACATGTTAAATGTATCGTTGGTATTGGAGAGTGTCGTAATAGAGTGGTTGATTTTGGAAATCGGTTAGGTATTCCTACTTATAGTTATGAATTTTTAAAGGATGCTTTTCAAAAATGTTATCAGGAATCTAATCCTGGAGATGTTATTTTACTGAGTCCCGCTTCTGCTTCTTGGGATCAGTATAAGGAATGTGAAATTCGTGGTTCTGAGTTTAAAAAATATGTGTTACAGTTAAAAAATAAAAAATAATAATTTGTTTACAATATTTTTATGAACTGATATTAAAAATAGTGTTATGGTTAATAAATCGTGTTATAATATTTATTGTGAAAGGATGATGTTTGTGAAAATTAAAGACGTAAAAGCTAGAGAAATTTTAGATTCTCGTGGTAATCCTACTGTTGAAGTAGACGTTATTTTAGAAAATGGTGTTAGAGGACGTGCCGCTGTACCAAGTGGAGCATCTACTGGTGAAAGAGAAGCATTAGAGATGCGTGATGGTGGAAGTCGCTATAATGGTAAAGGTGTTTTAAACGCTGTTAATAATGTTAATACTATTATCCGTGATAAAGTAATTGGTATGGATGCAGCTGATCAAAAAGCTCTTGATTACGCTATGATAGAATTAGATGGTACTGAAACTAAGTCTAAGTTAGGTGCTAATGCTATTTTAGGTGTTAGTATGGCTGCTTTAAAAGCTAGTG
>CALVKW010000142.1 GCA_944333345.1 uncultured Bacilli bacterium | reverse complement strand
TAAAAAGTAAAATAAAAGAGTTGGAGGAAAAAGAAAATGATAAGTAAACATATGATAGGAAGACTAGGAAATCAAATGTTTCAATATGCAACAATTCGTGCTTTTCAAGAAAAATATCGTAAAAACGATGAGATTTTATTAGACTTTAGTGAAGTTTATCAAAGAGCAAACGAAGGATATAGTGAAGAATTAAGAAATTTTAATGTAAAATCATTTAAAATAGGTAAAATGAAATTAAGTTTTCCACAAAAAATGGCAAATCTAAAACTAAATATGATAAAGTTTTATTATTTAAAAAAAGATCCAAAAAACTATGCAAAAAAAATGTATGAAGTAGAAAAAAAATTACAACCTAAAATGAATAAAAAAGGATTATATAGTTTTAGACTAGGTTATTATGATTTTAAGGATTGTAATTGCGAAAATTGTTGCTTTTTCGGGACCTTTGAATCAGCAAAATACTTTGATGATATAAAAGATATTTTAATGGAAGAGTTTACTCCAAAATATGGAATACTAGAGCACAACAAAGAGTTATATAAAGAAATAGAAAAAACAGAGTCAGTGTGTGTAACAATTAGAAGAGGAGATTTTGTGTCTGTACCAGAAAATAGAAAAAACTTATACGTATGTACACCAGAATACTTTGAAAATGCTATTAAATTAATGCAAAAAAAAGTACCAAAAGCAAAGTTTTTCGTATTCTCAGATGATGTAGAATGGTGTAAAAATAATATGAATTTTCCAAAAGGAACAATGTATGAATCAGGAACAGATCCAGTCTGGGAAAAGTTAAGATTAATGTATTCATGTAAACACTACATTATCTCAAACAGTACTTTTAGTTATTGGGCACAGTATTTATCAAGAAATGATAAAAAAATAGTAATTGCTCCAAAAAGATGGGGAAATAATTTATATAAAAATGATGATGAATTAATCGACATCTATCAAGATGATTGGACACTAATCGATAATTAAGAAAGGTAAAGTATGAAAAATAGTAAAAAAGTATCTATCATTGTTCCAGTATACAATGCAGAAAAGTTCATTGATAAATGTATCCAAAGCTTAATAAATCAAACATATCAAAATATAGAAATAATATTGTCAAATGATGGTAGCAAAGATAACTCTCTAAAAAAGATAAAAGATTGGGAAAAAAAGTATCCAGATAAAATAAAATGTGAATCTCACAAAAATCAAGGAGTAGGAATGACTAGAAACAAAGGAATAGCTCTAGCAACAGGAGACTATTTGACATTTGTTGACTCTGATGATTATCTAGATGATAATTTTATAGAAACTTTAGTGAATAATATAGATGATTGTGATATTATTGTAAGTGGCTACAAAAGAGTAACAGAAGATGGAAAATTACTATTTGAAAGATTAATTGGAAAAACTTCCTGGGCACCATATCGCCAATTAGTAATCTGGGCAAAATTATATAAAACAGAATTAATAAAGAACAACAATATTAGTTTTAATAAATTAAAGACAGCAGAAGATGTTGTGTTTTCTATGACCACATATTCAAAGACAAAAAAAATTAAAACAATAAAATATGCTGGTTACAATAATGTAGAAAATTTTTCATCATTAACGCATGATGATAAAGTAAGAGCAGAAAATAATGTTGTTGAAATATTAACACTGGTTAGTAAACCAATAGATCAAGATAAAAATTACAAAGAACAAAACAAGAAGTTATTAAACTACTTATATCTAAAGTTCGTAGCAGCTTATTTAATAGATAAAGCCAAAGTATTAAATAAAAAAGAATTACAAGCATATAACAAAGAAGTAATGAGCTTCTTAGATAATAAATATAAAGAAAACAATTGGAAAATTTCTTTTTGTTACCAAAAAGATGAACCATTCTTTGTAAATATCTCAATAAATATAATAGTTCTATGTAAAAAAATAAGAATAACAAACATGTTGATTTGGTTTTTAAATAAAGTTTATTATAAAGGAAAAAAGAAGTGATAAGATGGAAAAAGTAACAATCATAATACCAGTTTATAATGCAGAAAAAACAGTTTCTAAATGTATAGACAGTATCTTAAATCAAACAAATAAAAACTATCAAGTATTATTAATCAATGATGGTAGTAAAGATAACTCTTTAAAAGTAATAAAAGAATATGAAAAAAAATATCCTAAACAGATAAAAGTAATATCTAAGGAAAATGAAGGAGTTGTCGCAACAAGAAATTTAGGAATTGAATTATGTAATACAAAATATATCATGTTCATAGACAATGATGATTATATTGATAAAGATTATGTAGATAAATTTCTATCGGCTATAGTTGAAAGAAAAGATAAAATGGTATTAGGTGGATATAGAAGGACTACCAAAGACAAAATACTTTGCGAAGTAACACCTCAAAATGATTTATGGTCTAAATACAGAATTATTACTCCCTGGGCAAGAATCTATGATTGTGATTTCTTAAAAAAAGAAAAAATCAAGTATAAGCCAATTAGTATAGGGGAAGATATTTATTTCAATATGTCATTGTATGCTAAAACAGATAATATTTCATCAATCCCTTATATAGGATATAACTGGTTTTATAATACCGAAAGTGTATCTAACACTACTCATAAAGGATTAAACAAGGTAGTAAGTTTAATTGAGTTGTTAAACGAAGTAAAAAAAATAAATAAAAAAAAGAATGGAGACCCATTTATACAATATTTCTATTATAAACAAGTCGTATGGTATCTATTATATTCTGGTAGAAAAGCCACCAAAGAAGAATTTTTACAAGAATATCAAAATCTAAATAACTGGCTAAAAGAAAATAATATTAAATTACGTCTACCATTTACATCAAGAAAAATAAAAAGTGAGACAATAAAAACTAAGTTAATTATTTCCATTTTCCATTGGATAGAAAAACTACATTTAATGAAATTATTTGCTAGTGTATATTGTAGAGGTGATAAGAATGTCTAAAGAATTACATACCTTTGTTGTTTTAGCCTATAAAGAATCTAGTTTATTAGAAGAATGTATTAAATCAGTAATAAATCAAACAACAAAAACGAATGTTGTAATCGCAACATCAACACCTAATGATTTTATCACAAAACTAGCAAAAAAATACAACTTAGAAATAAAAGTTAATAAAGGAAAAAAAGGTATTGGTTATGACTTTGATTTTGCCAGTAATTGCGTAAACTCAGAACTAGTAACAATAGCACATCAAGATGATATCTATGATAAAACTTACGCAGAAGAAGTAATAAAATACTACAAGAAATATCCAAAGGCAACCATTATTTTTACAGATTATTATGAAATTAGAAATAATGAAAAAGTGATGACAAATACCAATCTAAAAATAAAAAGAATATTACTATTTCCATTGAGATTAAAGCTTCTTTGTAATAGAAAATTTATAAAAAGGTGTGCTTTAAGACTAGGAAATGCTATCTGTTGTCCAGCTGTAACTTTCGTAACAAGCAATACTCCAAAAGGAAAATTTGCTTGCGACTTAAAATGTAATATTGACTGGTATTGCTGGGAAAAACTTTCAAAGAAACAGGGATATTTCATTTTTATACCAAAAAAACTCATGGGACACAGAATCCATGAAGAATCAACAACAACAGAAATTATAGGAGAAAGAATTCGAACCAAAGAAGATTATTTAATGTTATGTAAATT
>CALVKW010000141.1 GCA_944333345.1 uncultured Bacilli bacterium | reverse complement strand
TAAAAAAAGAATTAAGTAAACTTGGATTAAAAACCTATTTTGTAAGTTGTAAAGCAACAGATTTTTCAAATCCAGCTGGTAATGAATTTGTAAAAGAAGCACATGTATTCCTAGTTTACCCATCGTTAAAAGATAACAAACTTTATTTTACTATTTTCGACCCTGGATTTCGAGTAACAAATATAATATCATTTTATGATGGTAAAGATTCTATAAAATATCCATATCTATCCCAAGGAACAATAAGTACAAAATACATTCCAAATAATATCGATTATCCATATGAGATAGTTACTAATAAAAGAATAAACTATAAACACGAAATCATAGATGCCAATATTCACTGGGGATTTAATCCCTATTATGAAACATTAAATATTGATGATTATAACGAAAAACTATATCACGCAATGTTTTCATTAAAACTAATGAATTATCCGAAGGATAGAAATAAATATCTTTGCATCCGTTCTAAAATATTAGAAAAAACATTAGAAATATATACTATTAACGAATATAAAGTCTATTCTTTTAAAGAACTATCACTGTTAACTCAACAAGAGCTAAAAATTATGTTTAAAAAATACTTTTTACAAGCAGAAATTTCTATCAAAGAATTAAATAAATTTTCAAAAAATATGTTCTTATTAATACATAATATAGATACCTATATAAATAAAGAAATTAATCCAAAAGTTATAAAAGAATATAATCCCAAATATAAATGGAATAAATAAAATTAAAAAATATCCTCTTCTAAGAAGCTGGATATTTTTGTAATAAAATTTAAAATAACATTTTTATTAATTCGTCAATCTATTTGAACATTGCTTATGATGATTAGCAGATAACCATATAACTTATATGATATCTTTGATTATAAAACTGTTCGCACTTCATATTCAGTAAGTAACGGATAATCTTTTATTTCGCCAAAATTTAAACTATACTCTTTCTTAATTCCCAAAACTAAAGTTTATATTATCTACTTTTAAATTTTATTAATAAACGCATTCATTGTTGTTCTAATCAATTTCATAACAAATAATTTTAAAGCGTCTTTACTTCTTCTTCAAAATGGGATTTCTTTTTATCTTATCATCATTGGTAGCAAAAACAACTGTTATATCCTCTGGTACACGATTTCTAAAAGCAGGAGTACGCATTTCATCAACATATAGCTGCCCTGTTGCTAGAATATCGGATGTATCAGTAAGTCCAGGTTTCATAAAAGGATAATATATTTCATAATTATTATCATCTCTACCCATAACCACAGAATCTATGATACCATGAGTTGCCATCATAAATCCATCAATAGGCACTATAGTCTTTCCTACTTCCCAATAATCTCTTCCTGCTTGAAGCGGAAATACAGAATGAGGAACTTCTCCTTTCATTCTTTTCGTAAGTAACGATAACTGTCCACCATCGGTTAAGGTAATAATACCACCATCTCCCACATGTCCAAAGTACAATTTTTCTCCATCGTAAAGTGCTGTTGTTAAAGTTGAACAATAAGAATAAGGAAGCTGGTTAGATAGTTTTGCTTCTTCATTAACAGCATCAAGTGCACATTGCATGGCTGCTCTAATATGAATGCCAATATCTTTATCTGAAATATTCGCCATATCTAATGTATTAAATTTTTGAGTTAAGTATTCTATTACCGCGTTTACTACAATAGATGACCCATAATGAGATAAATGACTTGAAGCAATACCATCCGCAATAGCAGCAATAATAGTTGGATGATTAGTTGCATTAACAATTCTAATGTAATTAGCATCTTGACATGGAATACCCGCCTCTAAATTACTTTTTCCTGTTAATGATACTCCCCAATAACTAAGATTACCCATTTTGCTATAAACTAATCTGTTTGACTTTAAAGATTTATCTTTAAAATCCATTGTAGATTGCTGCTTTTGACTGGCAAGCCTTCTATTGATTTCAGCTCTTACCTCTCTATCTAATAAAGCCCTCCTAATCGTCACTAAAATTTGCACTTCATAATCATTACTCCCTGTTTTTTGATTTTGATTTATTCCAATTTTTTTTATCGCTAATCTACAGGCATGTGCTATTTCTTCTGAAGTTGCATCTCTACTAACATTCAAATATTGATATACATCTTGTACTCCAAATTTTTCTAATTCCTTAAGGATGTCAAAAGTACTCACAATATCCCCCCGCTTTTCTATAAAGTGGCATTATTATACTATAAAACATCATAAAAAGCAATATTGTTGTTAATTACAGTAAAAAAGAGTAAACTTTTTTGTAGAAAAATTTGACATAATAACACATAATCGCATTCGCAATAAATATATTATCCATATTAACAGAAGTGTGACATATCTTAGCAAACTCTGCCAAAAACTTAGTTAACATCTTTTTAGTAAGACTCTTTTCACTATTGATTAAATAATCCCAATTCTCAAGTGTTGGATTAATCAAATAAGAATTATGTAACTTTTCTATATCAGCATAAGGTCCCCAATCTTGTCCTATAACCATAACAGAAGAATCTAATCTACGGTACCAATCTGTCCAAACAGAAGGAATACTTTTACCAAAATCAACATCACAATATATATTAATTAATGAACAATCTCTACCACTTTTCTTTCTTAAAGACATACACCTTCTACACTTAGACATAGCATCTATTAAGTCATCAAACTCTTTTTCTTTCATAAAAACTCCTGCATTTATTCAAATTGATTAGCTAACTGGTCTACAGTAATTCCACCATTCCCTTTCCAATCAATAGAAATACTATCAAATTCACTACTTCGAAACCGATTCATCTTCTCATAATCTTCTCTACTCATATCAAAATCCAATGAATGAATATTCTCATGAATTCTATTTATATTAGTACTCTTAACCAAAGAAAAAAGATGCTTTTCTTTCCATATCCAATTCAGAATAATCTGATTTTGAGTTTTCTGATACTTCTTAGAAAGTTCCAAAAGTAATGAATAATATCGATTAGCTGTTCTGCCACGTCTTAAAGGCTGATAACAAACAAATTGTATATTATGAAACTTACAATATTCTAATACACCAATATCTTCATATATCTTACATTCTAAATTATAAACGCCTTCGAAAAAATCGACAGGAACAACCTCATGAACTTCAGTCAACTGTTCTAAATTAACATTACTAATACCAATATATCTAACTTTACCAACAGAAACCAATCTTTGAATTTCCAAATAAACTTCAACTAAAGGAATTTTAGAAAACACAGGACTATGTAATTGCAAACTATCAACATAACGAAGACCTAAAACTTGTAAATATTCATTTAATTGTGTTTCTACATCTGATATATCTACAATAGTAGGCTCCAAATTAACAGTAATAAACAAATTTTCTCTACCAACTTCATCAATAAACTTCTTTACTTTTTTTACAACTTCACCAGAATTATATAACATATATAAAGATAAATAATTTTGTCCCTGAGAAAAAGAATACACTAAGGATGATATTTCTTTTTCTATATTTTCACAATCAATATTCCAAGTACCAATACCAATAGGAAAAATATCTTTTTTTTGAACCATTCTTCATTCCTCCTAAAACCTCATTCTTCCAAACTGTATATAATCCTATAATATCTCCAAATACTATAACTATAATAAAAAACATAATTCTCATAAAAAACTAAC
>CALVKW010000140.1 GCA_944333345.1 uncultured Bacilli bacterium | reverse complement strand
GGGGATCCAAATTATGATATGTTTAAATTAGCTTGTAGAGTTTCTGCTAAAAGACTTTTCCCTAACTTTGCTTTTGTGGATGCTCCATTTAATTTACAATATTATAAAGAGGGGGATATTAATACAGAAATTGCTTATATGGGATGTCGTACTAGAGTTATCGCTGATGTTACTTCTCCTGATAATCAAGTAGTTACGGGTCGTGGTAATTTATCTTGGACAACAATTAATTTACCTCGTTTAGGAATCAAATATGGTATTGCGTTAAAAGAGAGAGATAAAGCGGATATGAAAGGCTTTTATCAAGAACTTGGTGAGATTATGGATATGGTGCGAGATCAATTGCTTGAAAGATTTGATGTTCAATGTAGTAAACATAATTATAATTTTCCATTTTTACTTGGACAAGGGGTATGGACAAATGGTGAAAAACTTAAACCAACTGATCGTCTACGTAAAGTATGGAAACACGGAACTTTATCCACCGGATTTATCGGCCTTGCAGAATGTTTAAAAGCTTTGACGGGGAAACATCATGGAGAAAGTGAAGAAAGTCAGAAATTAGGATTAGAAATTATTCAATTTATGAGAAAACGTTGTGATCAAAATACGGAAAAATATAATTTGAATTTTGCCTGTCTTGCTACTCCGGCAGAAGGGTTAGCTGGTAGATTTACTTCTATTGATAGAGCAATTTATGGAAAAATTAAAGGGGTTACTGATAGAGAGTATTATACAAACTCATTCCATGTTCCGGTTTATTATTCTATTAGTATTCATGATAAGTTAGCTAAAGAAGCTCCATATCATGAACTTACTAATGGAGGTCATATTTCTTATGTAGAATTAGATGGAGATACTGCTGCTAATGTTGAAGCTTTTGAGAGTGTTGTCAGAGCAATGAAAGAAGCTGGGCTTGGTTATGCTGCGGTTAATCACCCAGTAGATCGTGATCCTGTTTGTGGATATGTTGGAGTGATTAACGATGTATGTCCTAAATGTGGACGTCATGAGTTTGAAGGGGTTCCGATGGAAAGGATTACATCTATTGATAATAGTTGTTGTGAATAGTTTATATATAGAAAATAGAAATAAAAGAGGAGTGATTAATTATGGAAAAAATTATTGGTGAAGGGCAAAAATTTGAAAGAATTAGAAGAGTTACAGGTTATTTAGCAGGTGATGTGGAAAGATTTAATAATGGAAAGCGTGCTGAAGAAAGAGACCGTGTAAAACATACAGGAATTAAAGATATTATGTCAAAAGAAGGTAAGTAGGATGAAAATAAGATTGGCTGCTTACTTACAGCCAGATTCTATTGTTGATGGTGAAGGAGTCCGAACGGTCCTTTGGACTCAGGGATGTCCCCATCATTGTCCCGGTTGTCATAATCCTGAAACACATGATTTTGATGGAGGGGCTTTGATTGATGTTGATGAGGTGATCTCTGACTTAAAGCAGATTAAAAATCAGGATGGAATTACTTTATCTGGAGGAGATCCTGTGTGTCAAGCGGATGCCTGCTATGAAATTAGCAAAGCTGCTCATGAAATGGGTTTAAATGTATGGTGTTATACAGGATTTACTTATGAAGCAATGTTATTAAATCCTAAATTAAGAAAATTATTAGAACAAATTGATGTATTGGTTGATGGAAAATTTATTTTAGAAGAGAAGAGTTATGATCTTTATTTTCGAGGGTCTAGAAATCAACGTATCATTGATGTCCCAGAAAGTTTGAGGCAGGAACACGTGGTTCTTATTGACAAATATATGAAAGATAAGGATTATGAGATTCGTTATAAGAAACCGGATTATATGTTTATATAATTTGGTTTTTTTAGTTTTTGTTATTAAAGTTGTTTTCTTCTTTTTTTTTATATGATATTTGTGCTATTATAGAATAGAGGGAAATATATGAAGAATAATTTAAATAGAAAAAAGAAATCAATAAATCATCAGAAATGGTATGAAAAAAGATTAATATTTAAAAGTTTTGTTTGTCTTATTTATTTAATTGTTATTACTATTTTAATTGTTTGCATTTATCAACTTTATCAGGAAAAAGAAGAAATTTTACCTTGGAGTCAAGTGGAGACTGTGGATGATTACAGTTATATTACAATTTCTAAAATGAGTGAGAAATTTGCTTATTATGAGCAATCTAACAAAGAAATTCATTTTGTCATTGAAGAAGAAGATACTGGGTTATGGCATACTTATTTAGTGGCAATTGATGCGGAGGATTATGATAAATATAAAGCAATCATAGATTATACTTATGAGAGAACAACTGAAGTGCCTGAACCTATTACTGTTTATGGCTATCCTGTTGTTATTGATGATGAATTAAGGCAGTTAGCAATTCAGAATATTACGAATTTTGTACCAGCAGAGAACGAGGTTGTTATTACTGATGAAAATTTTAATACTTATTTAACTAACAGTTATTTGGATACTACGATTCCTCAAAGAGAAGAATTTAGTTTTGTTTTATTTATTGTTATTATTATTTTAGTCATTGTATGTTTGATGTTTATTCTTACTATTTTGGATAGAGAAAAATTTGTTTATAAAAAAGTGGAGGATGTGTATCAAAAACAAAAGAAAAAAGTATTTTCTATTAGAAAATAAGCAGTTTGATAAAAGTTTGTTTTTCATATATACTAATAATGAAGGTGATAGAATGCAATTTTTAGAAATTACAGAGGCTGAATATCGTACGTTCTGGGAAAATCATCCCTTGAAAACTTTTTTATCTGCTCCAGAAATTGGAAAATTACGAAAAAGTAATGGATGGAATGTTTCTTTTGTTGGAGTGAAGGATGATAAAAAATTAGTTGCAGCAGCATTACTTGTTTCTCATAAAAGACATTTTGGTAAATGGGAATTTTATTCTCCTAGAGGTGTTCTTGTAGATTATGAAAATAAGGAGTTATTAGAATATTTTTTGGAAGAGATTAAAAAGTTTGTAAAAAAACATCATGGTTATATTTTTCGAATGGATCCTTATGTTATTTATAAGGAAAGAGATATCGATGGGAATGTTGTTGATGGTGGAGAAGATCACAGTGAGGTTGTTTCTTTTTTAGAAAAGTTTGGTTTTCGAAAAGTTTCTATTCCTGAGATGGAGCAAGTTGGATGGATGTTTTCTTTACCCCTGGAAGGAAAGACCAAGGAACAAATATTAAAAGAAATGAAACCAAATACTAGAAATACTATTCGAAAAACAGAAAAAATTGGTATTACTGTTAAAGAGTTAAGTTATGATGAGTTGAATCGGTTTCAAAATATTATGGTAGAGACTGGAGCAAGGAAAAATTTTTCTGTTCGTAGTGTTGATTATTATAAAAAAATGTATGAACTTTTTCATGATAAAGGGGAAGTTAAATATTATGTAACAGAACTAGATTTGGTAAAATATCAACAAAAATTAGAAGAAGATAAACAGACTGCTTCAGAAAAGTTATCTAAGTTGAGTGATGCAAAATATAATGAGGGTCAAAAGAAAAATTTGGAGAATGAAATTCATTCTTATGACAAGAAGATTAAAGAGGCAGAAGATATTCGTAAAGAGAAAAAGAATGATGTTATTACTTTATCTGGTTCTATGTTTATGATTATACAGCCTGAAATTATTTATTTATCTAGTGGTAATTATGAAGAGTTTATGAAGTTTAATTCTCAGTATTTATTACAATGGATGATGAT
>CALVKW010000139.1 GCA_944333345.1 uncultured Bacilli bacterium | reverse complement strand
AATTTGGAAAATATAGAAGTGTTGGATTGGGTATTGGTGGAGCTACTGCTGCTAAATTTGGAATTTATAAAAAAAGTGATGGTAATTATTACGGAAGAAATAATAAGATTATTGATAATCCTGAATTGTTTTTTTTACAGTTTAGAAATCAACTATGTTCTTATTTAAGAGATGTTGATGTAGCGGGTACGATGTTTAATGCTTGTGATAAGTATCCTTTATTGCAAGGCGTTTCCATGATGTTAGTAAAATTGTCTAGTATTTATTATCCAGATAAATTTTTAAATATTGGTTCTCATCATGATTTAGTAACGATTGTTAAAAGTTTTTCTTTCAATCTAAATATTCATGATTCATCCGAAAAATTATCTTTTGACATAAAAAGTCAATTTGATAAGTTTATACCAGAAATGAAGAAATATCACTCTCATTACTTAAGTTATATTTTATATGATTTTTTAGAAGATCAAAATGTTATGGATTGCGATGGAAAACAGACTTATTGGTTATATGCACCTGGAGAAAATGCTTGTGTTTGGGATGAGTGTTTACAAAATCAAGTTATGTTATTAGGTTGGGATAAGATTGGAGATTATTCTCAATATGTCGATAAGAGTGACGTTTATGCTTCTTTGAAACAAGAGTATGGTTATGATAATCCTACTAATAGTGCTTTGGCTATTGATAATTTTTGTCATCATATGAAAATTGGTGACATCGTTATTGTAAAAAAAGGTATTAAGACAATTTTAGGTTATGGGGTAGTTACTTCTGATTATTATTATGATTCTTCTTATCGTGAATATCAAAATGTAAGAAAGGTGGACTGGAAAAAGGTTGGTGAATGGAATATTGAAGATTCAGGAGAAGACAGGGTAAATAAGAAAACTTTAACAGATATTACCTCTTATACAACTTATGTGAATCATATTATGAATTTAATTAATGATTCAAGTCAAGATAATCACGTGCAATACTTTTGGTTAAATGCGAATCCTAAAATATGGAAGTTTTCCAATATACAGACTGGTGAGACGATAGAGTATACTGCTATTAATGATAATGGTAATAAAAGAAGAATTTATCAAAATTATTTAAATGCTAAGAAAGGAGATAAAATCATTGCTTATGAATCTACTCCGGTTAAAGCAGTAGTAGGTTTATGTGAAGTCGAAAAAGAATTAACAAATCATGTTTTATTAATTAAGAAAGTAGAACAATTACTTAATCCGATTCCTTATTCTGAAATTTCTTCTCAACCTGAGTTAGAAAATATGGAGTTTTTTAAAAATGCTCAAGGTTCATTATTTAAATTAGAGAAAAATGAATTTGAAATTATTTATGATATGATTCGTGAAAATAATCCGTTAACTATGGAAAGTTTTGATTCTTATTCTGTTGATGATTTTTATAAGGATGTTTATATTTCTCGTGATAAATATAATGAGATAGTTACTTTATTAAAACGAAAGAAAAATATAATTTTACAAGGTGCTCCTGGAGTAGGTAAGACGTATATGGCAAAAAAATTAGCTTATTCTATGATTGGTGAAAAAAATAAAAATCGTGTTACTATGATTCAATTTCATCAGAGTTATTCTTATGAGGATTTTATCGAAGGATATCGTCCGAATGAAAATGGCTTTTCTTTAGAAAAAGGAATTTTTTATCAAATTTGTCAAAAAGCAGGTAATGATCCTAGTCATGATTATTATTTGATTATTGATGAGATTAATAGAGGAAATTTGAGCAAAATTTTTGGTGAATTATTGATGTTGATTGAACATGATAAGAGGGGTGAAAGTTTACTTCTTGCTTATTCTAAAACTTTATTTTCTGTTCCTAAAAATTTATATATTATTGGCATGATGAATACTGCTGATAGGAGTATTGCTATTATGGATTATGCTTTAAGAAGACGCTTTTCTTTTGTTGATATTTTTCCTGCTTTTGAAAATGATACATTTAAGAAATATCAAGAATCTTTAAATAATGTATATTTTAATTCTGTTATTGATAAGATTTGTTTGTTGAATAAAGAAATTAAAGAAGATGCATTATTAGGAGAAGGTTTTATGATTGGTCATAGTTATTTTTGTGATTTACAGGATGTTAGTAAAGAACAAATTGATTCAATTATTAAATATGATATTATTCCTATGTTAAAAGAATATTGGTTTGATAACTCTAGTAAAGTAGAAGAATGGAAAATTAGACTTTTAGGAGAGTAAAATGATTAATGTTAAGAATATTTATTGGATGTTAGCATACGCTTTTCAAAGTGTTAATCTTTCTGATGCTAAAAAGATTTCTATGGAAACCTTTGATAATATTTATGATTTATTTTGTTTTATGCTTGTTCAGCAGTTGAATAAACAAGTGAAAAAAGGGTTATATAAAGAATATCTTTTGAGACAGGAAGAGTTGAGTGGTTTAAAAGGTAAAATTCTTATTTCTGAATCTTTAAAAGAGAACAGTTATATAAAGTCTAAAATGGTTTGTGAATATGATGAATATTCTTCTAATTCCTATTTAAATAAAATAGTTAAAACTGCAGCTATTTATCTTTTAAAGTCTAATAGAATAATTAATAAAGAAAAAATTAATAGTTTAAGACGCGTGTTAATATATTTTCAAGAGGTAGATATTATTAATAAAAATGAAATTCGTTGGAATTTTATTCAATATCAAAAAAACAATTCTTCGTATCGTTTATTGATTAATATTTCTTATTTGATTTTAAATAGTTTACTTGCTAATGAGAGTAATGGCCAATTGGAATTTAGGGAATTTATTCGTGAAGAGGAAATGTATCGTTTGTATGAAAAGTTTGTCTTAGAATATTATAGGTATCATTATCCGGAGTTACATGCTTCTTTACCACAAATCAAATGGAATGTTACAGATAATCCTTTTGTTTATTTACTTCCTAAAATGCAGACCGATATTGTTTTATATTACAAAGACAAGACCTTAATTATTGATACTAAATATTATTCAAGGATGTTTCAACAAAATTCTTGGTTTCATAAGGATACTTTTATTTCCGAGAATTTATATCAAATATATTCTTATGTAAAAAATATGGATATTTATAAATATGGTAAGATTGCCGGGATGTTGTTGTATGCTAAACCAGATGAAGTGAATGATGTTTGGTTACCTTATAATATGGATGGAAATACTATTGTTATTTCTAATGTTGATTTGAATTGTGATTTTTCTAAAATAAAAAATAAGTTAAATTATATTGCTGATTGGTTTTGTGAAAAAGAGAATGTTGATTCTATTGTAGTTTAATATATTGAATTTACTATTGATGATATTTAAAAAGGGAAATTTTTATTTTCTCTTTTTTGAGTTATATTTTTTGATATATCAAGAGGAATATGTTATAGAAGTAGTTGACATCGTAATAAATGTATTATATAGTAATCTCATCCAAAGAGTTATTATGGATAAGTTTATTATTTTCGTAGGTATCATATGACTAGGAAATTTATAAAATCATTTCTTCATATGATGCCAATGCATTAAATATTCGAATAGTTATATTAGTTTTGTCCCAATGAAGGAGGATTAATATGAAAGAAAGAATTAATGAATATTTAATGCAAAATAAAACTATTGAATTTAAAGACTTATTATTTTCTCTTATTGATGAGAGAAAATTAACAGATTCAGAAGTTTATAAAAGAGCGGGAATAGATAGAAAAAC
>CALVKW010000138.1 GCA_944333345.1 uncultured Bacilli bacterium | reverse complement strand
AATAGGAATAGATGATAAGGTGGTGAAGTATGCAAGGACAATATTTGGTTTTAGGCTCATATTTGGTTATTTGTATTATTATTGTTATTGTTGCACTTCATTTTATTCGTAAGGGAATTGCTAATCGTTATCGTAAAAAAGTACGAGAATTGGAAGTTGCCAAAAACATGGTAGCAAGTACTCCTGTCTCTTTGGAATTATCTAAAGTTGAACCTATTATTAAGAACGATAAGATGGAGGAGAAGTACAACGATTGGCAGGATCGATTTGATGAGTTAAGAGAAAAAAGATTAGCTCGTATTGATGATATGCTTATTGATTTAGATATTTATATAGATAAAAAAGATTATAAGAATTGTGTATATCGTTTAGCTAAGACGGAAATGGAAATATATAGAGCTCGTGAATCTGCTGATTACTTGCTTGATGAAATTAAGGAAATTACATTGAGTGAAGAAAAGTATAGGGCTATTGTTATAAAGTTAAAGACTAGGTATCGTGAATTAAATAAAGATTTTCAAGATCATAAGCAGATGTATGATGAAATGCAAGAGGCAGTCGCCTTACAACTTGAAAATATTGAAAGACGATTTTTAGATTTCGAAAAAGTAATGGAAAAAAATGAATATAATGAAGTGGTTCATATTGTTAAAGCACTTGATACCATGATTGAACATATGAGTATTGTTATTAAAGAAGTTCCTGATTTATTATTAATGGCTAAGCAAGTAATTCCTAATCGTATGAAGGAAGTTAAAGAACTTAATGATGATATGGTAAAGCAGGAATATCCATTAGATTATTTAAATATTGATTATAATTTGGAAGAGTCTCAAAAAAATATTGATCATATCTTAGATAAAATTAGAGTTTTAAACTTAGAGGATTGTATGTTTGAACTTAAGACTATGCTTGAGTATTATGATTCTTTGTTTGTTGATTTCGAAAAAGAAAGACTTTCCCGTAAAGTTTATGAAGAAATGGAAGCCGACTTTTCTAAGAAACTTGAAAAAACAAATAAAGTTGTTCAAGAAGTTTATAATCAGTTAGATGATATTAAGAATATGTATGATTTGGATGATCAAGATGTGGAAACGATACATGAAGTTAATAAAGTCTTGGTTGTTATTAATGATGATTATAAGAAAATGCTTGCTAAAGTAGAGGCAAAATCTTCTCCTTATTCTATGCTTCATAAAGAAGTAGAGGATTTAACTAATCGTTTAAAAGTGATGGAAGAAGATTTGGATAGAGCGTTAAAGTCTTTAGGTAATATGTATGATGATGAAGTTAGAGCACGTGAACAATTAGAAGAGATTGAATCTTTCTTGAAACAGAGTAAAGAAAAAATGAGAGGTTATAAATTACCAATTATTACAAATAATTATTTTGTTCAATTATCAGAAGCTAATGAGGCTATAGAAGAGGTAATTAAAGAGTTAGAGAGGAAGCCTATTGTTATAAAAACCTTAAATACAAGGGTGGATACTGCTAGAGATTTGGTTTTAAAATTATATAATACTACTAACGAAATGATTAAGACTGCACAACTTGCTGAGATGGCAATTGTATTTGGAAATAGATATCGTACGGTTTATGACGAAGTTGATTCTGGACTTAGTGATGCAGAAAACTTATTCTTTAAAGGGGAATATAAGAGAGCTTTAGATGTATCTATTAAAGCTGTTTCTATGGTTGATGAAAATATTTATAGAAAGTTGTTGGCGGTTTATGATAGGTAAAAGGAATAGAGGCTTTGGTGCGTATGAAATGCTTACTGTTTGTGTAATGTTACTTATTATTGTGGTTGTTGCACTTGCATATGTTTTTAAAACGGATTACACAGAAATGTATCGTATTATGCGATATAATGCTAGGATGTTTGCGACTAGTACTAACAATTTGTTTTTAGAAAATGATACTCAGTCTGTTTATTATCTTAAAATGTTAGAGGATCAGAAGTTATATTCTAGTATTAAAAATCCTTTCCAGGGAGAAAAGTATTGTGATTCTTATGCTTCTAAAGTTGAAAAAAAAGATAATACAAAGATTGTTACTTTAGAGTGTGGAAATTATCTTATTTATCAACAAGATTTTTTAAAAACGCCTTATGTTATTTATCAAGTTTCTGATTGGTCTAGTAAAAAACATTCTGATGACAATCAAACGGTGGTTTTCTATAATTATCAAGAAGATGGTAAAGAAGTTTTTGATAAAGATTTAGAGCAAGATATTTTCTTATATGAATTTAATAAATTGTATGGTACTTCTTATGGTAGTATTGAACAGATTCCGCAACAAGATGCTGTTGTAGAGAAGACTATGTATCGCTATATGAAAAAGGTAAGTGATTAAGAAGAATTTGTTTTCTTCTTTTTTCTATGCTAAAATATTAGAGATGTTGAGGTGATCTAATGAAACGAGTGATATTGATTAAATATGGTGAACTTACTACTAAGAAGGGAAATCGTAATTTTTTTATTAATACTCTTTATAAAAATATAAAAAATAAATTAAAAAAATTAGATGTTATTATTTCTAAAGATCGTAGTCGTATGTATATCGAATTTCATGATTCTGATTTAGACGAAATAAAAAATAAGCTTGATTGTATCTTTGGTATTCATATGTATCATATTGCGTATATTGTCGATACTAATATTGATTCTATTAAGAATTTATTAATTGAGTTAGTTCAAAAATTAGAATTTTCTACTTTTAAAGTGGAGACTAAGAGAAGTGATAAATCTTTTTCTATTCATAGCCAAGAGATGAATCGTATACTTGGTGGAGTAGTTTTAAAAAATAAAGATAATGTTACTGTTGATGTACATCATCCGGAGTTATTTATTAAAGTGGAAATTAGAGAAAGTCATAGTTATATTTATTTTAATGCCTATCAAGGTGCAGGTGGATATCCTCTTGGAAGTCAACCTAAGGGTATGTTGATGTTATCTGGTGGGATTGATTCTCCTGTTAGTGGCTATTTGGCTATGAAGCGTGGAGTTCCTATCGATTGTGTGTATTTTGAAGCTATACCACATACTAGCTTAGATGCTAGAAATAAGGTGATTGAACTTTCTAAAAAATTAGCTAAATATTCTGATGAAATACATCTTCATGTTGTTAATTTTACTAAGATACAAGAAGAAATTTATAAAAATTGTCATCCTAGTTATTGTATTACTATTATGCGTCGTATGATGTATCGTATTATGGAAAAATTAGCTATTAAATATCATGGACTTGTTATTATTAATGGGGAATCTATTGGTCAAGTTGCGTCTCAAACACTCACTAGTATGAACGTTATTAATGAAGTTACTTCTATGCCAGTTATTCGACCTGTTGCTTGTTTTGACAAATTAGAAATCATTGATTTGGCGAAAAAAATAGATACTTATGATATTAGTATTTTACCTTATGAAGACTGCTGTACTGTCTTTGTCCCTAAACATCCTGTTATTAATCCTAGTTTGGAACAAGCTAAAAAAGAAGAGTCTAAATTTGATTTTTCTAGTATGATTGATGATGCAGTTGATAATGTTAATACGATTGTTGTATGCGAAGAAGAGAATACATTTAAAGATTTGTTATAAATTTCCAATTAGTTTTTTGTATGAAATTTTGAAAAATTCACAACCTATGAATGTAGGAGGTGAATGAAATGAACACAAAGAATTCTACTATGAAAATGAGAGTTCCTGGTGCTAAACAAGCTATTGATAAAATGAAATATGAAAT
>CALVKW010000137.1 GCA_944333345.1 uncultured Bacilli bacterium | reverse complement strand
AAATGGTAGCTGCCAGTGTCAAGCCTTATAGGCTTCAGAGAAAAACCACCCTTTTTAAGGGTGGATTTTTACTTATATGATATAATTTTAACAAATTCACTTTTTGGGGGATATATGAAAGTTAAATGTTTTGAAGATTTAAATCGTTTTAAAAAAGATAAATTTAAAGTAAATAAAGGTAAAGCTATTGCGTTTTGTCTTTTAAGTACCACTTTACTTACTAGTTGTAATCGTACTATGTTTGATACTAAATATGGTTTTAATCAAGCTCTTATTTTTGGAGATGATTCGGCTACTATTTTAGATGTAGAGCAATGGAAAGATTATGCTGGTGAACAGATTCAGTTAATTACAGATAATAATTTTGTATTATTAACTTCTTCTTTTGATACTAATTGTTTTTATGGGGATAGTACCCAATATTCCATAGATGATGTTGCTCTTTCTGGTATTAGTGATGAAGCTAACTTATATCGTTTAACAGATAATAAAAATGATTCAAGTTTTAATAAAGATTTATTAGATACTCAGTTCTATTTTAATAAGGTAGCCACATTTAATGGAGATCGTGCACTTGTTTTGCCAATTAAACAATGGAGAGATTATGATGGAGAGCAGTTACAAATTATTACACCTGATGGAATGGTACTTAATGTATCCAGTTGGAATAGTAAATTAGCATATGATTCAGAAAGTTCATTAAAAATGGAGCAGTTTGCCCAGAGTTATGTTGGTAATGATGGGGTTGTTACTTCTTATGCGGATGATACTTTATCTGATGATTTTTCTAATAGAGATTTTATTGATACTGTTTATAATTTTAATAAAGCCTTAATTATAAAAGATGAAAGGGCTGTTATTGTTCCGATTAATGAATGGAAAGATTATGAGGGAGAACAATTACAACTTAAAATTCAGGATGGCCCTACGATGGTTACTGCATCCTATGATACTATTTTGATTAATGACAATGATAGTTCTATGAAAGCTTATGATGTTGCGAAAGCATTATGTGATGAAGAGAATATAGTTGATTTAACGAAAGGAAGGAAAAATGCAGAGGGCACATTTAATAGAACATTTTTTGATTTCGATTATGGCTTCTCTAATGGAATTATTTCTGGTAAAGATACAGCTTCTACTGTTTCTGTTGATACGTGGGGTGACTATGAAGGAGAACAGTTACAAATAAAGTTAGATAGTGGAGATGTTATTTTAACTTCCTCTATTTTATTAGATTTAGTAAATGGTGGTAATAAGGATATGAATGCATCTACTCTTGCTAGAGACTATATTTCTAGTGAGGGTAGGCTTACAGATTTATCTGATGGAGACTATTCTAGTGAGTCATTTAATAAAGATTTAATTGATACGGAATTAAAATTTAAGTATGCTTTGAAAGTTGTAGATGGAAATGTAACGATTATTCCTTTGAAAAAATGGGAGGATTTTTATAATAACGATGGAGGTAAAGATGAAGAAGATTCTCCAAATTGTGAGCAACTACAATTGACATTACCAGATGATACAGCGATAGTTACTACTGCCTATGATACTGCGCTTGTTAATAATACTAGTAAAGATATTAATGAAATTGCAAGTTTGTTTGTTGGTAAAGGTGGAGTTATTACCAATTTAGAAGAGTATGTAGGGGCACCAGATGTATCAGGTTGGAATCTTTCTTTATTTGATACTAAGTATTTATTTTCTTACGCTATTTTAAATAACGAAGATACGAGCCAAGTTTTTCCTATTGATCAATGGTTGGACTTTTCTGAAGGAGAAGCTTTACAAATTAATTTTTCAGATGATACGGGAATACTTACATCATTTGTTAATACTACGTTAGTGGCTCCAGAAACTGAAGGGATTGAGGAAGTTATTGCTGATTCCTTTTCTGGTAATCCAGAAGTTAATGATAAAGTAAAAGTTTATAAGTAAGATGAAATTCTTGCTTTTTTTTATGTTTTGTGATATAATATACTCACTTTTAAAGGGGGAAGGTTATATGTTAGCGAAAATTAGGGATAAAAAGTTATTTTTACCTTTTATGAGAAAGACTAGAATTAAGAAGTATTCTTCTTCTCAAGTATCTGTTATGAAATATAATTATTTAGTTTGGTAAATTGCAAAATAATAAACAGAAAATAGGAGGATAAATTTATGAGAATTATAGGACAAACCAAAAATAGAAGATTTACTATTATGTCTTATGAAAATTTATCAGATGAGAGTTCTGATGTTAGAAAACTTACATTTACTACTTCTAGAAGAAAAGGACATTTAGTTGGTGCTTATGCGTCATTTAGAGATTCTGAAGGAAAAAAGATACGTTTTTTTCGTTTAATGATGGTAGATTTCTTCAAGCAAATTGCAGTTATGAGTTAGAAAATGAAGTTCTTGCTTCTATGGTTGGAGTTTTACAAACTCAGGAGGAAATTCATCCAGAGGCATTAGATGTGTTCGCTAGTTATTTAGAAAATTATCTTGAGAATCCAGCTTATCAAGTTGCGATGCAAGAAGTTCAAGATATGTCTAGAAGTAGATCAACAGAATCCGGAAGTAAAAGAAATAGTAGATAGTAATTTATGTTAAGATTAATTTATGTCTTGACATAAATTTTTTTGTTTTGTATATTAGTAGTGATATGTGTGATGACCGGTGTGGAAAGCCGCGAGCAGTATAGTAATAGAGATGATTCTTCTAGAATAAGTAAGGTGGAACCGCGGGAATACTCGTCCTTACAAATTCTAGAAGTTTTTTATTTTAGAAGGGATGGTGTTATGAATTTATTGGTTGCTGGTACGGCGAAAGATGATATTAATCCTTTGTATTTAGAGTCCAGTACACATTTACTTGAGAGTGTTTCTAAAATGGAAGATGTTCATTTGGTCTTTGGGGGGGTATCATCGAGGGATTATGGCAATTGCTTATGATGAATTTAAGAAAAATTCTAAGAAAGTAATTGCCGTTTCGGATACTATTTTTCAAGATTATTTAAAGGAACTTGATGTTGATACTGCGATTGTTACTAAAGATACGATAGAGAGATTTCAAAAGCTGTATGAAAATAGTGATTGTATCCTATTTTTGCCAGGTGGTGTTGGTACATTTAGTGAATTATTTTCAGCAATAGAAGAAAATAAGAATAGTAGTCATCCTAAGAAAATAATTTTATATAATCATCATTATTTTTTTACACCAATGCTTAAGGAATTGTATCACTTATATCAGAATGGTTTTATTGATGATGTTCCTGCTAGTTATATGATAATTGAAAGCGAAGAAGAAAAAGTCATAGAATTAATAGAGGAGATGAAATAGATGGAAAAATTAACTATGGAGAAATTAACTAATTATTGTAAACAATACGGATTTATCTTTCAGGGAAGTGAGATTTATGGAGGACTTGCGAATACTTGGGATTATGGTCCTTTGGGAGCTCGCTTAAAAAATAATGTAAAAGATACTTGGAGAAAACGCTTTATTCAAGAGCGAAGTAACGCTTATGAAGTGGATGCTGCTATTCTTATGCATCCTAGGGTATGGGAAGCTAGTGGACATGTTTCTGGATTTTCTGACCCATTAATTGATTGTAAAGAGTGTAAGATGCGTCATAGAGTAGATAATTTAATTGACGACTTTGATAGTAATGCTCATGCAGACGGTATGACACAAGAGGAAATGATGGCATATATCAGAGAACATAAAGTTCCTTGTCCTAATTGTGGTAAAAGCAATTATACAAATATTCGTCAATTTAATTTGATGTTTGAGACTCATCGTGGAGTTACAGAGGACGGAAAAAATAAAGTTTATTTACGT
>CALVKW010000136.1 GCA_944333345.1 uncultured Bacilli bacterium | reverse complement strand
TCGTCCATACATACAGATTAACTCTAAAGTCGGAAAGGTGTTCCTTTTTTCCTTCTTTTGTATCATTAGGACATAATGTGCAAAAATTTTAAAATCTTGTGATATTTTATATTATAATTGAGACTTTAAATATTCCAAACTTTTTAATTTTGAATTATTTATACTAAAACTTTTAATTATTTTTTGCATAGTTTCTGAACTCCAAAATATCTTCAGATTTTTTTTTGCTCTAGTAATTGCAGTATAAAAAATACCATGAGTAATTTTTTCTGAATTATTATTTGGGATTATAAGTTTTACTGAATCATATTCTAAACCTTGTGCTTTATGAATAGAAACAGCATATGCTAATTGAAAAGGAATAATTGAATAAATATGTGATATTTCTGGATCTTCATCGGAATCATCTGGATTATAAACTTTAAAATGAATTCGTGTTTTTTTATCATCTATAATAGAAATGAAGTCAATATTATCTTTTACGCAAGTCGCTTCAGTGAGAATAATATCTACATCTATTATAAAAGATATGCCTTCTTCATCTTTTTTTACATCGAAAATAGTACCTTTTAAATTATTATAAAGAACTGAAAATCTTCTATTATCATTAAAAAGGATATGGTCGCCTTTTTTATATACCCATTCTTGCCACGATACTGGTGGATTTTGATTAGCATTTTGAAAATAATTATTCATGTTATTCAATCCAAATTTGCCATCATAATTAAGACACAATATTACTTCATCTTCTTCATATCTATTTAGAATATTCGGACCTAAATTTTCAGAATACGGACCATTAATAACAAGTTTTTCAGTTATTAAATCTTTCTTACACCTAACTTCATTCCATAAATCCTTTAAACTTTGATCATTTGTTCTCCAAGTATCTATTAGTTCAACATTTGCACCTTGAGTTTTTATAATATCTTTCGCATATAAAAACCAATTACCAAAATTTATTGATTCTATTTGATAAATATCCCCAGCCATAACCAAAAGGGTATTTTCTTTAATTTTATCTAAAAATTGGCACATTATACGATTGTCAATTGTACTACATTCATCAATAAAAATAATATCATAATCAGGTAAATTTACTCGTTTTGTAAAACTATCAAGACTAATAAAATCTGCATTTTGTCCTGGATTCTCTATTCTTCTTTTTAAGTTTTGTAATGCTGTATGAGTTTTAGTTAAGAATAATTTTCTTTGTTCAACTAACATATTTGATATGTAATTTATTAACGTTGTTTTACCAGTTCCAGCAGCCCCATAAAGTAACATAATTTGTGAATTCACAAAAATATCTTTTAAAGCTTGTTTTTTTAGCGGGTCAGTAAAATTTATAGAACAATTTTTTAAATAATTTCTATTATATGCTTCTTGTCCTTTTATTCCTTGTTTAGAAAATTTTAAAAGATGATTCAGGATTTTTAATGTTGAAAATTCAAAAGCATCTATACTTACAAGAGATCCGTTTGTATTAATTTTATAGCCCTGATTTTGTTCCCAAAGATTCAAACTACTATTAAAGTTATTTATTTCTTCATCCGATACGATTGTATTTGCATTAAAATAAATTTCTCCTGTTCTGTCAATTTCGCTTTTAATTTTTAGGTAAGGTTTTGAATTTTGATATTTTTCTACACCTGCAATATCAATGAGTTTATTTATACTACTTTCAATTGATTTCTTCCCCACCAAATTAGAAATAAATGGGTTTGTTTCAAATGGAAAACATTTACTTGATAAATATAATTCGTTACACAAAATCCTGGATTGATAAGAGTTTGGCATTATATTTTCAAAGATATCCTCTCTTAAATCTATTATTAAATATCTTATTGTTTTACACCCTAGTTTGATAGAATTATTAAAATAATTTGTCCTTAAAGTATCCAAAACTCTTTTAAAATTATTAGTTTTACTTTTAGTATAAATTTTATCAGTTACTTCTTTATATTCAGCTTCTTGTAAGTCAATTAATTCTAAAAAATTTAATCCTGTTACTGTAAGTTCGTTCATTAAAAATGAATATTCACTGTGCTTACTGGATAATGATAAAGGGATATGTAGGATTTTAGCCAGTTTATTTAGACATTTAGGATTTATCGAGACTTGCCAGTTTATAACAATTCTTATACTTGATGTAATACCCCATAAATCAAATGTTTTATCTATATATCCAATCTTAATAGAATAATCTGTAGATATGTCTTCTTTGGTATATACGGTAATTCTATTATATTTTGTTGCATAAATATCAGCTAGTTGTAATGTAACCTCATAGTAGCGTTCTTCATCTACAAAAAAAGGAGTCTTTTTCTGAATATAGTACCTTGTGTTTGATAACTTCAAATCTTTTGGTAATACTGAATTAAATAGGTTTGCAATTTGTTCATAATAATGTTTGTCAATACTATCAGTATCTATAGGAAATTTTTCAAGATTATGTAATATGCTAATATTATAATTATCTTTTAAAAACTGCCTTATTTGCCATAAAAATTCATAATATTTTAACATCAAACGTTCTGATTGCCCATCTGCTGGAATTCTATTTCCTATATATTTAAGCGATTTATAAAAATCAGCGAGATATTTTGTCTTAATACTAAGTAGTGATCTTTCCCATGCTAATTTTATGTTAATATTTTGAATGCCAGCTTTTAATAAATTTAATAACAGAACTGCTTCACACAAATTATGTAAGAGATTTAACATTCTTTTTGAAACATTATCTCGAGTATCATTATATATTTCAAATCTGTCTATATTTTCACAAATATTACTATCACAATAGGAAATAATTCTTTTGATATCTGCCTCAGAATATAAAGAAGCATCTAACTGATTCATAAATCGGTGTTGCTCAGTAATTTCAGAAAGTTTATTACAAAATTCATTAATACTATCTTCTGTATTTTTAATTTCTTCATTTAGCGAAAATGTAATTGTTGTACTTTCGTTATTGTAATTAATAGAATTAACAAAATCCATTGACATATACTTACAAAAAACTCTTTCTTCCCCTCTTTTATTGGGATTTAGAACTAGAAATAAAATTCCTGGATCATATGTTACATTACTATATATATAAGCTGGAAATCCTAACCCTTTTAGGCTGTATTTTATAACCCCATCTTCTTCTGCATAACAATGAGTCCCCTTAATTTGAACATTAAAATTTTGACTTGGGCGTCTAGATATTAATGGATTTTCAACAAATTCAAAAGACCCGTCAATATTCGGCCATTTATCACCATGAAAAAAATTCGAGTTTATTTTGCCATTGGATCTTAAAAATGTCTGCAGTACAGATACTGCTGAACGATCATCGTCAGACTGAACAGAATGAGTTTTTATATGTTTTTCTATAATTTCTTTATCAGTATTTATCATACAAATAATAATTATTAATATTTTGACAAATATTTTTATATTTAAATTATTCCATATTTATTATATAATAAAAATTCATATATATTACATCTTGCAAAATTTAGGCTTACCGGACTTTATTTACTTAAAATGTCAAATAATCATTTTATCCGTACAATTTAGATTATGAGGGCGAAATAGGCTATAACATTGATTTTAAAATAGAAAATTTAAGACAATTCTTGGACAGTAATCGGACAATGATGACCAGTAAAAGACCATTTTGTAACATATAAAACGATTACTTCCGACCGCCAAAGTTCAAACACAAAGCCAACTTTGCCGAATAATCTTTTTATGCGTTCAGATAAAATGTCCCGTTAAATTACAAAGGCGAGTGAAATATTTCACCCGCCTATTTAAACCTTTTAAAATTTCCCGGAGATGGATTCGAACCACCGTTGGAAGAGCCAG
>CALVKW010000135.1 GCA_944333345.1 uncultured Bacilli bacterium | reverse complement strand
TTAAAAACAGATATTGGTAGAATACAAGTAGAAGTCAATGCTTCTGACTTAGGGTATGTTAGACCAAGAAATATGTCTTATTTATGTGGGATTTATTCTCATCATGTATTAAAAGGACAAAATTATAATCAAAATACGAAAATCATCCAAATTAATTTTAGCTATGGGTTAAAAGATAGTGAAGCATTAAGAGTATATTATGTACAAGATAAAACCTTAAAAAAGTATGTAGAAAACTTTATTATCTATGAAATCAATATGGAAAAGTATCTAAGTTTTTGGTATACTAAAGATGTACAAGAGATAGAGAAAATAAAGAAATCATTATGTTAGATTTGAACTTAGAAGAATTAAAGACTCTATCAAAAAAAGATAGGATGGTGGCCAAGTATATGGAAGAGATTAAAAGAGTAAATGAAGACCCTGATTTTCATGTATTTATGAGTGCCGAAGAAGATAATCGAAAAATAGAGAACTCCATTCGAGAAGAGATGATAGAGAAAGGATTAAAAGAGGGGTTAGAGAGAGGATTAAAACAAGGTCTAGAGCAGGGATTAGAACAAGGTTTGGAACAAGGAAAGGAAGAAGCTAATAGGCAAGTGGTTATAGCTATGCTAAAGAAAAAATTAGATATTTCTTTGATATCAGAATGTACTGGATTAACTATTGATACGATTAAAAAGATACAAGAATTCATGGATGATTAGATTACTTTTATAGAGTTAGACTTTTGTCTCTCTTTTTTTATTTTTTTATTTATGTTATACTTTTAATAATTAGAAAGAAGGTATGTTATGAAGATAGATATTAATACATATATGAGTCATTTTTTGGATTCTAATTTAATAGAAAAGTATAATGGTCGCAAAAATGAAATTTTTAAAAAATTAGATACTGCTTCTATGAATGGATGGCTTACTCCTGATGTTTCTTGCGTTTCTGACATTTTAAGAGTTCGAGATAAAGTGCTTAGTCATTCTAAATGTTTGGTTGTTATAGGCATTGGAGGCTCTTTTTTAGGTAGTTGTGCTTTGTATTCTATGTTTACTCCTTATTTTAAGAAGCGTGATTTTCAAGTTATTTTTGCTGGAACTACTTTATCCAGTAGTTATATGAGTGAGTTATTAGAGTATTTAGAAACCGTTGATTTTTCTATTAATGTTATTAGTAAGAGTGGTACTACGATGGAGACTTCGCTTACTTATTCAGCAATTAAAAATGTTATGGAGAAAAAATATAGTAAAGAAGAGATTTTAGAAAGAATTATTATTACTACTGATTCTGTTAAAGGAAATTTAAGAAGTGAAGTAAAAGAGAAGGGCTACGAATCCTTTATTATTCCTGATAATATTGGTGGACGTTATTCCTTATTAACTCCAGCACATTTATTGCCACTTTCATTTTGTATTGATATCAACGAATTAATTACTGGTTATCAAGAAGGGTTAAAATTAAAAGATGAAGCTTTTTCTTATGCTGTTGTTCGTCGTAGTATGTTTGATCAGGAAAAGGTAGTAGAAAATTTTGTTACTTATGAGAATAATTTTTATTATTATATGGAGTGGTTAAAGCAACTATTTGGAGAAACAGAAGGAAAAGAAGGAAAAGGGCTTTTTCCGTCTTCTATGATTCATACAAGAGATTTACATTCTTTGGGACAATTTGTACAGGAAGGTAATAAAATTTTATTTGAAACGTTTTTTTATATTAAAAATATGCCAAGTTGTATGGTTGATGGTAGAAATTTACATGATATTAATCTAGTAGTAGAAGATAGTGTTATTGCTGCTCACGTGTCTGGGGGGGTTCCTTGCATTGTTTTAGAACTTGATAATTTAACTCCTAAAGTGATAGGAGAAGTTTCCTCTTTCTTCTTCTTGGCTGCGGCTTTTAGTGGATTTTTATTTGATGTTGATCCATTTAATCAACCTGGTGTTGAAGTATATAAAAGTGAAGTTAGATCTCGTCTTGGAGAATAGTATGAAAAAAAGAAATATCATTTTATCTATTTTATTTGGTTTTCTTTTTCTTCTGGTGCTAATTTTTGTTGTGCTTGGTAAAACGACAACTTTTGATCAGGAGGTATACGATATAATAATTTCAATTAGATCATCATTTTTTGATACATATTTTACAGGTATTACAAGATTTGGAAATACTGTAATGGTAGTACTTATTGTTTCTATGTTTATTTTAGTAACTAGAAATAGATATGGGGTTTTTTTAGCAATTAGTGCTGTTGATTCTTTACTGTTAAATACTATTGTAAAATTAATTATTCAAAGACCAAGACCACAGGGATTACGGTTAATTTCGCAAGGAGGATATTCTTTTCCAAGTGGTCATGCGATGATGTCTATTTGTGTTTATGGATATTTATTTTATTTAGCTATTACAAAAATTAAAAATAAAGTTTTGAAGTATTGTGTATCAACATTCTTATTTTTGGTTATTTTAAGTATAGGAGTTAGTCGGATTTATGTAGGAGTACATTATGCTAGTGATGTTATAGGAGGATACTTGTTAGCTTTATGTTATTTATTTGTTTTTATAGAGTTAACTAAAAATTTAAATATTAAGCGAGGGTGATGGTTATGTATAAATTATTTGTTAGTGATTTTGATGGGACACTAATTGACTCTGATGAAGCAATACCACTTTCTACAATGATAGAAATTGATCGTATTCGAAAACTTGGCGTAAAATTCGTAGTTGCGACGGGTAGAATATTAAAATCTGTATTAGATTATAATCGTGACTTTCCTTTTTTAGATTATATTATTTCTTGTGATGGTGCTTATGTTTATGATGTATGTAATCGTAAGACAATTTTTAAAAAGCCACTTGGAGGATCTATTATTAAAAAAATAAAAAAACTATATTCTAGTTGTGATATTTATTTATGTACTACTCAAGAGTGGAATTTGTGTAAAGATGATATTGTTTATTCAGAAATTAAGAAAAGAAATATGTTATTTGATGATTTTTATCAAGCAAACAAAGACCGTATTTATAAAATGGAAATCTATTTTAAATCAAAAAAAGAACGTGATAATGCTTTTTTGGAATTACAGGAATTGAAAATTAAAGCAAATATTGTTAGAATAAAAGAAAGAAAGAAAAATTATTTAATTGAAGTTACTTCTAAGGATGTGCATAAAGCACTTGGAATTGAAAAAATTTGTAAAAAAGAACATATTTCTTTGGATGAAGTTGTTTGTGTAGGAGATAATGACAATGATATTCCCATCTTTTTATCCGTAGGTAAGAGTGTGGCAGTTGCAAATAGCTCTAAAAAAGTAAAACAAGTTGCGATGATGCAAACTAGTTCTAATGAAACGAAGGGTGTAGAACAAGTGATAAAGAAATTATTTTAATTTTCACTTATTTTTCACAATAGATAAGTAATCTTTTTTTAGGAGGATTTTATGAAAAAAAGAAAGAAGTTGAATCGTGAGAAGAAAGATTGGGGGATGGCTAAAAAAATAGGTTTAGTAGTACTATTTTTATTAGTGATTAGTGCCATTTCATATGGTGTTGTGGTTTTTGTTCGAGGGGTTAATGAAAAAATTGTAGAAAGTCAATTGAATGATGAAGATTGGTTGGCTGATAATGTGTCTATTACTAAAAATGATACTTTAGGAGAGAATATTTATTCTGTTAATAGACCTGCTGCTGTAGAAGTTTTTGATATGGTATATCAAGATGTGGTTCAAGATAAATTGGATGTGTTATTAGAAGATGATTATACTTTTGATAATCCACTTATGATTTATAATTTATATGGTACCAATACCTTAGGTCTTAATTTGTATTTTTCTACAGAAGAAGAGGCACAACTTTCGTATACTATTCATGTAGATGATAATGATATAGCTGATTTTTCTAGAACTTTATCTAATGGAGAAGATGGTAATGTAACAACTAA
>CALVKW010000134.1 GCA_944333345.1 uncultured Bacilli bacterium | reverse complement strand
TCTAAGAGTTTTTCTAAATGGTTGCGGAGACAGGATTTGAACCTATGACCTTCGGGTTATGAGCCCGACGAGCTACCAGACTGCTCCACTCCGCGATATTTTATTTTTAACAAGCTCAAACTCACTTGATACTTATATTATGCTCCGTAAAAAATAAAAATCAAGTACCCTGATTTTTTATTTAAAAATTTATCTTCCCTACAATTATTATAGGGATAATTGTAAGGATGGTGGGTTGGGATGTTTTTAGGATAGTTTCAGCAAGGGAAACAAACCTGTCATTGAAGATAAAATTTGTATTTAGTTATAAATATAACATTAAGGATTCTATAAATACCAATAACACTTATTATATCAAGCAAGTAAGTAAATCTAAAAAGCCCATTATGAGCCGATGAGCTACCCATTATAAAAGTCACTATTATTGCCATTTCACGTATTTTATGCTATACTATATATCAATAATAGGTTTAGTATAGCATGGTTGTAAAATGTACTTCAATAAATCCTGAAATATTGATATGGGCAAGAGAATCGGCAGGTTATACTCTTGAAGATATTTGTGCAACAATAAAAAAGTATAATGATTGGGAAAATGGCACTGATTTCCCTACCTATGCTGAACTTGAAAAAATTGCAAATAAATATAAAAGACCTTTAGCAATATTCTTTTTTCCAGAAGCACCAAAAGAAATCTCGCAAAAAAAATCATTTAGAACCATTCCTGAATATGAATTTGATAACCTTCCCCCAACAATTAAATTTCTTTTTAGAAAAGGTTTGTCTATGCAGGAAAACCTTAAAGAACTAAATAATAATGAAAATACCGAATATACAACTTTTACAAAATCATTAGGAGATGTTTCCGATTTTAATTCTAAGAATATTGAACAAATAAGAAATCTACTTAATGTTTCATTTGATGTTCAATTTAAAATTAACAACCGCGATGAAATGTTTGAAATATGGAGAAATTCTTTTGCCGATATAGGTATATATGTATTTAAAGAGGCTTTTAAGGATAATAATGTTGGTGGTTTTTGTTTATATGATGAAATGTACCCTATAATATTTATAAATAATTCAACAACTAAAAATAGACAGATATTTACTCTATTTCACGAATTAGCACATTTAATTCTCAAAGGTAATCACATTGATTTATCTGATAGAGACTATGTTGACAATTTACCTAATAATGCAAAAAAAATAGAGGTAATCTGTAATAAATTTGCAGGAGATTTTTTAGTACCTAATTCAGTATTAACCAATGTTGTAAAAGGTACCACAATATCTGAAAGATATATTGAACAACTATCTGATAAATTTTCTGTTAGTCAAGAAGTAATAGCAAGAAAATTATTAGATAAAAATTTAATTACACAAGTAGCATATAATAATATTGCAGACCACATGAAAGAAATAGCTACAAAACACCCTTTAAATAGAGGTGGAAATTATTATTATAATCAAATTGCTTATTTAGGAAAAAGGTACTTAGGGTTAATTTTAGACAAATACAATGCAAGAATGATTACATTTGACCAAGCTGTTCAATATGTGGGCATAAAAGCAAATAAATTTTATGATTTAGAAAATTATTATTCTAAATTAGTTTATGGGGGTGCTGTTTAATGTATGTATTTGATACTAGCACCTTAATTCATATGTTTCGTTTTTATTATAGGGATAGATTTCCTTCACTTTGGGAAAATTTTGATAAATATATTTCTTTTGGAGAAATAATATCTGTTAGAGAAGCATTTAATGAGATAATAAGTGCATCAGAAAAGGAAGATTTGATTGCATGGGCTAATTTACATAAAACTGATGTATTCTTAACTCCTACAGAAGAAGAAATGGAATTCGTAAGTGAAATATTTAAGAATAAACATTATCAACAACTTATATCTAACAATGCAATATTAAATGGTAAATCTCAAGCTGACCCGTTTATTATAGCCTCAGCAAAAATCAAATCAGCTTGTATTGTAACTTTAGATGGTTTTACTCCTTCAGGTGAAATTAAGGAACATGCTCCTAAAATAGCATTTATTTCAAAATGTTTGAATGTTGATTGTTGTAACTTTGAACAATTTATGGCTAGAGAAGATTGGAAATTCTAATAATCACCCCATACAGCCCGTTTCATCGCATGATGAGGTTTCTTAGTCGTGGACATAAGTTTTCGGCTGTGAGATTTTTCTCGGTTACAAAACCGCCGGCGGTGATTAAAAAGAATGAGAACTTTCTCCGGCTGATGATGAAAAGTTTATGGGCGGCGAGGTATAAAATTACCGAGAAATATTTTTATGTTAATATTCATTTAAGGATTATTGATTATGGGATTAGACAAAGCCAATATTTTTAAACTGGATAATAAAGAACTTGAAAATTATAAAACAGATCCTTTTCTAGATTGTTTTGAAAGTACAAAGGATTTTGCCAAAGCATTAAAAAATGATATTGATACAAAAGAAACACCGCATTCGTTATTACTCTCAGCAGATTATGGAATGGGTAAAACTTTCTTTAGCACAAGGTTTGTACAGTATCTTAGAAATAATCGATATGACGTTATTTATTTTAGTGCTTGGGAAAATGACTATCTCCAAGAACCTTTTATTGCATTTTCCAAGGCTATAGTAAGTTATATTCATAATAAATTTAAAGCAGAAAGATATCAAGCTAATATCTCAAAATTATTTGATATTACACAAAACATTGTTAGTTCTGTAACCCTGTCTTTTGGGTGTGGGATTTCTTTATCCGCAGAACAACTTATAGATACTTTTAAAACCGAAATAGACCCAATTATTGAATTTAGGAAACAGTTAACCTCTTTTATAAATAAAATTCCTAAAAAGAAACTTATACTCATTATCGATGAACTAGATCGCTGTAGACCGGATTATGCAATGAAAACTCTAGAATGTATAAAACATTTTTTTGATATTGAAGGCTTGTTTATTATTGTTCCCACAAATAAAGCAGCTCTAAATGACTGCATAAAATCCTTATATGGGATTGATAACCAAAAGAGACATTGTAAAGAAAATTATTTTCAAAAATTTTTTAATGATGAAAGAATTTTAAAAAGACCCATTGATAGAGATTATTTGTATATTGTTGGTCAGTATCTAACAAGTACTAGATTAGAAGAAGCTTTATCCAAAAAACTATTATCTGAAGATAAAAATTGTTATAATAGTATTATTTTACTAAGAAATTGGTTTGCTACATTTAGTTACAATGCGGGCTTATCTGTCAGAGAATTAAAAGATTTTTCTATAGAGTTAGCTCGCATATGCAATAATTTTTATGAACCAATACGTGTAGAATGGCTAGCCTGCGTTTTTGCAAATAGAAATATTCCAAAAGACACACACTATATTTATCCTATACCAAATGAACATTGTTTCTATTGTGAAGCATATAAAGATATTGAACATAGTTCAAATGGTAAACAAAGTATTTTAAATCTATCAGAATATAGTTCATCTGTAAGACGTTTGAAACCTGTTGAGTTTTTCCATTTCCATAATAATCCACAACTGAGTAACCAATACCATAGCTTTCTTAATAAATATAAAACAATACCAAATAGTAAAAAATATTCAGATATTGAGGCTTGGTTTGAGGCTATTCTTGCAGATATAAAAATAATAGAAGATTCTGAAATTATGCCAGGTCTTGTTAAGGAAAACATGAAAATATTAAAAGATGGAATTGCAAGACAAAAAACAATAATAGAACAATATCAATCAAGGTATGGTTCTGATGATGATGACGCCGTAAGAAGGCAGACATATATTAATATTGTTCAAAACCCTGAAACATTATATTTCACAACCTGTTTGTAATTATTTTAGCAAAAATGTCCGTACATATTTATGAGCAAGGGCTAATTCATCTTTATTTAGTTTATCAAGCATTGT
>CALVKW010000133.1 GCA_944333345.1 uncultured Bacilli bacterium | reverse complement strand
TGAAAAATGGAATGAAAATATTTCTTCTTTGTTCCTAAGCCACAAAATATAGCTCCTATCGTATAGGATATTCCTCCCGTAATTAATAGAATTAATCCGGTCTTTGCTAGTAAGGTGCTGATACTGTTATAGGAAAATATTATCATCCAGCCCATCACTAAGTACATAATCATTGATGGGACTTGAAATTTTTCTAAATTAATAGCATTTAATAGTACTCCTATTATGGCACTTATCCAAATAATAGCAAAAATAATCCAACCTGTTGTTCCACCAATTAAGCTAAGACAGTATGGCGTATAGCATCCTGCAATAAACAAGTAGATGTCACAGTGATCTATTACGCGAAACACCTTTTTTGCTTTTAATTTTGGACTTAGGGCGTGATAAATACAACTCATTAAGTACATGATAATCATGGTAGATCCATAAATACAAGAAGATACAATTCCTATTGTATTATGATTTTTCGCAGAGAATACCACAGTTAATACTAAAGCGGTTACTCCCAGTAGTACTCCTAAGCCATGCGAAATGGCATTTATTAACTCTTCTCCTAAAGTATATTTTGGTATTGTTATTTTTTTCATAGTCCTCCTTTAATATATTATTCTTTTTTATTATATGTAAATAAATATATCTTTTATAGTACAATTATATTTTCATTTTGCAATATTTTTTTCTTCTAATGGTGTTGTTCTACAAATTGCTTCTAATTTCTTTTTTATTATATAATATTTTCTTGTTGAGGACTAGATTAAAAAAAATAAACACCTTCATTGAATTTGGTGTTTATTTTTCTCTTTTTCATTTTGTTAAATTATACTCCTACACTTTTTGTTTCTGGAAGAGTTGATGCTCCATCGATTACAATTCCTTGTCCAGTGATATATGTTGATTCATCACTTGCTAGAAATGCTGCTAATTCTCCTAATTCTTCGATTGTTCCAAGGCGTCCCATTGGAATTCCTGCTGCAATACCATCGACTACACTTTGTGGATTTGTAGCATTGGAGTCTTTAGCAATACCTTCTACCATTGGTGTCATAATATATCCTGGCATAATGGCATTTACATTAATATTATTTTTTACAAGTTCCATCGCTAGTCCCTTAGTAAATCCTAATAGAGCTGCTTTTGTTGTTGCATAAGCTACTTCACCAGTATCTGCAACCATTGGGCCAGTAACACTTGATAAGTTTACGATTTTACCATAATTATTTTTAATCATATGTGGAACTACTACTTGGGTCATATTCCAAGTTCCTTTAATATTAATATCAAAGTGACTATCTCTTACTTCGTCTGTCATTTCTGTAAATGGTTGTAGTTTAGCGATTCCAGCATTATTTACTAAAATATCAATTTTTCCTTTTTTAGCAATTACATCATTTACAATTGCCGTTAACATATTCTTATCTCTAATATCTCCTTTATATCCCATTACTTTTGGATTTTTTAACTCTTGTAGTGTTGCTTGTAATTTATCAGAATAATCAATAATTACAACATCTGCACCATACTTTAAAAAAACTTTTACGATACCTAAACCATTTCCCATGGCTCCTCCAGTAATAATTGCAACTTTTCCATCTAATTTCATCTTACTTACACGCTCCCTTATTTATTCTAATATAAGTGTATCATTTTTAAATTCTTTTTTCCATCATTTTTGTTATTCTCTTAAATTTTATACTTTTGCATTACCTTTCTAACTTTTTCTTCTTTATCTAATTTAGTCCTACTAAATAAGTCATATATAGGAACGTTTAAATCATGTTCAGTTAATATACTATTTATTGTTACTAAACGATCTAGTACTTGATTTTCTGTATAAATCATTCCTTTTTGTTATTCTGTATTAAATGAATAGGTAGTGTTAGACAGACTAAGCTTTTTAGAGAAACTTTATTTTTATTTGAACTTCATCTGGCATATCACTATATCTTTTCTTTTCTAGTCCTAATATTCTCATAGTCTCTAAAGAATCCCAATCAAAAATAGTTGGAGCGATTAATATGGGCGTAATTATATTTAACTTTTCCTTTTTAATAGTGATTTTGCTATATCACACTGATACGCAGTATATCCTTTATAAAAACTTCTTCCTTGATAAGGTCTAGCATTCTTTTTTCATTATCACAAAAAGAAATATAATCCAGTCCTTGAAAGCCACCTTTAGTTCTATCTAAGTCCTTTTGTAATCTTCTGGAATATAAATATCCGTCTTGCATTATCTTCTCTAATTTTTCTAATGATTTGTCCATATCATAATAATCTTCATTTACTTCTATTGCATGGTATAAAGTCTCTTTTTTTAACATAATTCCCTCCCCTTGGTCAATTATTATATATTCTTTTTTGTTTTTTTGTTTTGTCAAAAAAAGAGATGATTTCATCTCAATTCTTATTTATAGATGGTACCACCCCATTCTACTGCGGTAAATCCTTCTCTTGTAAAATGTGATAGTTCTTGTTTTTCTATTTTTACTTTTTTGTCTACTTTTTTTATATTAATTTCAACTCTTAATAAAGAATCTGGTTTTGGTGTTATTAGTAATTCATTTTCTTCTTGTCGTTCTTCTGTTAGAGTATAATTTACAACGCTTTTTTCATTTTCTTCTAGTACTGGCAACCAATACATAATAAACTCATTTTGTTCTTTTCTTGTTAATCCTATTTGGGTTAATGTTTCTTCTAAAAAGTCTATGGCATTTTCTTTTGTTACATAAAAACCTTCTTTGAACTCTTCTTTGGTATTATTTTTTTCATCCCAGTATAGGGCGTAATAATACTTTCCTGATTCATCGTATAAACTTCCCTCTGGTGTTGCGATTACTTCCCATTTTGTCTTATATTTGGGATAGGTTGTTAATAAATTTTCCGGATGTTCGAATGTTACTGTCACCTTCTCTTCTTGTTCTGGATAAAGATATAAAACTGGTTTCATTTCGACATCTGAGATATTATTTTTTGATATTTTTTCTAATATTTCTCTTGCTTGGACATACCAAACAGGAATTGGTATTAAAGAAAGGATAGCAATTACTACTAGCAATCCTTTTTTTATTCTTATTCCTTTTATTATTAAAATAATTGCCAAAACTAAATTTATTACTAGAATTAATATTATTCCTAATGTTATTTCATATGATATCGGTATAGTTGATGTCCAAGCATATTGTTCTTGATTTATCCAATATAATATTCCTATTGCTATTAACTCTACTATTGTTAGTGTCACTGCTGCATATATTATTTTTTTTGTTTTCTTATCTAATGATTTCATACTCTCACCTTTTCTTTAGTATAGCATATGTTTTCTTTTGACAAACAACAAAAGACTGTATTGACAGCTTTTTTTACATTATTTAGAAATTACTTCACAGATTAAGTTAGAGATTTCTGTTGGATTATCGATTGGTAGTCCTGCAATCATTTTCGCTTCACTATAAAGGATTTTTGTATATTTCTTAAATTCATCTTTATCTTTCTTATATAAGTCTTTTAATTTTTTAGCTATTGGATGTTTTTCATTGATTTCAAGTACTGTTTGAGCTTTAATTCCCATATCATTTGGCATAGCATCGAATACTTTTTGCATTTCAATAGAAACATCACCTTCACTAGTTAAACATACTGGATGAGTCTTTAATTTATTTGTAAATCTTACTTCTTTTACATCCTTAATTTCTTCTTGCATCTCTTTTAATAGGTCTTCATTTTCTTCATTTACTTTTTTCGTTTCTTCTTTTTCTTCTTCTGTTTCTAAGTCTAAATCTCCATTTTCGACGTTAGCAAATTTCTTTCCTTCATATTCCTGAATCGCTGTGATTGCAAATTCATCTACATAATCTGTTAAATATAAGATATCATAATCTTTTTCTTTTACTTGTTCTACCTGTGGAAGTGAATCTATTTTAGCAATAGATGCTCCTGATGCATAATAGATTTTTTCTTGTCCTTCAGGCATAGCATCTACATATTCTTTTAATGTAATTAAC
>CALVKW010000132.1 GCA_944333345.1 uncultured Bacilli bacterium | reverse complement strand
TAATAGTATCATACAAGAATTTATTGTTGATAGTAATCCTAGTGCTATTGATAGAACGCAGTCTAATATTGATTTAATTGGTCAAAGAGAGCCAGGGGTAGTATTAAATGATGGAAGAATAATAGATGGAAACCGTCGTTTTACATGTTTAAGGCGATTAAGAGAACAAAATTCATTAAAAAACAGATATTTTGAAGCAATCATTCTTAACTTTGATTTAAAACATAATGAAAAACAGATAAAAGTTTTAGAATTACAGATTCAGTTGGGTGAAGATACTAAAATTGATTATAATCCTATTGATAGACTTGTAGGGATTTACAATGATTTAATAGACAAGAAACTTTTAACTATCCAAGAATATGCAGATGCAACAAATGAAAAAATATCAGAAATTGAAAAGAAAATACAATTGGCAAATTTAATGGTTGATTATTTAGATTATATAAATGCGCCATTGCAATTTTATTTAGCACGAGAAAATGATATTGAAGGTCCTTTACATGAAATACTTCGTGCTCTACGGAAATGTAAAACCGAAGACGATGCAGATAATGTAAAACAAATATTATTTCACGAATTATTAATGAAACCAGATGGTGATATGACTAGGTATATTAGAAAAACTGCTGATAATATTGTGTCTTCAAAATATAGGGAAGCATTTATTGAAGAGACTTTTGAATGCATTGAAGAAACTCAAAAAGAATTACTTGATCCTGAAAATCAAAAATTAGATAAAAAAGAATTAATAAATAAGGTAAGAAATAATAATCGAGTAAAAGAAATAATGCAAAAAAGTCGAACTAAAATTATTGAAAAAAATGATAGAGAAAAAATTATCAATGAGCCTGTAGCATTGCTGAACAAAAGTATCGAGACGATAGAACAGATTGATATAAATATATTTAAAAAATTATCAGATTCTCAATTGGAAGATGTTAAATATTATCTATCAAAATTAGAAGATTTATTAAATGTTATTAGATCAAATATAGAGGATTAATATGTTTAGACAAATTCCTCTGAAACCTGTATATTATGCTAGAGAAAATAATATACTAAAAGAATTTTATATTCCAGTAATGAAAGATTCAATAGTGTATGATAGGGCAAGTGCGTATTTTTCAGCTAAAGCCTTGTGTGATTGTGCTGAAGGAATTGAGTACATTGCAATAAATAAAGGGAAAATCCGTATTATTTTATCTGAAGACATTGAGGAGGATGATTTTAAAAAAATTAAACTTGGATATGACTTAAAAGCAAAATTAAATCAGGGATTAATATCAAAATTAGAACTTACAAATAAAACAGATAATAACATTAGAATATATTCAAATCTTGCATATTTAATCGCGGAGGGATTAGTTGATATTAAAATTGCTTTTATGAGAAAAGGAACATTTCATTATAAGTTTGGAGTTTATGTTGATTCAGATGGCAACGAAATAACCTCATGTGGTTCAGATAACATAACCGATGCTGCTGTATATAAAAATGGTGAATCTTTTGATATAACTTGTAGTTGGCTATGTTCTAAATTTGATTATGGGAAAATCGCAAATAATAAAGAAAAATTTGAAAATTTATGGAATAATAAAGATTCTGAAGCTATTGTATTAAAAATAGATGATATTGTTTTAAAGGAAATTATTAAATATAACAAAGGTAAGTTAATTATGGATAATGCTTTTCTAAAAGATAATTGCTTTATCTTAGACTATGAAAATGAAAGATTAATTGGTATAAATAAACTAGAAAACCAAAGTGATTTTAATATCTTTTGTAAAATTTATTTAAGAAGATTTGTTGAAAGTAATACTGAAAATAAAATTATGTTTAAACCTAATTTAACTTATGTAGATTACGAAAAGATAATTGCGTTATTTAAAAATAGGTTTAAAAATGTTTCTTTATTTACTACATGTGCTCTTGACGAATATATTGCTAACAAACAAATGTATCTTAATGACCGAAAGAATCTTGGAATTCAAATCAAATTAAAAGATGATTTATGTAAAAATGAATTAGAAAAATATAGATTAATTTTATCTAAAACTATGACACGACAATTAAGAGAACAACAACTATGGGATTCTTTTTATATGTGCAAAATGAAAAAATGCAGTAATTTCTCTGTTCCAGGGTCGGGGAAAACATCCTCTGTACTGGGAGTCTTTGCGTATTTACAAGATTGTGGGAATTTGGATAAAATTGTAGTTATTTGTCCTAAAAATGCATTTGAATCATGGAAAAATGAATTTGACATATGTTTTAAAGGTAAACAAGAACTTAAATGTTTTGATGTTCAAAGCAATCTTTCATCCCAACAAAAACACTATATTTTGAATTATGATTATAAGCAATACAATCTATTACTTTTTAACTATGAATCTTTAAATTCATATAAACAGGAACTCAAAAAACTTGTAAAGGATAGGACACTACTCGTTTTTGACGAAGTTCATAAGGTTAAAGGAATAAATGGCGAACGTGCTATAAATTCGGTAGAAATAGCAAAGGATGCAAATTATGTAATAACAATGACAGGGACACCAATTCCTAATTCGTACTTAGATATTTATAATAATTTGCATATTTTATATCCAAATGAATATGACAGTTTCTTTGGTTTTAAGCAACAACTTTTAAAAAATCCTAGTGAAGCAGAAAGAAACCTTATAAATAATAGTATAAAACCGTTCTATTGTAGAACCTCCAAAGAACAATTATGCGTTCCACCTGCAAATAGAGACTTATTTTATTTGGAATCTGCTACTAATGAAGAAAATAGAGCCGCTGAAATATTGTATTCTAAGTACCAAAGAAATAAATTTGCTCTTATAATAAGACTTTTGCAATTAGAATCTTGTCCAGAGTTATTATTAGAAAAATTAGATTTTAGTGAATTTAGAGATATTTTAGATATTTCAATAAATGCTGATGAGTTAGATTATTCGGATGCATCAAATGAACTTAAAGATATTATTCAAAATATTGGAATAACTGTTAAAACAAAAAAATGCGTTCAGTTGGTAAAAAATTTATATAATGCAAAAAAAACTGTTATTATCTGGACTTTATTTAGAAAATCAATTTCAAACTTAAGAGCTCTATTAGATCAAATTGCTATTCCATCAGAAGCAATTACGGGTGGAACATCTATGGAAGATAGAAAAATAATATTAGATAAATTCTTAAATAATGAAATTAAAGTATTAATTACGAATCCTCAAACGCTCGCTGAATCAGTGTCGTTGCATTCTATTTGCCATGATGCAATTTATTATGAATATAGTTATAATTTAGTTCATCTATTGCAATCTAAGGACAGAATTCACCGTTTAGGATTACCTGATAATCAGTATACACAATATTACTATTTACAAACATTATTTAAAATTGATAATATTGATTACTCTTTAGACGAAATGATATACGACCGTTTAAAATTAAAAGAACATATAATGTTAGAAGCTGTTGATGATGGTAAACTTGAAAGAGTATTTACAGAACAAGAAGATATTGATGCAATATTTAAAAAATTAAACATCTAAAACTTGTTCTAATACATACTTATTATTCAACCAAAAACATTGTTTTGTTAATTTTCTACCGTCAGGAAGTTCGTATGTATCAGCTTTATTTTGTCCGTGTGGTCTTACGTGGCTTACTCTATTAAATGATTGTCCCGGCAAATTATTAAAGTCACGTCCATTTTTATTTGTTATTTTTACGCCTTCTCTAATTACCCTAACTGTTTCATCCCATACTTTTTTGACTTCTTCAATATCAGCTACAGGCATATTCCAAAATTTAATATTATCTAAGTATAGTTCGCTATTCTTATCGAACTTGAATATGATAAACATAAATTTTGTTGAAGAAAATAGGTTAAACATAAATGAGTCTTCCCAAATTTCTTCAATAATTTCAGTAAATTTAAATGTTGGGAAAGACATACTCTCTTTGATTTTCTTATTTCCGTATTCTATACGTATCGTTTTAGGTACGATATTTGCCTTTCTGAATTCTTCAGTTGCTGCAATATTTCCTTTTATACCTAAAATTGAAGCAATAATTC
>CALVKW010000131.1 GCA_944333345.1 uncultured Bacilli bacterium | reverse complement strand
TACAAGATTATTATCATTACCAACCAAGGACTAATAAGTAAAGGTATTATAAAGCTAGAGGATTATGAAAAATATACCGAAAACTTAATAAAAGAATTAAATAAAAACAAAGTAGAAATCCTAGATATCTTTTTTTGCCCTCACACAAAAGAAGAAAATTGTAATTGCAAAAAACCAAAACCAGGGATGATTTTAGAAGCTTGTAAAAAATATGATATTGATATAGAAAAGTCTTTTGTAGCTGGAGATAGAGCAAGTGATGAAGAAATTGCAAAATATTTCAATATGAGTTTTTTCGGTGTAAATTACACTCCTAAGGATACCAAAAACAAAAGAGTAAAGAATTTAGAAGAAATAATTCAATACATTAAATCGTTATAATTTCACCTAAATTTTAAGGACTAGTATAATTTCAAAAAAAATGCTATAATGAATAAGAATAGTAAGTAGGTGAAATATGAAATACATATCTTTTGTAGTACCATGTTACAACTCTGAAGAGTATATGGAAAAATGCATTGAGTCTTTATTAATAGGAAAAGACGATGTAGAAATTATTATTATAGACGATGGAAGCAAAGATAATACTGGAAAAATTGCAGACAGATATCAAAAGAAATATCCTAAAATCGTAAAAGTAGTTCATCAAGAAAATGGTGGACACGGAGAAGGAATAAATACTGGGTTAAAACATGCTACAGGGAAATATTTTAAAGTAGTAGATAGTGATGATTGGTTAGATGAAGAATCTTATAAAAAACTATTAAAAGAAATAAAAAATATTGATACAGATTTAGTAGTATGTAACTATGTATATACATATACAGATGGAAGAAGTGACCACACGATATCTTTTGCTAATGTTTATGATGAAGGAAAAGTATTAACTTGGGATGATATTCATAAATTCAAAGTAACTCAATATCCATCACTTCATTCCATGATGTATAAAAAAAGTGTATTAGAGAAAAGTAATATTGATTTACCAAAGCATGTTTTCTATGAAGATAATTTATTTATCTATTTACCATTAGTAAATACAAAAACAATCTATTATCTAGATTTGGATCTTTATCGTTATTATATTGGTAGAGCTGATCAATCAGTACAAGAAAGTCAAATGATTAAACGTAGTTCTCACCAAGTATTAGTATCAGAAAAAGTGTGCACAGCTTATGATTTAACAGAAATAGAAAACAAAAAATTACGCAAACTAATGACTAGAGAATGTATTTTTTTAATGACGATAGGAGTTGTTTTTTCAAGACTTGCCTTCAACAAAGAAGGTGAAAAACAATATAAAGAACTTTGGAAAAGCGTAAAAGAAAAAAATCCAAAACTATATCGTCGCATGAGATATTTTAGTATGGCAACCTGGGTATCAATCCCTGGAACAGTAGGAAGATGGATTATGAAACTAGGATATCGTTTTGCTCATAGTCTAGTAAATTTCAATTAAAATAAATAATATGTGGTATTTTGCTACATATTTTTTTAATTGCTATATTTTAAAAACATAGGTATAATTAATAAGAAATACATTTTATACGAATGTATTTTGAATGAACAAAAGTTGTATTTACTAGTGTTATACTTTATAGTATATAAACAATTGTTTTAAATAAAATTAATTTATCCCAAGAGTAATAGTAAGATTTATTTTAGTTACTACTCTGAGATGGAAAGGAGAGGTTATGTTAGAATTAAAAGATATTTGTTTTGAAAGAGATGATAAAAAAATTTTAAATCATATTGATTTAAAGTTAGATACTAAAAAATTTTATGTAATTACAGGTCCAAATGGAAGTGGTAAATCTACATTAGCCAAAATAATTATGGGAATAGAAAAACCAGATTCTGGAAAAATCATCTTAAATGGAGAAGATATTACAGAAAAAACAATTGATGAAAGAGCAAAATTAGGGATAGGATTTGCCTTTCAACAACCAGTAACATTTAAAGGAATTACAGTTTATGATTTACTAAAATTAGCAACCAAAAAAGAAATATCAAAGCAAGAAGCATGCGATATTTTATCAAAGGTAGGACTTTGTGCTTTAGAATATGTAGATCGTGAAGTTAATAAATCATTATCAGGTGGAGAATTAAAAAGAATAGAGATTGCAACTGTAATGGCTAGATCACCATATCTTGCGATATTTGACGAACCAGAAGCAGGAATTGACCTATGGAGCTTTCAAAATCTAACAGAAGTTTTTAGAGAAATTCAGTCATCAAAGGAAGGGACAACTCTAGTAATATCACATCAAGAAAGAATATTAAATATTGCGGATGAAATTATATTAATGAATTCAGGAAAGATTCAAAAAATAGGTCAAAAAGAAGAAATATTTGATCATATCCTAAAACCCAAAAAATGTTGTAAGGAGGTGGCTTCTTGTGAATAAAGATGATAAGGAATTATTAGAAGAAGTTGTAGGAGAAAATCCCACCAAAGCAGATAGTTACAACATTAGAAAAAACGGAAAAGGAATAGAGAGAAAAGTAAGCCCTTATATGGATATCGTACCTAAGGAAAATAATAGTGGAATTGATATTTATGTAAAAGAAGATACATTATTCGGTACAATTAATATTCCTGTAATTATTACAGAAAGCGGTCTAACAGACATCGTTTATAACGATTTTCATATAGGAAAAAATGCTAATGTAATTATTGTTGCTGGGTGCGGAATACATAATGATGGTCACCAAGATGCAAGACATGATGGAATTCATAGGTTCTATCTAGAAGAAGGTGCAAAAGTAAAATATATAGAACGTCATTGTGGAGTAGGTGTAGGAGACGGAAAAAAAGTTTTAAATCCTGTAACCGAAATTTATATGAAAGAAGCATCTTATATGGTAATGGATACAACTCAAATAAAAGGAGTAGACGATACCATTAGAACAACAAAAGCGAAACTAGAAAGTAACACTACTTTAGTAATTACTGAAAAAATTTTAACTAGCAAAAATCAACAAGCAAAGACAGAATTTGAAGTAGAGCTAAATGGAGAAAATGCTTCTACTCATGTAACTTCACGTTCTGTCGCAACAGATGACTCTTATCAGGAATTTATATCAAATATTACTGGAAATACCAAGTGTTATGCCCATGTAGAATGTGATGCGATTATTAAAGGAAACGGAAAAGTAAAAGCTGTACCAGAAATATATGCCAAAAATATCGATGCTAATTTAATTCACGAGGCCGCAATTGGAAAAATTGCGGGGGAACAATTAATGAAATTAATGTCTCTAGGGCTATCAGAAAAAGAGGCAGAAGATATAATTATTAATGGCTTCCTAAAATAATTTATCTAAAAAATTCCCAAAAAGGGATTTTTTTATGGAAACCTCTTACTTTTTTCGAATGATAAAGTAGGAGGTGATAATTATCACGAAATTTTATACTTGTCGTTATGACAGGGCATTTAAGGAGGTCTTTATGAATGAAAAGAATAAAGACTTACTTATCTATTTATTAGAAGGTATATTAAAAATAAAAATTAAGGAGGTAGAGTACTTAAATTTAGAACAGAATGTAGATAATGTTTTGATTAAAAGAAAACACTTTGATCTTAATCTAAAAACAGATATTGGTAGAATACAAGTAGAAGTGAATGCTTCTGACTTAGGGTATGTCAGACCTAGAAATATGTCCTATCTTTGTGATACTTATTCTCATTATGTATTAAAAGGACAAAATTACAGAGAAGATGTAAAAATAATACAAATTAATTTTAGCTATGGATTAAAAGATGAAAAAGCATTAAGAATATACTATATACAGGATGAGGATAAAAAGAAATATGTAGGGAACTTTATTATTTATGAAATCAATATGGAAAAGTATCTAAGTTTTTGGTATACTGGAGATGTACAAGAGATAGAGGAAAATAAAGAAATCATCATGCTGGATTTAAACTTAGAAGAATTAGAAACTCTATCAAAAAAGGATAGGATGGTGGCAAAGTATATGGAGGAGATTAAAAGAGTAAATGAAGACCCTGATTTTCATGTATATATGAGTGCAGAAGAAGATAATAGAAAAATAGAGAACTCCATTCGAGAAGAGATGATAGA
>CALVKW010000130.1 GCA_944333345.1 uncultured Bacilli bacterium | reverse complement strand
TTTACTCCATCATCTAAATCAATACTTATTCTTTGATTTGCAATATGTGCTATTTTTTCATCATATTCTTTTATTTCCTGTAATTTAGCATTTAAATCTGCTTGTCTTTTTTGTGCTTCTTTTTTATCTGACATAGATAATTCTGATGTAAGTTTATCATTTACATCTACTAATAATTTTTCATAAGTCGTCTGCATTCTGTGTAAGTAGTCAAGTCTTACTTTTGGTATTAAGTTTTCATTATACCTATGCATATATACAAGTGCTTTAAATCCATTCTTTTTACCACTATCAAATAGCCAATATATTGGTCGTTTCTGATATGTTTTTACGTGGTCAGCAAAGAAATCATTTGCAAAGTATCTCCTAATAGTATCTTCACTTGTTTCTGTTCCTTTTTTACCTAATGTTTCAGCAATAAAATCTAAATTTTCATTTAATGTTTTTTCTCCATAAACAACACTTATAAATGTTTTAAATCTTTCAACTATATCATCACTAAAATACGCTTCATCAGTTATAGGAATAACATTATCGTTATCAACTTCAAATGATAAATCTATTTCTTGTCCATTATCATTTAATACTTTATAATTTGCTAAACTAACACCTGCCCAACCACCGTCAGTTTTCTTACATTTTTTATATATTTCATCAAAATCTCCACCTGCATATATTAATCCCTCTTTATCAAGTGAGTATCTTCCAAACATACAACCAACTGCATAACTGATTAAAGATTTTATTTCTCTTTTTTTATCTGCTTTTCTAATAGTTATATCTTTGTCATCTACTTCTGGTGTTAATTCATCTTTTAATCCATAAATGTCTATAAATATTTCGTTAAGTTTTTCTTCATTTTCTTTTAATTTATTAAATTGCTTTTCTGTATATTCTTCCCATCTTCTAAAAGAATCATATATTTTTGATTTCATAGGAATCTCATCAGCAATAAAACAATCTTCACCAAAATTATTTTTTACTATTTTTAAATGTGTTGGTGCTACTTTAATATTAGTATCGTGCATTCCTGGCATAGAATCTATAAATTCTAATAAAGGATGTTTTTTAAAATCCCAACTTGTTTCAAAAGAATCCCATTCCAATTTAGATATTTTAATATTACTTTTAACAATATCTTCTATTTCTTTAGTATTGTTCTTTGAAATAGGAATAGGAATATTAGCAATTACCCCAGAACTCATATTTAATGTAGGATTTAATACATCAACTATTTTTCTGACAACAACACTATTTAATAAACCTGCCAAATAATAATAATACTTATCATTACAAAACAAAGAATGTGCTGCAACGTCAAATATCATACCTTGTGGATAACATCTGACACCAAAATTAGATGAACTAATTAAATTCCAGGATATACATTTATAAAAATAATTTACTTCTCCTCTTGCTACATTTGGATTTTTATCTTTTATATATTCTTTTATGTCATATCCATCATTCCACCAATTTACAACACATAATTCATTACCATACCATTTTCTAAATTCACCACCATTATTATATGGGAACCATCTTTTTTTACTAATTTTTGCTTCTTCCTTATCTTTAGAGAATCTTTTTATATTATTCTTTGATACTTCATACCAATTTCTAACAAATTTATTATTGTTTGTTGTTGATAATCCTTGTCTTGGTGATCCTATATCACTTAATTTTTTAAAATCTTTAAATATTTTAAACATATTATCTGATATCCAATATGCTATTTGATAACCTGAAATATTTTCAAATTTTTTGCAAGATATTCTAAATGTATAATCTAATCTAGTTTTATTTATTGCATTTAAAAACATTTCTTTTTGCTTTTCCATCCCCCCTTTAAAATTAGTTAATCTAAAAAATACCCCATCACTATTATCGTTATGGTTATTTAATACAAAAGTACAAATAGGAACAGTAGCCTCATCAAACGATGAATATTCAAATTGTATTAAAGAATTTATATTTAAATTATCTATAATATTTTTGCGCAATTTTTCATAAGAAGATATAAACATCCAAACAAATGGTGTCATCATTCCCAAATAACTCGAGTTATTTCCTAAAAGAGAATTTTTTATAATAAAACTTGAAAACAGATCAGTTTTTACATCGTTATATTTTTTTGAAATATATGCTTTTAAATTTTCTCCCATAACATTGCGATTCATATATGGTGGATTAGTAACCACAATATCATATTTTTGCGCTAAAATTTTTGCAATTATAATAATAGGAATTAGTTTTTCTTTTAATTCAATTCCAAATATTGTCTCATCATTATTTATATATTCTTCTAAATCTGAATAATCATAATTTTCTAAAATTAAAAGCGAACCTATTTCCTTTGCATTTCTAAAATTATCAATTAAATACTTTGCTTGTTCTTTTATATTATTAGTAGTGATATTATCAATAGAAATTTCTGAAATAGTATTGGACTCTTGAATACTCATTATATTTAAATTTTTTACTATTTCTTTATTAAATATATTCTTGTCGTATTCTCTTGCTTTTAATAGAACAGACAATATAGATAATTGACCTGCTCTATCATCTATATCTAATCCATATAAATTGTTTTTTAATATTAATTCAGGAATATCATTTTTATTAAATCCTGATTCCAAATAAATTTGATAAAACACTTCAAAAGCATATACAAGTATATGACCACTTCCACAGCAAGGATCTATAAATGTTATTTCTGTTGGATTTAATTTATCTTCTTTATTTTCTATATTATCTTTAATAAAATATTTCCAATTACTTGTTATAGAAGATGAAGGATATAAGTTATTACTTGGATATAAATTGTCTGATGGATATAAAGCGCCATCTCCATTATGTTCTATCCAATACCTCCCTAATGAATTCTCAACCATATATTTTACAATCCAATCTGGAGTAAATAACTGAGTAGCATAAGGTATTTCGTTTTTCTTATATGCTTTCTTTGCAGAAATAACTCTATCTTTTTCAGTTTGATTATAATATTGATATAACCATCCTATAATTTCTACTTGATTATAATTCTCTTCGGGTACTTCATTTATTACTTTTGTAATAAACCCTGTATCGTTTAACAAATTGTCTGGTATAAGAATATCTATATAATCTGTTATTCCATCAAATACTTGTGGTATTGCTCTACCTAATTTTTTACAAACTAAAAGCAATACATATTTAAACTTTTCATTGTCATCTTTTAATTCTACATATTTTTCTTTCTTAAAATCTATATCTAAATCTGGGTTTATTAAATTAGTAAACTTTAATATTTCTGGATCTGGAGTATTATCTTTTGAAGATAATACTCTAATTCCAAGTGAGTGATTGTCTTTTGTTAAAGGAAGATAATCATTAATTTCCATATAACGAATAGCAATAATTCTATTAAACCAAGTATATGCCGCTTCCTCTATTACTTGTTCTAAAGATAATTCTTTAATTCTCTTTATTAACAATTCACGCTTTTGATATTCTTCATTTGTTAAACTTAATGAATGTTTTTCATTAGATAAAACATAAATCTCACCTTTTTGTTCACTATCAAATTCTTCATCAACATAAAATGTTTTAATTTTATTTCTAACTTTATCCATCAAATTCTTTCTTGATTCAATAGCAAACTTTTTTAATATCACTTTATCCATTATTATCCTCCTCATTCATCATCATCTTATAATGTTCAATATGTCCAAGTTTGTTAAAAATTTCTTTAAATACTTTTTTATATTTTTGAACCATATCATCATCAAAAACAATATTAAATTCTTCATTAATATAATGTGAGTTATCGTTTATACAAGATATAAGTGATTTACACACAATCTTATCTGTACCCTCAAAACTATCTATCGCTTTTTCATAATCTTTACTTCCAATAATATTAAAATAATATTCAAGGATTCTTCTCATTGTATTACAACAAGTATTTTTATTTATATTTTCATCTTTAAGTTCTTCCCATAGTAATTGGTATGTTGTTTCTATCGGATTTTTTTCATATTCTTTAATTGAAGATACTTCATTCTTCTTTGAAAGAACAAAGTATTTCTCTTTCGTTTCTTTCTTATTATCACGGCTTCCCCTATATACAATCTCTTTATAAAAATACACAT
>CALVKW010000129.1 GCA_944333345.1 uncultured Bacilli bacterium | reverse complement strand
TATTAATTTTTTTAATGAATATAATATTTCTAAAAATGATAAGGTTTTAGATCTTGGCTGTGGTGAAGGTAGAGATGCAATTTATTTTTTGGATAAAGGTTATAATGTTTTTGCTGTTGATTACTCTAAAACAGTAATTGAAATGTGTAATAAAATTACGCAAAATAAATATAAAGACAAATTTAGAAATTTTGATTTAATAAAAGATAAAATGGAGGAAAAATTTGACTTTATATATTCAGTTGCTGTATTACATATGTTTATTACAAAAGAACATCGTGATACATTCCTAACGTTTATAAAAGAACATCTTAAAGAGAATGGAAGATGTTTATTATGTGTATTGGGTGATGGGGTAGAAAGTTATTCTAGTAATATCGAAGATTCTTTTAAAAATGTAAATCGAATTGTAATGAATAATGGTACTAAATTGAATATTGCTGCAACATCTTGTAGAGTTGTTAATTGGGAAGAATTAGAAAGTGAAATTATAAATAATAATTTAATAATAGAGAAAAAATGGATTTCTACTGAAATACCAGAGTTTACTAATTCTATGTGTGTTATAGTTAGGAGATGATCAAATGAGGTCAATAAATATTAGTAAAACATTAAATCTTGCGAAAGGTCGTATAGAAGTAAGGTATAATGGTATAACTACAAATGATCATATTGATTTAGAGAAAATAGAAAAATTATTAGATGATTTTATCACTAATCATAGTCATAATCGTATGATAGAAAATGTCTCAATCGTAAGAACCATATTAAAGGACTGTGAAGAAAAGGAATTAGATATTTATTATCAAGATGAACATGGTTTAGAATTTGTTAAATATGATAATTTTAATTTGTTATTCTATGAAAAAAGTAAAAGAGAAGAAAATAAGGATTCTGATAGATATAAGATTACCTATGATGCGACTAGTGGTATAAAACTAGATTATAACAATAATAAAAATGATGTTACAGATTATCCTGGTATTCAATTAGTGTCTAAAGAAATAACTGAAATAGTAAAACAAATTTATTATTTAGAAAATACTAAGGCAGTTACTTTAGATATTAATGATAAAGAATTAATTGAGATATATAAATTGTTTTATGATGAAACTCCTGATTTTAGTAGTAAAGATATCAATATCAAAGTTCAAACTATGATGTCTATTTTAGTAGAGTTTGGTATTTCTTTAAATGATGATTATGATTTTAGTCTATGTGGAAAAGAGAACATTCCTGTATCATTAGATTTAAAGCAAAGAGTTAATAAATTATATCCTTTGGGAAAAATAGACAGTATTGAAGATAGTGTAAAATTTGGTGATGAGTCTAAAAGAACAATTAAGGTTGTTGGAGAATGTGTAAGAGGGGCAATTTCTAATGCAAAAAGTCAAAATGAAGCATTAATCACAATTAGTAAAGTTATTCACGCAGGAAGATATTGTCTTGCTTCTGATAGTGATATTGAGAAATTATCGGAATTTACTGAACGTAATACAGATGAGGTTGCATCCAGTATAAAACTAGTGAAACGTATTGAAAATAAAATTAATAAGTAAGCAATATAAATAAAAAAAGATGGTTATGAGCATTAACGCTCATAATCATCTTTTAAAATATAAAAAAATTTCGTATTTTAATTACAGATATGTTGAAATTAAAAGATGGAAATTTTTTTGTATCGGATTGGTTACAAAATAGAAATACTATCGAGTTTTGGGTATTTGCAAGTTCGCTACGGGAGGTATAAAAAAGAACTAGTTAATGACTAATTCTTGTATTTGAAGCGATTGAAATAGATATTTACAACTTTTTCACTCGTAACGATTTGATATATAAAATATCAATCTTTAATAACTTTTTATCACAAATTTAAAAAAACAAAGATAATTTTACTGATGTAGAGTGTAAAATTTGACAATATACATAAAATAAAGTATAATCTACATTGTTAACGAAAACCAGTGCGAGGAAGAAGTAGAAAAATACAAGCATTTTAGAGAACTCTGTTAGGTGAAAATGAGGATGTAATGATTTTTCGAACATGGCCCTCAAGGGTGATTGACTGAAATTAAGTAAGTCATTACAGGTGTGCCTGTTATAGCACAAGCCTATAACTATGCTGAGACATAAGTAGGTTAATGAGATTAGTACAGTAATGTACTAATGAAATAAGAGTGGTAACGTGATATATTCACCTCTTAGGAATAATAATATTCCTAGGAGGTTTTTTATTTGAAAGGAAGGGATTAAAATGAATATATTGATAGGAATCAGTTGGCCTTTTGCAAATGGAGATTTACATATAGGTCATGCAGCAAGTAGTTTACCAGGAGATGTTATTGCAAGATATCATAGATTGAAAGGAAATAATGTAATTTTAGTATCTGGAAGTGATTGTCATGGTACTCCAATAGATGTTAAAGCTTTACAAGAAAAGAAATCTGCAAAAGAAATAGTTGATATATGTCATAAAAATTTTTCTAAAGATTTTAAAGATTTAGGATTTAGTTTTGATTTATATAATAGAACTGATGATCCTTATCATAAGGAATTTGTAAAAGAACAATTTAAGAAATATTATGACTATGGGTATCTCTATGAAAGAACCGAAGAGCAACTATATTGTAAACACTGTAATCTATTTTTAGCTGATCGTTATGTTATTGGTATTTGTCCAAAATGTGGTGCAGATATTAAAGGTGACGAATGTGAAAAATGTGGTGGCCTTTTAGAAATTAATAATGTTAAAGAAACAAAATGTGCCATTTGTGGTAATCCAACAAGTATTAAAGAAACTAAAAACTTATATTTTTCATTATCAAAATTTCAAGATAGTTTAAGAGATTTAGTTAATTCAAATAGGAATAATTGGAGAGAAAATGCAGTTTTATTTACTGAAAGATATTTAAACGAAGGTGTTCCTGATAGATGTGCTTCTCGTAGTCTTAATTGGGGAATTGATATTCCTGTAAAAGGTTATGAAGATAAAAAAATTTATGGCTGGTTTGAAAATGTTTGGGGATATGTGACTGCAAGTAAGAAATACTGTGAACAAAATAATCTTAATTGGGAGGATTTTTGGAAACGAGATAGAGATAATAAAATTTATTTAGTACATGCTAAAGACAATATTCCATTTCATACGGTTATTTTTCCTGCTTTATTATTGGGAACAAAAGAAAATTATAAGTTACCTGATAAAATTGTTTCTGATGAATATATTACAATTGAAGGAGAAAAACTTTCTAAAAGTAAAGGAAATTATATTTCTATTCGATATTTGTTAAATAGGTATCCAGCGGATGCGATTCGATATTATTTTTTAATTAATGATCCAGAAAAAAGAGACTTTAATTTTACTTGGGATGATTTTATTAATTCAATCAATGGAGAACTATTAGGAAAATGGGGGAACTTTATAAATAGAACTTTGTTGTTTGTAAATAAGTCATTTAATGGAAGATTAAAAGATTCTACAGTTGATAAAGAAATTGAAGAAAGATTAAATGTGTTATTTAACGAAGTAGGAACTAATATTGAGAACGGAGATGTAAAAGAAGGAATTAATAAAATTTTTAATTTTATCGTTTTTGCTAATAAATACTTTGATGAAAAGCAACCATGGATTCTTGCAAAAACCGATATAGATAAATGTAATAGTGTGCTATTTAATTGTGTAAATATTATTTCTAATGTTAATACTTTATTAAAACCATATTTACCATTTTCTTGTGAAAAAGTAGAAGAGTTTTTAAATACTAAAGTTTCAAAATGGGAATACAATACTATTTTAAATATCTCTTTAAGTAAGAATATTAAACCTTTATATGAAAGATACGATAAAAGTGTTATTGATGAAGAAAAAGTAAAATTAAAAAAGTGATTCTATTGAGTCACTTTTACTATTTTTCAAAATGTAATTAGTATTTTACCATAAATACTAATTTTTAGTGTTCTCTTTGTACTTACAAGCTGGCCTACGGGAGGTATAAAAAAAAGAACTAGTCAATGACTAATTCTTGTATTTACTCATGGAGCGGATGAGGAGAATCGAACTCCCGTAGTCAGCTTGGAAGGCTGAAGTTCTACCATTAAACTACATCCGCATACTAGACTTTGTATGAACTTCAGTCTTCCAAACTAGAGACGAAGTTCAGTCATTTAATAAAGTTTACATTTATAATTATATCAAATATCTACTTATTGTCAATACTTTTTTTATTTTTTTCTATTTT
>CALVKW010000128.1 GCA_944333345.1 uncultured Bacilli bacterium | reverse complement strand
ATTATTCAAATATGAAATACTGGCACCTTTTTTAAATTCTTTTACAATTTTAGTTTTCTGTTCTAAAGTCCATTTTTATGTTTTCCCATAAAAAAATACCTCCAAAGTTCTTTCTAAATAAATTTTATCATATTTTGGTTCTTTTTATTTAGTGTGAACTTTAAAGGTATTATAATCGAATTTCCTCCTTTTAATTTGCTTGCGTAACATTCAATATTAACCTCATGTGGAGGCAAGATTTTCCTGTATCATTTTCATATTTTCCACAACTATATCCCCAGTAGCTATCAGCATCATCTTTTTCTAGATATAATCCATTAGCTATTTTAGTTGCGAAATTTTCTTCCGTTACTGTATTATCTACTTGATATATACTTCCTACTAGGGTGTAGTAATATACACCTGGATCATATGTGTATAAATTATTTAGTTTATAATATTCATCCGCTTCATAGTCCCAGTTTAATCCTATTTTAACATTTGCTGAACCTTTTACTGGAATTATGTCTGAAGATGATGATAATTCTAACTTGAATGGATAATCATTCTTAATACTACCTATTGTTTCATCTTGATTATCTTGTAATAGTTCTTGTCCAAGTAGAGTAAGAGATTCTACTCTGTAGTTTAATTTGGCATCAATATCTCCGCCATTATTAATTACAATTTCTTTTTCAAAAGGAACCATTCCTGGCTTCATATCAGTAATATCTATATCTATTTCTTTAATTACATTAGTTTCTTCTAAGAAAGTTACATCCCAGTTAACAACACTTCCACTTAAGGTAACCCCTGCTTTAGAAATATAAGTAAACCATGCAAATGTGTTTATAATTAATAAGAAGGCTACTAATAAAACACTACGAAAAACCACTTTCCTTCGTGCTTTTCTTCTTTCTAATAATGCATCGGTATTATCAGATAATTTCTTCTCCATCTTTATCAATTTTCTCATTTTCTTCAGCTTCTTTCTCGTCCTTTTCTTGTTTATCACGTTTTATTTCTGTTACGGTATCTGCAATCTCCAAAAATATAACTATTACTAGTGGTAGAAAAATTAGGAAGAAAAAGCCATATTGATTTTTTATTATGTGGTTTATTTCAGTTACAATTGGAATTTTTCCTACTACTTTTCCATAAATTTGGTTATCTTCTATGGTAGGATCTTCTACTTCATTGTTGATTCCTTTTGTTATATATACCTTTTTACCATCTTTCATTTCTATATCGATGATTCTATGAGTTACAATTTTTCCATTAACATCTTGTTTTGTTCCTAGATAAGTAATGTCATCCCCTATTTTTAGCTCATCATGATTTACTTCTTTAATTGCTAGAACATCATTAACGTTATAATCCGGTACCATAGATCCCGTTGCGACAGTGAATATTCTATATCCAAAAACGCTTTGATTACCGGATACACGTTGTATAACAATAAAAGCTACATATAGAACTAAAATTAAGAAAATTATTGTTTTAATAATCCTGTATGGGATTTGAAAATATTTACTATCTAATATTTTTCTTAACATATACTCGTCTCCTCTAGGATACTCCAATCTTTCATAAATTCATTTTCTTCATTTTCTAATTTATCTAATAAAAGTTTTCTAATTTTACGCTTTTTTTCTTCATTTGCAGCTTTTATTAGCTTTAATTGTTTATTAAACAAATCTTTAATTTCTTGTTCTGTTATTTCATAATTACTGTCTAAAATATTATCAATTAGACGAGCCATTGTTTGCCCAAGCATTTTTTCCTCTGTTATAGGTTGTGCTTTGTGATTTAAACTTCTATTTGCTAAATACAAAGATAAAAATGCTTGATTATAGGATTCTTTTAACCCACTTTCATCATAATAGTCTTTGTGTTCATTTTCATTTTTATCTTTTTCTTCATACATTTGAATATAATTCCATAAAGCTTCTGCTTTTTGGAAATTAGGATTTTTTAAAATAACATTTGTTTTTCTAATTGGGGATCTTACTGGTGCAACATGTTGTTTTGACAAGGTTTGCATTAATTCAGACATAGTAAATCCATCTAATTGGATTTTGATTCTTTTTAGTCTTTCAGCAACAGTTTCTTCACCACTGTTTTCCTTGCCATTTAATTTTACTTCATTATGCGAAGAAATATCTAGAGAGATTGCTACTTCTTCTGTATCAATAATTGTATTAGCTTCAAACTTTAAGTTCTTTCTATCTTTAAAATAAGAGAAAACTCCTGTTTCTTTTTTTCTTTTTTCAAAGAAAGTTCTAACATTATTAATTAGTGTATAAACAAATCTATTTTCATAAGTGTCTAGACTTTCTTCTTTATTAATGTTTAGGATTTTAGATGGCTTTACATCACCATTATCTTCAATTTTTTGAATATAGTTAGTATGCTGAGTTAAATGAATAATACTTTCTACTGTTACTTTTTTCGATTTTTCTACTTGTACTACTTCTTCTTCGTTGATAATAAAGCGTTTAGGATTCCTTAAAATGTTATCAATGTATGGAAGAGCTTCATCGATGATATCAATCCATTCGTAATCATATTCTCTTCTTTCATAGTCTGTTTTTACGGAAAGTATAGAGTTCATATTATCTAGAAAAGAGTCTTGATTTATTGAATCATCATATACTTCTTGTTCTTCTTTTTCCATACTTTCACTCCTTTTCTTTACTATACTAATTTCTTAAGTCTTAATAAATATTCTTTACATTCCGTAAAGTTATCTTTACCGAAAGATTTATTTAAATACTCTACAAATCCATCAATCTCATCTCTGATATAGGCTAAGTTTAATTGTTCAAATTTTCTTAATATTTTTCTAGCAATATAATAGTCTACTCCGTCTACTTCTGTTCCGCCGCATTCTACATAGGTTGCGACAAAATCTCGCATTTGTTTCACAATACGGTTACCAAAAGCAATACGGAAATGTTTAATTACATAGTCATCCATCTCACTGATTTTTTGTTCCATTTCTTCTGATAATGGGTGTTTTTGTTTTGCTTCTGCAAATAGTCCTTCTAAATAAGAACTATTAATATTCATCGCTTCTGTCTCCACTGGTGTAAATGGTTGTCCTTTATCATTAATATCGATTGGCATTGCACGGTCGTATACTTTATCTGTTACAGCGAAAGTTGAATCATCGTTATTGATTGTACCGATATACCACATATTGCCTGGAATTTGTAATTTACCATTTTTTAATTTCTTTGGATCCGTATCCCAGCTACTAGGAACTAATTCAATTACCCATTCATCACGAGATGGCATTTCTAGAATAGATAACATCTCGGCAAAATAATACTCGACACGAGCAATATTCATTTCATCTAGTACTGTTACGTATACATCGTCCGTATATCCCGCAATATACATTCCTTTTAATACGTCAGTTTCGTTGAACTTTTTAGTAAACTCATTGAAATATCCAAATAATTCAGTACGGTCTCTCCATGATGGTTGTACTGATGCGATAATTGCATCTCTTTTGATGAATTTTCCCCAGGCATAAGCAAGGGATGTTTTACCTGTACCAGAGATACCTTGTAGAATTACAAGTTTTGTTGCTGATAAAGCTGATATAAATAATCGTATCATCTTAGTTGTATAATATAACTTTAATTTTGATGCAGCAAAGTTTCTAAACTCTTCTACTAATTCTTCTAGTGTGAATGTGTTGTTATATACTTGTACTTTATAATCTCTAAATTGTAAATCAATTGCATGTAATTTAGAGAAACGATATTTACTTTCATCCTCATCAAGTGTAGGATCTTCTCCTTCTTTTTTAGGATTTTCTTCTTCACTAATTATGTTAGCTTCATCAGGTTTTAATCCTAATTGAGAAACTTTCATAGCTAAAATATCTTCTTTTTCTTTTACAAGGCTTGCTACTTTTTGGTTTAGTTCCCCTATTTCATTTAACATAGATTCTTGTTCTACTAGGGTTTTTCTAAATCTTATATATTTTCTAATGACTAGCCATAGTAAAACTATAATTAGTGATAGTAATATTGCTAAAACTACAATTGCGACAATTACTAAAATCCATTCTGATACTTTAAAATCATTCTTATAAAATTGGATAATATATAAATATTCACTGAAATTAAACATCTGCATAAAGCCTGATGCTATTCCTTTAAAAATTGTAAATAGTCCATCAAAAAATACAGACATAAATTCATATAAAAATCTGATAAATGTCTCCATACTACTTATCCAGCCTTTCT
>CALVKW010000127.1 GCA_944333345.1 uncultured Bacilli bacterium | reverse complement strand
TATCCTTTTTTTATTAACCATCTTAATAAGATATGATTATTTTCTATATGTGGTTTTTCATAAGAAGCATAAGTATGTGTATAATATACTTCTAATCTTTTTTCTAAATCTTTATAAATAGAAGTTTCTAATATTAAAAAATCAGTAAATTCACCACCATTGTCAGGGATTGCTTTATGAAATAAAATGTAAAAATATCGTCCTAACTTTCTTTCTAGTACATCTAATATTCTTCCTATTTCTGTAAAGCCTTTCCCTTCATTTAAGTAAAATTCAATTCTAAAATAGTTAAATTTTTGTTAGAATAATTACGACCCATATATATACCTCCATACATAATTTTCTGAACAAAAATATTGTAATATAGGTCAATGTATATGGGTATTATTTATTTCGGATATCCAAATTTAAATTTATATAACTTTCGGATATCAATATTTTAATTAACATTTTTTAGAAAAAAATTGTTTTATTAAATATTTCTGATATAATAAATTTAGGAGGGTTCAAATGGAAAAATCAATAGAGTTAAAAGTTACAAAAAAATATTTTTGTATGCCAAAATTAACAACTAATTTAGAAGGGCCAACAGAAGCGGTAATAGAATGTTATGTACCGTCGGGCTGTTATCTGATGAATCAAAGTAAAATAGGAATGAAAGATCAATCAATAATTATGTATACGATAGATCCCTATACTTTAGAGCCATTGTCAAAAGAAAATAGTATCATAACAACGGTACCATCGTCAGAAGTATCAGACGATTATGAGGAAATTAAAAGATTTTGCGTTCAAAAAAATGAAAAGTTACTGCGAGCACAACAACAACCAATTTTAGACGCATATGCAGAATGGTTTAGACAGAATGAAATAAAATATTTTGCAAAATGTTATAGAGCATTAACAACAGGAACACAAAAAAGAAAAGAAAAACAAGAAAGAAAGGGATAATATGAAAGAAGAATTAAAAAACATATTTTTAATGGGACTTGGAGCTATGTCCATGACAAATGACAAAGCTAATGAGTTAAAAAAAGACCTGTTACAAAAGGGAGAAGAAATGCTAGAAGCGGGTAAAGTGGCAAATGAAGAATTAAAACATAATATTAAAGAAAAAATGAAAGAGAATGTCACTGTTGTAGTAGAGGAAGATATAACAAAAGAAAAATTAAAAGAAACAATCAAATCCTTAAGTAAAGAAGAAAAGAAAGAATTATTAGATTTATTAAAGGAAGAAACAAAGAAAAAAGATGAAAAATAATACTAGTAGATTAGGAGAAATTATTGGTATTATCAAAAAATACCATCTGACAAAAAACATAACACCGGAAAATATTCGTTATGCCATAGAAGAATTAGGTCCAACGTTTGTAAAAATGGGACAGATATTGTCATCTAGGGATGATTTAATCCCTAAAGAGTATTGTGCAGAATTACAGAAATTAAAACACTCGGTAAAACCGATGCCATATGAAAAAGTAGAAGAAATATTGCGCAGAGAATATGATTGCAATCCAGAGGATATATTTCTAGAGATAGATAAAATTCCGGTAGGATCTGCTTCTATTGCCCAAGTACATAAAGGAAAACTAAAATCAGGACAAACAGTAGCAATTAAAGTAAGACGAGAAAACATTGAACAATTGATGGAAAGAGATGCCAAATTATTAAAAAAGGTAATTAATATCCTACGTTTAAATAAAATATTCGGAGATATTATCGATTTAACACAAGTAATTGATGAGATGTATGACCGTGCTAAAGAAGAAATGAATTTTACAACAGAAAGAAAACATATAGAAGAATTTCTTGAAAATAATAAAGAATTAGTATATCTAAAGCCATTAAAAGTATATACCAAATATTCTAATTCCAATATTTTAGTAATGGAATATATCGGAGGATACAATATCTCTGATAAAGAAAAATTAATAGCAGCTGGATATGATTTAGATGAAATAGCCGAAAAATTAGCCCATAATTATATAAAACAAGCAATTGATGATGGCTTCTATCATGCAGATCCTCATACAGATAATATTAAAATTATCGATGGAAAAATAGCTTATCTAGATTTTGGAATGATGGGAAGACTTTCTAGAAGAAATAGAAAGTTATTAGAAGAATGCATGATTGCTATTGTTAAAAATGATATTAATGAAGTTGCCCATGTATTAACTTTACTAGATATTTCAAATTCAAGAACAGATTATATGCAATTAAAAAATGATATTAGAAAAGTATTAGACAAAAACAAAACAACAGCGATTGCTAATATTGATATCAAAGAATTTGTAAAAGAAATGTTTGTCTTACTTAGAAGAAATGAAATCACTCTTCCAAAAGAAATAACTATGTTAGTAAGAGGAATTGTTGTCTTAGAAGGAACATTAGAAAAAGTAAGTCCAAACATTAATTTAATAGAAGTTCTAGAGAAAAAAGTAAATCCTAAAGAAGCATTAATAAATAAAGATAAATTAGGAGAATTTGCACTATCTAGTATAAAAAGTGGAGCAGATTTATTACTAATTCCGAATGAAGCATTAACTACTTTAAAAGGAATCAATAGTGGAGAATTAAGATTTAATATTGAACTTACAGATTCAAAACATCAACTAGACAGTATTGAACGTATTGTACATTTAGTAATTATTAGCGCTCTAGACGTCGCATTTATTATTGGAACTAGTCAAATGGTAGTAAAATCAGAAAATGATTTACCATTTATTTTCTATATCTATTTATTAGGAGCCATTATTTGTACTTTATGGTTATTATATAAATTAATTATTTCTAAATTTAAACGTATGTAACCTCATTAAGAGGTTTTTTTCTTGAAAAAACAACGAAAATATGATATAATATAGGAACTTTTAGGGGGGATGGCTATGACTAATTTATATGAAAATAAAATGGATTCCTATCTGGAAGAACTAGCGAAACAAAACAATAGAATGAAAGAGTTAGAACATCTTTTTCAAAGACAACCTACAAAAGAAGAAGTACAGGATTATTTTAGTAATTATCAACTAGCTTATCCATACTATTATTATATTGAGGCTATAAAAAGAAGTGGTAGGCTAGATCCAAATACACAAGACAATGTCAATGCTTACTATTATGATAACGATATTTACTACAAAATTCATCCAACATATATGTCTAATACCTGGATAGGTAATGATTTGACCGACAAAGAAAAAGATGCCGAGTTAAATCCTCAAATAATAGAATATATGGATTCCAAATTACCGAAAGATCTAACAGACACGTTAGAAAAAGCGATTGCTATCTATATATTACTTGGTGATATTGTAAGATATGATACGAAATATTTCCGCCACAAAGATTATTCTAAACTAGATTCTATAGATAAAATTGATTTATCAAATAACGAAATTATTTGCAGAAGCGGGGCAATTATGTATCATAAATTGTTAAGTCATTACCAAATCCCATCAACCATTTACGGAGAAGGTCACTTATCGGTAATACTACCATATGAGAAAGCACTTTATGATATAGATGGATTTGCTTTTGGTCAAGATGAAATTTTGTCAGATGTAGCAAGAATAAAATTTAGATTAAAAATAGAGAGTATAAAAGTGATAGAAGTTGCTTCTTTGAATGAAGAAGAAGAGTACTATAAACAGCGTAAGGTAGAAGAAAAAAAAGAAAAAGTATATAAACGTTTAGAAAGAAAATTTGTTTCTGAAGAATCATTTGTAAAAAGACTAGAAAAAATTAGTGAAATATTAAAAAACACTAGTAAAGGAAATATCCAAGAAGAGATAAATAGAAGAATAAATATATTAAACTGGTTTTATCGATTACCATTGGGAGAAACTATGAGTTATGAAAGATATCAGATGTTGAAAAAATATGATGCCTTCTTGTTTCAAGATTTTCCCTCTGCAGCAATTCATAAAACATCCATTTGGGAACCAACCTCAACCGACTTACATATAAGAAGAGTAATAAAAATACGAGACAGTCAAAATGAAAATTATTTCTTCATCCAAAGACAGAACGAGTTTGCAAAGTTCACTCCACAACAATTAAATGACTATTTTCAAGAAGGACTATTTATTGCAAGATATGAAGAACAGCTAAACCAGTTCTTTGAACTTCCAAAAAATAGAGCCAAAAAAATGAATAAAGGAAAAATTAAGGGATAATAATTAACAAAGCCTTTAATTTTTTTATTTTAAAGTTGTGTTAAACTTTATGACTGATTAATATATTCAGCATAAGCAATATTTAAATTAATAGGCATATCAATAGA
>CALVKW010000126.1 GCA_944333345.1 uncultured Bacilli bacterium | reverse complement strand
ATGTGAGATTAATAAGATGCCACATATGTTAGTTGCTGGTACTACTGGTAGTGGTAAATCAGTTTGTATTAATGGAATTATTTGTTCTATTTTGATGCGTGCGAAACCTGATGAAGTAAAACTTGTCATGGTTGACCCTAAGGTTGTTGAACTTTCGGTTTATAATGGAGTTCCACATTTAATGTGCCCTGTTGTTAGTGACCCTAAAAAAGCAGCGGTTGCTTTAAGTAAAATGGTTGCTGAAATGGAGAGACGTTATGAAACGTTTAGTGAGACAAAAACAAAGAATATTGAAAGTTATAATGCTTATATTGATAAATGGAATGAGGAACATAAAGGAGATGATGTGAAGAAGGCTAGACTTCCTTATATTGTTGTTATTATCGATGAGCTTGCTGATTTGATGATGGTTGCTGCTAAGGAAGTTGAGGATTCTATTTTAAGAATTACGCAAAAAGCACGTGCTGCAGGAATTCATTTGATTGTTGCGACACAAAGACCTTCTACAGATGTTATTACTGGTTTAATTAAAGCTAATATTCCATCTCGTATTTCTTTTGCGGTTGGATCTGGAATTGATTCACGTACTATTTTGGATATGACTGGTGCAGAAAAGCTGCTTGGTAAAGGTGATATGTTATTTTTACCAATTGGTGTTAATTCTCCGACTCGTATTCAAGGATCTTTTATCACGGATGATGAGATTAAACGTATTATTGATTTTACTATTGATCAACAAAAAGCTCAGTATGATGAGTCTTTGATGAATTTGGATGCTAATGATCATAATGTTAATAATGCCAGTGGGACTGAATTTGGGGATGCTGCTAATGATGAAGATCCACTTTATAATGATATTGTGCAGTTCGTTATTGAAACTCAAAAAGCTAGTGCTTCACTTTTACAAAGAAGATTTAAACTTGGATATAATCGAGCAGCTAGACTTGTTGATTTGCTAGAAGAACGGGGGATTATTGGTCCTGCGAATGGTTCTAAACCTAGAGAAGTTTTAGTACAATTGGATAATGTAAAAGAAGAAGTGGAGGGAGAATAGTTATGAGCGATGGTCAAACTATTTTATTAGAAATATCTTTGGTTGGTGGAGTAGGACTTTTATTAACTATTGCTGGTATTTTGATTAGAATATTTGAAAAAAAGAAATCTAGGAAGTGTAGTGCTAGTGTTGTGGGTCATGTTATAGATTATAAATATAATGGAAATGGTGGAGTTTTTCCTGTTGTCTCTTACGAAGTTGATGGGAATACTTATACTGTTATTAGACGCTTTCGAGGAATTATTACGAAAACAAAAATTACTTCCACTCAATTTCATCAAGATAGTGGTGCTTATGTTAATCGTAATGATTATTTGGTGGTACCGATGAGTGCGATTACTAATTTTCGTAAGATGGCAGAAGAATTATGGCCTATCGGAAGTGAAATGGTTGTTTATTATAACTCTGATTCTCCTAAATGTGCTTATGCAGAAAAACTTCCTTCTGCTATGTCCCTTGTGTCTATTATGTTTATAGGAATGGGAATTTTTACTATTTTACTTTCTTTCTTTGTTGCTTTTCTTATTACTTTGTAGAAGAGGTTTTCCTTTTCTTTTTTTCAATTTAGGTGTATATTATAGTAATCACATTGAAGAATTAGAAATTAGATTGTTTGAGGGGAATAGATATGAATAAATATATAAAGAAATTGTCTGTTGTGACGGGTCTTTTTTTTACCAGTTTTTCTTTTGTGGGATGTCAATCTTCTTCTTCAGAAATAAAAGAAGAGGTTAGTCATGAAATTGTTGAAGAAGAACATGGTGAATATGATTTGGGAGAGGTTAGTCAACTAGCAAGTCGTAGAGGAGTAGAATTTGTTGGATTTTTACAAAAGGCATATAATCCTATGGGATATCCAGTTTCTGCTAGTATTCGTTATGATGATATTTCTTCTTTCTCTGTTTTGATAACAGATGGTAGTTATTATGTTGTAAAAGATTATCAAGAAGATAAGCAGTTAAATACTTATTATGATTTTTTACGAGGAGGAAGTGTTCCAAGTTATCTTTCTATTACAGATGTTTTTTCTTTAGAGGATTATCGTAGTCATAATGAGGATTTATTTACTTCCTCTATTAGTGATTGTTATTCTTCTTTTACAATTTATGATTGTAGTTCTTTATTGCAAGAAGATGATTATAATTTTGATGATTTATCTTCTTCTATGGGAGAAAAGTATCTTGGAATTTCTAGAGTTTCTACTACTGAGCAAAATACTTGTTATATTACTTATGTCCCTATGGAAGATGTGGATGTTGTGGGTAATAGTTATGATTGCAATTTAATAGAAAGTTATGATGGTGATATTTCTAATTCTGTTTTTCAGGTGGATTTATTAGATGGGAATAAAGCATCGGTTGGAGAAAATATGGAAGTTACTGATTTTTCTACTTTTGTACAGGAAAATGCAGATTCTTTTTCTTTAGAGTTAGTTGATTTTGTTAATAGTAGTGAAGTCAGTTCTTATTGTATATCGAATCAAGAATTTTCGGATGCTTATGATGCTAGTATGGTACTACAAAAAACAAAGTAGGTGGATTATGAATAAATTAAAAATATATCAATCATTGAAAGTAATTTTCGCAAGTGCTGGAGTTATATTAAGTATTTCGGCTTGTAGTGGAGAAGAATCTGCTTCTATTATTACTGATTCTGCGATAGAAAGTGAATCTTCTTCAGAAAATATGGAATCTTTTGACTATTTTTCTTCTGATTTGAGTGAGATAGAGAGCTTAATTAATGAAGAAAAAATTGAAGAGGCAAAGAGAAAAGTGAAAGATGTTTTTGTTACTGGTGTTGATTTTATTTTTTATGATCAACCGATAGGAGATGTGTATTTTGATGATTTAACTGCTGCTGGGAAAGAGATGACTACGGATGCGCTAGATACTCTTTCTAGTTTAGTAGATCAAGTTGCTCCTAATTGGAAAAGTGAGTTATCAGAAAAATATCAAGTGGCGTCTGAATTCGTTGGGGAGGAATATTTATCTTTTTTAGATTCGATAAGAGAATATTTAGGTAATAAAAACTATGAAGCCCTTGGAGAAGTGAAAGATCAAGTGTCAGGTGATGTGAAAGAAAAGATTGATCATGGTAAGGAATACCTTAAGAATTGGTATGAGAATTTTCGGAGTAATAATTAATACTCTTTTTCTTTGTTTTTTTATTTATTCCTGATATAATAAATATTGTAGAAAGAAGGTATGTTATGGCTACGCCACATATAGAAAGTAGTTTAGAAGATATTGCAGAAGTAGTACTGATGCCCGGAGATCCATTACGTGCTAAATATATTGCTGAAAAGTTTTTAACGGATGCAAAATTGATTAATACAGTTCGTAATATGTTTGGTTATACTGGGTATTATAAAGATAAGAGAGTTACTGTCTTTGCTTCTGGTATGGGAGTTCCAAGTATTGGAATATATTCTTATGAGTTGTATAAATTTTATAATGTAAAAAAGATTATTCGTATTGGTACTTGTGGTTCTTTTCATAAAGATATTAAAGTATTAGATGTTATTTTATCTACAGGGGTTTACTGTAAAAGTTATTTTGATCAATTACTTGATAATCAAGATATTAATTATATTGAAGCAAGTCATTTATTAAATCAAACAATTGAAAAAGCAGCAAATGATGCACATATTTCACTTAAAATTGGAAAAACTATTACTAGTGATGTATTTGATTTATATAGTGATAGTGAAGATGTGTTTAAAGCTAATTTTCCAGGGGATGATTATTTAGCAGTAGAAATGGAAGCGTTTGGACTGTTTTATATTGCGAAAAAGTTGGAAAGAGAAGCAAGTTGTTTAATGACTGTTGTTGATTCTTTTTATGATAAAAGAAGTCTTACTAGTGAAGAGCGAGAAAAATCGTTAGATCAGATGATTACGTTGGCACTTGATGCCATATTATTATAAAATATAGAATGGGGTGAAGTTATGGAATACGTAAAAAAAGATTTAGGTTCTTATCAGTTACATTTAGTAAAAACGAATAAGTTTAAAACAATTACAGTTAGAGTTGCTTTTCGTAGTCCTATTGTAAAAGAGGATATTACGGTAAGAAATGTTTTATGTGATATGTTTTTGCAGTCTAGTAGTAAATATCTAAGTAAAAGAGCTTTGACAATTGAAGCACAGGAACTATATGCTGCGGATATTCAGACATATAACTCTAGACTTGGTAATTATAATAATTTGGATATTTATTTATCTGTTTTGCATGATAGATATACGGAAGAGGGAAATTT
>CALVKW010000125.1 GCA_944333345.1 uncultured Bacilli bacterium | reverse complement strand
GACAAAGTAAAGTTGAATAAAAATATAAAGGATTTTCGTTATGGTAGAGCAGGAGTAAGTTATGAAGAGATAGGAACTATTATAGAAATTAATAAATATAGATATACTGTAGACTTCCCAAGTCACGGTTCTTGGGACGGAACTGAAGAAGAGTTAGTATTAGCAGAATACACATACGAAGACTTAAAGAAAAGCCCAATAGGAACAAAAGTAACTTTTGAAAACGGAGAAGTTTTAGTTAAAGATAAAGAAAATTATTTTGAAAATGTACATGAATGTAGAGAAATTGCTAATTTATATAATTTAAAAGATAACTATAGCGATTTAGGCAAAATAATAAAAATAGAAGAACCAACATATCAAACAGTTTATGAAGCTAAACAAGAAATTCTAGACGAAGCAGAAAAACGATATCTAAGGGAAGTTATTAGACCATACAAAACAGTAAAATATATAAACAAATCAACATATGGTGGAGGGAGAAAGGCATCAGTAACAATAACAGTTATCGACATAGATGGCGATAATTGGGAAATACAACTTCCACCTTTTGAGACAAAAAATATGTACAAAAATATGAAAAATGACAAAGAATATACTTTAGAAGAGTTAAGACTATAGGAGGAAGCAATGTTAAAAAAAACAACCATTGGAAAAATATTAAAAGAAATTATAAGTGGTACAGAAAAAATAACAGACAATTCAATTTGTGGCAAATGTAGTAAATGTGGAGAGTGTTGTACGAATATATTGCCAATTTCACAAAATGAATTAGATACAATTCAAAAATATGTTATAGAGCATAAAATAAGACCACAAACACATATGTTAGTAATGCAGAATAGATTAAGTTGTCCATACTACGATGGTAAAAAGTGTTTAATTTATGAAGTTAGACCACTTATTTGTAAAGAGTTTTATTGCTATAAAAAGCCAACCTATGAAATGTCTCAAAAATTCGAAAGAGACAAGTATATAACAGTTGATATGTGGGGAATAGCAAAAGAAATAGATAAATATTTCAAGGAGTAGTTTATGAAATATCCAGAACTAACAGGAATATGCAAAACAGCATCAGAAAAGAATATGTGTTTAGGTTGTTCTAAGTTAGAAGATATAAATTTTCGAGGACAACCTAAATGTGAAATTATAGAAGAAAAAAAGAAAAAGATTTATGGAGTACAGGAGAAAATTGAATTATGAATAGAATAGAAATACCATTTAGGCTCCCAAGTTTAAACCAATACATAAACGAATGTAGAAAAAACAGATATGCAGGAGCTAAAATGAAGAAAGATGTAGACGAAGATATAGGCTGGTATATAAATACATTACCTAAATATAAAAATCCTATTAAAATCCATTTTCATTGGGTTGAGGAGAATAAAAGACGTGATTTTGACAACATATGTTTTGCAAAAAAGTTTATATTAGATAGCATGGTAAAAGCAGGTAAATTAAAAGATGATAATAGAAACTATGTAGTAGGATTTGAAGACAGCTTTGAATATGCAAAAGAAAGCAAAGTAATATTAGAAATAGAGGAGGTTACAAATGGCAAGTGTAGATGATATAGATGAACTAATAGCAACAAGGAAATTGAATGGGCTTGATGATGGACTATATGAAAGCGACAAAAATGTCGCAAACATGACAGAAGAAGCATTTAACGAAATAATAGACAATCTTGAAGTAGTAGCATATCTAACAGAATACGGAAGAAGAGGAATTAAAGAGAATGTGAAAAAGCTACAAGCAAGAATAAAAGAATTAGAAGAAGAAAAGAAAAATAAAGATACATACATAAAAATGGCAAAAGAAGTTATAGAAAACAGCATATTAAAACAAAAAGTAAAGGATTTAAAAGAAAACATCATATTAGAATCAACAATAGTAGGAGGCAGAAGAAATTGTAAAACATTAGAATACGGAATAAAACTAGGCAAGATAAAAGCTTGTGAAGAATTATTAGAGGAGAAATAATATGTATAATAAAATATATTGCTTATTTGAACAAAGTGGTACTTTTAAAAATGAATTTAAGAAGTTAGGATATGAAGCTTTAGATTATGATATCCAGGACGAATTTGGAGAAACAGACTATGTATGTGATTTATTTGTAGATATAGAAGAAGCTTATGAGAATAGAGAAAGTATATTTGATAATATAACGAAGAATGATTTAATAATTGCATTTTTCCCTTGTGTAAGGTTTGAAGACCAAATTCAGATGCATTTTAGAGGAACTGCAATACAAATGAAAAAATGGACTTATGAACAAAAACTTGAAAACGATTTAAAGCTTCATAGAGAATTAGCAAATTTATATGAGATAATTACCAAATTAGCAATTATATGCTTAAGAAAAAAGATACCACTTATAATAGAGAATCCATATTCTACAACACATTATTTAGTTAAATATTGGGCAATTCCTGCAACAATAATAGATATGGATAGAACTATTAGAGGAGATTATTATAAAAAACCAACACAATATTGGTTTATAGGATTAAAACCTAAAAATAATATGATTTTAGGAGCATATACAATTAATAATAAAAAAACAATAAGTAATACACATAACAAAACAGAAAGAAGTCTAATAAGCAAAGAATATGCAAATAGATTTATTAGAGAATTTATATTAGAGGAGGATAAATAATATGTGTAAATATTGTAAAACAACACCTTTGTTTGAAATAGGAGGAACAGAATTTGAATTAAAACCTACAGCAGGATTTAAAAATGATAGAAAATATAGTGCTTGGATTATGAAAGGGCAAGCAGATGAAAAAGCAGGGATAATGATTAGCACAAATGGAGGAAATGCAGTTTATTTTGATATAAACTATTGCCCACAATGCGGAAGAAAGTTAGGTGATTAAAATGACAATTGATAATAAACCATTAAATAAAATTATGAAAAAGAGAAATTTAACACTAAGAGAACTATATTTTACTATAAATACAGAAATACATTTAACTAGATTGTCTGATATTAGAATTGGAAGAATAACACCTACAGAACAAGAAATACAAATATTAGACAAATACTTAAAATTAACAGAAGAGGAAATTGAAGAACTAGAGGATATGGAAATAGATAAAATACTGATAGAGAATGATAATAAGATAAACAAATTAATTAGTTTGATTCCTAAAGACTTAAAAGCAGGACAAGAAGTAATAAAAGAATGTCCAAACTGTGGAAGCAAATTAAGTATAAGTAAAGCAAGTTTAAATGGACATTTATGGATAGTTTGCGAAAAGGAAGGAGTATTGGTATGTCAATGACAAAAAAACAAGAAGAGGCAATAAGAATTTGTGAGGAAAGAATAATAAAACCTTTTTATGAATTTCCAAATCCTACATCTATTGAATTAAAAGATATAGATGTAGAAGAAATAGAAACTGTCTTAAATATGCTAAAAGAAAAAGATAAATTAATAAATGAGCAGTTAAAAGAAAATGTAAGCTTACAAAAAGAATTAAATGAAGAAAATAAAAGATGTATGATTTTAGCAAACAACGATAAATTTAAAGAGCAAATAATTGATTTAATGGCAGAATATATAGCAGCTTTAGATATAGAAGAAGATATATGTATAAAAACAGGGAAAAACCTAAACGAATGTGACAGTATGGCAATAGGAGAATGTGAAGAATGCATAAAACAATATTTTGAAAGGAAAAGTAAAGAATGACAGTAGGAGAAGCAATACAAAGACAAAAAGAATTTGTAGCAAATAAATATAATAAAAACAGATATCCAAATAATAAATTAAAAGAAAGTATGAAAGTATTAACAAAAGCTTATGATGAGTTGTGGACATTTTTAGAAGAAAAGCATCAAGATATTTTAGATGAATTTTTAATGAAAGTAGAGGAATAAAGAATGTTAAAAATAAAAAATAATGTAGACTTAAAAGAATTAGAAAAGTTTGGATTTAAGGCTAAATACGATGAAGACAGCGGAAAAGTTTGTGCATATCTGAAAAAATGCGAAAAAGATGTTGGGGGATTGTTAATAACAATAACAGAAACTACAAGCCTAATAAGAATTTATAGAGCATTTATAGGAAAAAATATTGAATGGAGAATTAACAAATATAATGATTATTTTGACATAGATACATTATACGATTTAATCCAAGCAGGATTAGTAGAAAAAGTTAAAAATTAAAACATAATTAACAAACTTAAGCACAAAAACTAGTACAAGTTTATTAAAAAAGTATAAAAATAAAACAAAATTTAGAAAGTTGGTGTAAAGATGAGGAATATAAAATTTAGAGGAAAGACAGGAACAACTGAAGGTAAAAAATGGGTATATGGATATCTATATA
>CALVKW010000124.1 GCA_944333345.1 uncultured Bacilli bacterium | reverse complement strand
TTTCTACATTTTGTTTGGCATAACCATTATATCACAATTTTCAATTTTGTCAGTCTTAAAGTTTAACACAACTTTTTGCAAAAAAAATGGATTATTTTAATCCATCTATGTATTTTTTTAATTGTTTTGACTCTGGTCCTAATATTATTTTTAATTGATTATCAATTTCTACAATTCCTTTAGCACCTAATTTTTGAATTCCTTCTTTGTTAGCCTTGGTAACATCTTTTAATGTTACTTTAAACCTAGAAAGATTAATTTCCGTATCTACAATGTTGTCTTTTCCTCCTAATAATTCTACTAGTTTATTAAAATCAATATTAGCATCTTTCTTTGTTGCTTTTAATATTGCTAGTAAAATGATTAAAAGTACTACAATAATAATTACATAATCCATATTTATTCACCATATCTATTATACTATATATTTTTATAAAAAGAAACTATTAAAATTTTAGCTTTGTAAGGTTTACTCTTTTGTAATTAAAAAAAGAAGTGCACAAATGTAGTGCACTAAGTTTTATAATCGATTATAATAGGTCTCAAGCAATATCACTAATTTGATACCTTTTCAAACTTCTCATAAAAGAAAAATTAAACAATGTATCATCATTTAATTATTTGGTACTAGCTACAATAAAGGTACCACAGACAAATTGGTTCCAATAAAATTAACTTATCAGCAGTAATGGTTTTATTTTAAATTTCAAAAAAATTTCTAAATGTGTATTCTCTCTTCGTTGCTTATTAAATAATATTTATGATCTGTATTTTATATGCAAACTATACTTTTCAAGGAAGATACGTCTATTTTTACGCATTCCTAAAACCTATATTTTGAATATATATGGTTAAAATTTATTTTTTATAAAAAAATAGAATGATTCTTATATCATTCCGTTCCTAGCGATTCTATTTGAAATCTAGAATCTCCTTCAGTAGTATTACTTGTTGCATTTTTGGATGTCAAGGTTACTACTCTTTCTAAAAATTTATTGGATTCTTCATTTTGAAATCCAGAAAAGAATATTTCTTTTATTTGTTCATGATTAAATACACATGTTACATCAGAGCGAAGAACCCCCTCAGGAAAAACGCAACCACAGTAATCATATATTTTATTTGGTTTCTCTGGTGTTTTCATACAATATCCAATTACCATAACTTTCTTAGTGCCTCCGTTTAAAAGGACTACACTACCTAACGGTAAAATTTTTTGCTCCATTTTTTATCCTCTTTTCATTATTCAAGCTCTTCATTCAAATTTATAGTACTGTTGCTATCATTCTCTTCTTCGTCGTTATTTAAATAAGTGAAAGAATTTTCATCATCATATGTATTTTCTTTTTCTTTTTTCCTATTTATTAATTTGATACCAGCTACTGCAGCCACTCCTGCTGCACCGACACCTAAAACAGCTGGTATTACACTTCCTCCGCTTGCTGATGTTGATGGTTCGTTTGATATATCTCTATCAATACTGATAACATCTAATTCTTCTCCACTTTTATCTATAATATTTGTATCGCTTTCTGGGGCAGAAGGTGTTGTAGTAGATATATTTTCTGCACCAATATTTTGATTTTGGGAAGTTATCTGTGTACTATTTGTGTAATTTTCATTATTATAATTATTACCCATATTGTTTTTTGGACTATTATAATATGAATTTTCATATGTGTTGTGATTTCCAGTATTAGTATTTGTATTTTGATTAGTATTAATTGGTGGATTGTTTTCTACATTTAATCCTGGATTTGTATTTACATTATTTGTTTCACTATTATCATTTGACGATGGTATTTCAACCTGTTCATTATTATTGTGCGAATTTGATGGTTGATTCGTATTTTCTCCTACACTTGGAGTTTTATTGGTATCATAAGTAGGTATATCCACTGGTGTTGTTGATTCTACTTTCTGCTGCGTTGCTAGACTGGATGATGGCTCTTCTACTCTTGCTTTTATTGTTGATGTGCTAGCAAATGAAGAAGAAGAACTTTGCGCCTGTTCTCCATTTCTAGAACTTACACTGGTTGACTCTTTATTACTCGCTTGATTTACTCCTGTACTATTCTCAGTTCCCTCTGATTCTATATTCAGGGTTTCTATTTTACTTTTTATAATTTCTCTTCTAGATTCATAAAGTGACGATAGTGCAACTTTATCTTTTCCAAATACATTGGCGCCAGTAGCCGCATATTCTTTGGCGGCCATTTCATATTCTGAAAGTTCTTGTGCTTCTTCCTGACTATAACCTTTATTTTTATATTTTGCAATTAAATCATTTTGCCATTCTTCACGACTATTCCAAGTTTTTGAATTTTCTCCGGGAGTAGAGAATGTTGGAAAAAACGTTCCTGCAGATGCTATTGTGGCACTTGAAAATATAGAACCTCCCGACATTAAACCAGCTTCTTTGAATATATTTAATAATCCCCATACATCTTTTTCCATGTTGCTGGAATATGTTTTTTTATCCGAAAAAACTAATGTATTTGATTCTTCATTATATTCTTTTATTTTTTCCATAATATTATTAAGATTTTGTATGAATGTCTCAGTATTAGCGTTTAATTGTTGGAGTTGCGTGGCTAACTCCTCTACAATTTCATTCATTTGTTTTTTTATTGATGGTTTTAATTTTTCGCTATCATATGTAATTTTTACTATATCTTCAGCTGCAATCGAACTACTGTCATTTGCAGCTTCTAAATCAGCAATCGCATCCGATACTTGCTTTTCATTTATTTTTATTTTATTAGACATATAAGGTCTCCTTTGTTTATTTAAATTATACTTCTATCATACCATCATAATCGCCTTTTGCTTTTGGTTCTGATGTATAAGCCTCTCTGTATAATGATAGTGCTTTTTCTCTTAAATCTTTATAGTTAGTATTTGCAGTATTAAAAGTATTCGTAGCTTCATCCCATCTTGTTTTTGATTGTGTTTTATCATAATCTGTTGCATTTGGATTATTAAGCATTGCCACATATTCGCTTTGTTTAGAATCCATGCTCTCTTTTGCTTCACTTCTTTTTAACATAGCTGCCTCTGCTTCTTTCGCTATTTGATATGCACTAATGATTTTTTCATCCTTTTCTTGTTGAGTCTGTTGTAGTGTTGATATTTTCTCGATTGCATTTGGAATTATTATATCAAGCAATTTGCTTGTTGGGTTTAATAATTCTCTTTCTATAACTACATCCAAACTTTCTACCCCTTCTAAATAAAAGTTATCTACCGATAATTTTTCCTTTGCATTTTTGTAATGATTTTTTGCTTTTTCTAAGGTTTCTTTTTTATCATTAATTTTTTTATTATTTTCTTCTATATCTTCTCCTGTACACTTCTGCGAGTTTTCTGTTATTGGAAAATATAAATTATAATAATCTCCATTTGCTTTTTGAAGACGTACATTCTCTGCCATTTGCATTCTCCTTTTATATAGACTTTTTATTACTTTAGAACACGAATATTCTTACATTCTTATTATAATAATTATTTTTTTATTTATCAAGATATTTTACTTTTACTCTGTAAATTAAATAATCTAATTTTTTAATATTTCATTGATTCATTTATTTTAATTCAATAGCAATTATTTATATACGTTGTAAGTATCTTCTAGTATCAAAAACCGCCCCTTATTGGCGCGGCTATAATTTTATTGCTATCCTTCTTTTGTTTCTACTATTATCTTTTTATATCCTTCGTTTAATTTTGTTGATAACTCTTTTGACATTTCTGTTTTATACCCCATGTGCAATATTTTGTCAATTTGACTATGATTAAAGGCATGAATTACTTCTGGATTTAAAATTCCGGTTGGATATAAACAAGCACCATAATCAAAAAGTTTTTCTTTATTTGTTTTAGGATATACACAATAAGATGTAATCATAATGGGATCATGACCACCTTTTAATAAAACTACTGTTCCAATTGGTAAATATTTTTCTTCCATTTATTCTCCTCCTATTCTAATTCTTCTTTTGTCTGAGGAGCGATAATGCTATCATCGTCATTTATTTTTACGTCTGCTCCATCATCTAATTTCAATTGATTAACACCACCAGCTTTATATTTTATCCTGTCTTCTACTATTCCCATTTGTTCATCATTTATGTTTAATGGTTCACTACTTTTTAAATTATAATTATCTTTGTTTTCATTATTCTCTTCTGAAAAATCATCCTCATAATATTCGTTATTTTTTCCGGATTTTTTTTGTATATAACGCACTCCGGCAACGCCAGCTGCGCCAGCAGCTCCGACACCTAATATTGTTGGAATTACTGAACTTCCATTGTCAGATGCACTAGGATTTTTAGTAGAGTCTTTATCTATACTTATAACGTCTAGAGTATTTCCTTCATC
>CALVKW010000123.1 GCA_944333345.1 uncultured Bacilli bacterium | reverse complement strand
TCATCATTAATCTCACGTTTTTTATCAATATGCTCTTTATCCATCTCACCTTTAATCATACGAATTGTAGTTAAGCAATCTTTATCCTTAGCTTTCATTGCTTCAATCATATCTTGTTTTAGTTTTTCTACCATAATCTCATCTCCTTATGTTTATTATACAAAACAATAGAAAATAATTCAAACATTAGCATCAATCAACTATTAACATGAATATAAGTAAAAATTCTCAAATACTAGCAATATAATAAAATATTATCTATATTGTTTTTGAACAGAATGCTCTTCTAAAGTACTACCACTACTACTTAATTCAGAATTAGAATAATTAGCTTCGCCACTATACTGTTGGCTAAAAATATCATACAAAAGTTTATTGCCTCTCACTATATATTCTGGTGTAAATCTAATTGGCAAAAATTCATCATTTCCACCGCTCATTGGTAAATATGTCAATACATATCCACCATTTCCAACTTTAGACTTTAAGATTTCACTAAAATAATTCCTTAGTCCTTCATTCAATTCATCTCCACCTTCCAAAATAGAATCATGATACTCTTCTAAATTATCTAACTGACTTCCTATATCATATCCCTCTTTACTCAATTCATCAATGACTGTATTTTTATATAATTCAAATGATACATTAGACTCTGTAAAATTAAAAGAAGGGCGTTTAATTATAATAGATTTTTCTACCTCATCAAATGATATATTTTGCCCCCGCTCAGTAGCAGCTTTCATTATACCTATCATTTCTTGGATATTGATTCGAATTTCATCCATAAATCCATATTCTGACATACCATAAAATTCATTATCATCACTTGCCCCTGTGTTAATCCTTGGTTTTAAAGAATGCTTTTTCAATATAGGAGCTATATATTTTAAATCATCATTAGAATATTGATATTTAATTGGTCCATAAATCTCAATCTTTTTCCCAAGCAATAGCATAATTGTTTCTACAGCACAGTCCAATGTTATCCCTGAATACCCAATAATAATTGAGTTATCATTTCTCTCTTTCAATTCTTTCATAGATTCATATGGACACAAAATAAAGGCACTATAATCCTTATCATTTTGCTTTTCTAAATTAATATTAGAATTAACAGCATAGTCAACAGGATTAGCATAAACAGACTTAGACAAATCCATTCTTTTACCATCAATCAAAACAGCTATTTTTTTGTCAAAATTAGAACACTCATGACTATGAACTAAACAATTTATAGTAAAAAAAAGATTATCCAAAGGAACTTTATATGAATAGTCATACATTCCATCACCATACCTATACTGAGAAGAAAGCAACCTATTTCCACCTCTAGATGTAAAAAGCATATTATCATTAGGAAAAAAATCTGTTGCATGTAGAAAAATCAAATCATCAATAGATGATAAGGGTTTATTTTTATTTGCTTTCCTATACTTTGTATGCACACAATCATATATGTTCCCAGTTATAACTCCATATTTAATAATCGAATCCAACACTTTTTCTGGATTATCCATATTCATAAAGTATATTAATTTATCTCTTAAAAACATAACAAATTATCCCCTTCTTTAATCGTAGCGATATTATACCACAAAAATTTAAAAAAAACAAATAGAATTTTAGCTACAGATACAAGGTAACACCCAAAAGGGCAAGAAAAAAGAGACCTTAGTCTCTATTATCTTTACGATTTCTTTTCTTGGAATTTTTAATTCCTTCTTTCTTAGCTGCTCTTCTTGCTACTCCTGGTTTAATATAAGATTCACGTTTCTTGCATTCTGAAGGGACACCGTCTCTAGCCACTTTTTGTTTGAATTTTCTTAGTGCTAAATCCAAATTACCATTCTTTACTGTTACTTGAGTTGCCATCAATTATCCCTCCCTTCGCTTTAACTACAATGAATTATATCAGACCTTTCCTTATATTTCAACAATTTTTCCGTATTTTTTTCACAAAAAAGCAAAATATTTCACAATTTTTCCGATAATTTACAAATTTTGTAGAATTTTATTTAATCTAAGGGACACAAATTTCCTTCTGCCACTCTACGAATAGCACTTCCAACACTTCTACCAGCATCCATCAATACTTTAATAACATTTGTAAAAGCATTAATAACAGTACCAGAAATACTATCCCCACCGACAACAGAATCTAACTCAAAACCGTCAACACTCTTCATTTATTGCAAGGATTAGGACTAGTAATACCTTCAAATACTCCAGCTAAAAACACCACAACAGCTGCAATACCAATAATAGTCCATCCTGAAACACCTCCTTTCACTTCTTCTAATTCAATAGTACTAATAGACTGCATTTAACCTCCTTTCCAAACCCGGAAAAATAAAGACCAAAAAGAAAGAGAATCCTGATAAATATACAAAGAAACAGAATCATTTTCCTCATAGTGATTAGAAATAGGCAAAGATAAAAAAACTTGATGATAAACCATATCATTTCGCTTAATAACATTTTTTTGTACTCGATCAACATCATATTTCAACTTTTTTCCATCTACATAAAGATAATGATTTCGATATAACCAAGATAATTCCTCATCTGTTGAAATAACCATAACTTGATTTTTAGAACTAACAACAGAAGAAATAGATGAATAATCTCGAATAACTGGAATCCTTATAGAAATAAAAATTAAAAGAAAAAGAAAAAATAACATAATGACTGTAAAGAAATGAACACTCCCAAACAATTCATAACTTTTATATTTCATAAATCGTTCCTTTCTCTAATCGATATCTAACATCATAAAGCTCCAAATGTTGTAAGCGATGACTAATAACAATCACAGTCTTATCTTTTAAATAAGAAAAAATGTTTTTTAAAATGCATCCTTCTAATTCGATATCAATTTGATGAAATGCTTCATCGAAAATATAAATATCGCTATTCTTAATCAATGCTCTAGCAAGTAATATTCTTTGTCTCTCACCTCCACTAAAGTTAAATCCATTTTCTTCCACCATTGTCTGGTACCCTTGTGGAAATTTTTCAACAACCAAATCTAAGTGTACGAGTTTTACAATTTCATCTACCTTTTCTCTATCAACCTCACGATTTAAAGTAATATTATAATAAAGTGTGTTAGAAAATAACAACTCTCCACCAGTAACATAAGAAATACGATTTCTAAGTAAATCCAAATGAAAATGATTAATATCAATAGAACCAATTCTTAACATCCCATAAGGAATATCAATATATCTCATAATCATTTTGACCAAGCTACTTTTTCCTCCTCCCGACTCCCCAGTAAAAAGAACCTTTTGTCCATAAGGAATAGTAAGAGAAAAATCAGAAAACAAAGGCCTACTAGTATAAGAAAAAAATAAATGAGAAAAAACAATCTCTCCTTGAACAGTAGATAATTGATAATAAGTACCGCCATCAAAGTTCTCATCAATCAAAGTAAACAAATCATGAATTCTTGCAATCGCTAAAGGAATCTGATAACTATGAAAGAAAAAATCCAAAAGACGTTCGCCACAACTAATTAATTGATAAAAGATATGTTGATAAATAAAAAACTCCGTAATAACTAATTCTTTTTGAATAATAAAATAGGAGCCAAATCCTAAAAATAAGACATACATCCCATAATAAAGAATTTGTTTTAAAGTCTGTTCTTTTAATAAACTTTTCTCTAACGAATAAGTACGATGTAAATACTTTTGATACTCTACTTCAAATTGACTTAAAAAATCATACTCTAAATGTAATCCCTTCACGGTATCAACATTCTGAAAAGATTCAATTAAAAATGATTGAATATAATCGCTTTTAGAAAGTACTTTTTTCTGTAACTTTTTCTTAGATTGTTGAAAAAACAATCCAATCAAAATAGAAATAAAAAAATACCCAAGAACTACCAAAGATAATTTCCAATGAATTCTACATAACAAAATATAAAAAATAATAAAAAATAATAAGTCTGTAAATCCATTAGAAAACACTTGTAAAAGAAAATTTTTAACTTTAATTACATCCTGAATTCTTTCTAACACCTCTCCTAAAGTTCTATTTTTAAAAAATAAATATGGAAGCAGAAGAATTTGTTTATATATATAAGTTAGGAGGTGTTCATCAAAAATCGAACTAAGTTTTATTAAAATAAAGTCTTTAAGCATTTGAAAGAAAATCTTTTCTAAATAAAAGAAGGTAAGAAAAAGACTAAGAAGGAAAATAGAATCATAAATAGAAAAAGAAATTGCATAATCAAACAAATACTGAAAATGAAAAACAGTAATAATTTGACAGATTAATATAACAGTCGTTATGAGAGAAATAAGGAATAAATAGAAGCGATAATGATAACAAAATTTTTTTATGAATAATAATAAAGTTTTTCTCTCATAAAAAACTGGCAATGTTTTAACAGGCATCAAATAAA
>CALVKW010000122.1 GCA_944333345.1 uncultured Bacilli bacterium | reverse complement strand
CTTGGTAATTATAATAATTTGGATATCTATTTATCTGTTTTACACGATAGATATAAAGAAGAGGGAAATTTTAAGAAGGCTTTAGAGTTTTTAAATGAGATTATTTTTCATCCGGATGTTTCTAATCAAAAGTTTTCTCAAGAAAAATTAGATATTGTTAAAAGTACTATGAAGAGTAATTTGTCGTCTATTAAGGAAGATGGTGCTAGCTATAGTTTACTTCGTTTGTTTGAAGCTATGGATAAAAATAGAGTGTCTTCTTATCGTATGGTTGGATATATGGAAGATTTGGAAAAAGTTACTCCAGAATCTTTATATCAATACTATCAAAAGATGATTCGTAGTGATTTGGTTGATGTTTTTGTTATTGGGGATATTGATTTTAAGGAAATGACTTCTATGATTCGGGAGGTCATTCCAATTAAGACTGTTAAAAGACAGAGAGTTCCTTATTTACTTCCGGATGTTAAACCTCGCAGTAGGAGATTGTTTGCTAAGGAGATAGTGGATACTTCTCAATCGAAACTTGCGATTGGATGTCGTACTTATGGACTTAGTGATTATGAAAGAAACTATGTTCTTACTTTATATAATATTATTTTAGGTGGTAGTGGAGACTCTAAATTGTTTCAGGAAGTTAGAGAACGATATTCTTTATGCTATGTAATTAATTCTGTTCCTAATAAACTTGATCATTTAATTTTAATTCGTGCAGGTATTGATAAAGAAAATTATACTAAGACTTTAGAATTAATTGATAAAATCTTAGTAGATATGCGTAAAGGGCAATTTAAAGATGAAGATATTCAAGTTGCGAAAGAATATTTTTGTACGGCTTTAGATGAAATCGAAGATAGCCCTAATAGAATATTAGATAATTATTATATGATGGAGTTAATTGGAACAGATACGATTGAGGAAAAACGTCGTAAGATAATGAAGGTTACTAAAGATGAGATTATAAAAGTAGCTAAGAAAGTAAAGATGGATACCGTATTTTTATTAGAGGGGGATAGTCATGAAAAAAATTAATTTAAAGGGCTTAGATTTATGTTGTTACACAGAGACTTTAAATAATGGACTTGATATTATCTTTGTTCCATTTCCTGATAAATCTAATTATTTTATTAGTTATGCTACTAGATTCGGGGCAGATGTTACTAGTTTTACTCCAAGTGATGAAAAGAAAGTACATAAAGTTCCTGATGGTATTGCTCATTTTTTAGAGCATAAGATGTTTGAACAAGAATCGGGTGAAGATCCTTTTGCTTATTTTTCAAAGAGTGGTACAGGTGCTAATGCTTCTACTTCTTACAATAGTACACAATATATTTGTTATGGTACTAAAAATTTTTTAGATAACTTACGTTATTTACTTCAATATGTGAATGCTCCTTATTATACGGATCAAAATGTAGAAAAAGAAAAAGGAATCATTGCAGAAGAATTAAAAATGTATGCTGATTTACCTGATACACAACTTGATATTAGATTAAGAGAAAATATATATCATGTTCATCCAAGAAGAATTGATATTGGTGGTACCGTAGAAGAAATATATAAGATTACGAAAGAAGATTTATATTTATGTTATAATAATTTCTATAGTCCTAATAATATGTTTTTACTTGTTGTGGGAAATTTTCCTATGGATGATGCTATGAAAGTTATTCATGAAGAGTTAGATACTAGAGATAATTTAGGAGAAGCTAAGATTGCTCCGATTAAAGAACGGAAATCTGTTTGTAAAAAAGAGGATAAATTTACTGGTAATATTCAAGTACCAAAGATTGGAGTAGGGTTAAAAATAGCTATTTCTGATTTAGGTGAGTATGATGATTTAGAACTAGATTTATATTTAACTATGCTTACTACGATGTTATTTGGTTCTTCTTCTACATTTAGAGAACGTGTCCGCAGTGAAAAACTTTTAAATAATATTTTTACAGATTGGGATAATACAGAAGAGTATAAAACATTTATGATTTTAGCATCTACGAATGAACCTGAGAAGTTAATTGCTGAGATAAAGCAAGAACTTACTCATCATGAATTAGATGAAGCAATGTTTCATCGAATGAAAAAAGTATGGATAGCTAATGAAGTTAAGATGGCTGATTATATTGATTCTACAGTAAATAATATTTATGATGATATGATTCGTTATCATAAGGTAATTCCTAATAAAGTAGACATTATTCGTAAGATGGATATGAAGACATTAGAAAAAATAGTTTCTTCTATAGATTTTCATAATATGAGTGTTGTTACGATGATGCCACAGGAAGAAGTTTTATAAAACTCGTTTGTTACAAGCGAGTTTTTCTTTTGGTATGGTATAATAATTTTAAAGGAGAGTATTATGGAAAAATATTTTATTATTCATGGTTCTTATGGAAACCCATATAAGAATTTTATTCCTTGGCTAAAAAAAGAATTAAGTAAAAGAGGTAAGACGTGTATCGTTCCTCATTTTCCAAGTTTTCAGTTTCAAAGTTATGAAAATTGGAGTCATATTTTATCTAGTTATTTAGATATTGGGTTAATTGATTCTGATACCATATTTATTACTCATAGTTTAGGGTCCATATTTGTTATTAAATTTTTATTAGAGAAAAAAATAAAAATAAAGAAATTAATTACTGTTGCGGGATTCAATCAGGTTGTTTTTTCTGATGATTCCACTCTTTACACATCCTTTTATTTAGATTGGGATTTATTAAAGAAATTTCCTTTGTTTTGTGATGATAGAATTTGTTTTTATTCTGATAATGATCCTTATATTTCGTGTTTAGAATTAAAAAAGTTTTGTGAAAGTATTTCTGCAGTAGATGTTTTTGTTCCTCAGGCAGGGCACTTTAATGAGAAGAGTGGTTATTTAGAATTTAGAGATATTCTTTCTTATATTGGATGAGGTGAATTATGAAAAAAGTAGTTATTGCTGGTAGTGCGTCTTTACAGGAGAGGATTAATTATTATCGAAATTATTTTAAATTGAATCATTATTATGTTCTTGATTATCCTAGACCTATAAAAGAGCAGGAATTTTTAAAGTTATATCCTGATATTCATCAAGATTTTTTTAAAAATATTATGTCTTGTGATATTTTGTTTATTATGAATGAGGATAAAAATGGAGTAGAAGGGTATCTTGGATATGAGACTTTTGCGGAACTTAATTTTGGGATGATGTTAAAGCTTGTTTGTCATAAAGATATTAAAATTTATCTTTTAAAAATGCCTAGTTCTAGTGTTGGGTGTTATCGTGAGATTTGTTTATGGTTAGAACTTGGTTGGATTAAAATATTTGATAAAAATGTTTAAATTTTATATTTTTTCTTTTGTTAAGTTTAGTTGACAAATTTCCATGTTGTTTTGGTAGTGTGCAACCGAAATATTTAATATAATGTTTTTGAGGTGAAGAAGATGAGTTTAGGTGAAAAATTATTAAAACTGAGAAAAAAGAAAGGACTGTCTCAAGAAGAAGTTGCGGACATTTTACATGTTACTAGACAGACGGTATCGAAATGGGAGACGGATCAAAGTATGCCTGATTTCGATAAAGTGGTTCCTATTTGTAATTTGTATGAGATAAGTACGGAAGAGTTATTTTATGATGAAGTGTCTACGCCTAGAGAGGTGGAAGAAGTTAGGATAGAGAATACTACTACTTATCAAGATTATAATCGTAAAAAAGCACTTTTTACTACTGTTGCGGTTATGTTATATATTTTATCTGTTGTAGTGATCATATTCTTTTCTACTGTATTGCGTAGTCCTATCGTAGGTGTTTGTGTATTCTTTATTGTGATTGCGGTTGCTACTGGATTATTAATTTATATTGAAATGATGAAGCCATTTACTAATGAAAAAAAGAAAGAAAAAGTATTAACGAGGGAAGATAGATTATATAAACGGATAACTAGTGTATTAGCTTTATTCGTACTTGCTATTTATTTAATTGTCAGTTTTCTTACGATGGCTTGGGGAGTTACTTGGATTTTATGGATTGTTTATGCTCTTCTTACAGAGATTATTAAGTTGGGATTTTCTTTGAAAGGAGTGGATATTCATGAAGAAGACGAATAAAACTAAAACAATTATTTTGATTATCTTATTATCTATTCTTTGTATTGTCTTAATTGGTTTCTTGATAGCTTTTATTTGTGGGGTTATTCCTATTTGGAGTTTTAATGTTGTAAACTATAAAGTAAGTAATCACTTGGCATATGAGGAAATATATGATAGAAATATTCAGTCAATAGAAGTAGATTCTACTCTTGGTGATATTGAAATATTACCTTCTAATGATGATAATATTCATCTTTCTATTTACAGTGATGATTGTTTATTTAAAGTTAATGATAGTAATTCTTCTTTGGTTGTTAAATTTCAAGAAGAAGAAGGATTTCATTTTCAATTATCAAGAACA
>CALVKW010000121.1 GCA_944333345.1 uncultured Bacilli bacterium | reverse complement strand
TAATTATCAAGATAACAAAGCTGACATTAAAATATGCAAGATCCTGAAACAAGTTCAGGATGACATTTTAAGGTTTGATTTCCATGTAAACTGGACATTAAAATAAACACCAATGTTCGACAAATATTTAAGGCTGTAAAGAAACACCTTAAATGATTATTTGTAACAGTCAAAATGAGTATTTAATTATACATAATTTACTACTCGTTTTTCTTACTTTCTGTAAAACAGAAAGATTTTAGATTTTATTAGTATTTATGGTTTGTAGTTTGTACTTACTAATTCTAAAATTTATATACAACCAAAATATAAATACAAAAGCAATCTAACTGACAGCTAAGTTAAATAATTTTATTACTTCCTACCGACCAAAGGCGTACCAAAAGCTGCGTATCCAAAATAATCAGCCATCCGAGTTGTAATTTGATATAAAGAAAATATATGATTAACTATAAGATGAATATGCAATTATAAGTTAATAAAACGCAATAAATTACTACAACCATAATTTTTGCGCTTATAATTAGATAATGAACAATTTTTCTCTTAATAATGAAAGACCAGATTCATTCTTGGGCTATTATGTTGAAGCTCCAAGAGCCTTATATCATATCGTCTCAGACGACTCAATTGGAAAAGTAAGAATTGAAAATTTAGATGATATTTCCATATTCGACTATAAGGGAAGAATTCAAAAATTAGAACAAGTAAAATATAAATCACCTTGTAATTTAACCGATTATTCAAAGGATTTGTGGAACACACTTTATAATTGGTTTTGCACAATAGAAAGCTCAAATAAAGATAATATCTGCAGTGATATTAAATTTGCGATATATTCTTGGGGTAAATGTGAAATTGGCAATTTAGCAAATGACTTCATAAATATAAAAAATAAAAATGATTTTGATAGAATATGGAAAAAACAGGAAGAATATTTTAAAGAAAAAGATGATGACAATGAAATAAAACAATATTTTAACAAATTAAACACCAATAAAGAATTATTAAAATTTATTCTAAATTCTTTTTATATTGAACAACCTGTAAAATCATCATCAGAAGATTTTTTACAAATGCTCACAAATAAATACGGAGGAACTTTTAAACCAATAAATAATTTTAATGTTTATATAAAGGGATGTTTTGGTATTGAATTAGAAAACCCAAAACTAAAGACAGAAAAAATTATAGAAATAACTCGTCAGCAATTTAACTTTTATAAAGATAGATATGATAGACTTAACGAATATCAATTAGTTGATAGTCTTAAAATAGAAATAGAAAAAATAGAAAATTTGAAAGATTCTTTAATGGTAAAGCAGTTACAAGAAGTTAATTTGAACGACTCTATTGAAACTGCAATAAGAGATTCTATTGCTTGGGAAATTTTATGTACAGATTGCTCTGTTAGCGGATATATAAATGAACTAGATATTAATCAAATATATTATGATGCAAAAAATGAATGGAAAGAACATAGAAACTATCTTAGTAGGCAAAATAAAGAATATGATGGTGCAGATTTATATGATAGATGTTGCAACGAAGGTGAAAATATAAAACCTAAACGATTAACTATTCGTGGTTCTCAAAAGAGAGTCGCACGGGGGATTTATAATGTATTAGCAAACAAACCTGTAAATCACGATTATTCAGTGGGATGGCACTATCAATATGAAGATAAATTTAAGGACTTTTATGAAAACAATATATAAAAAATACTGTAATGATATACAAAATCCTGTTCTTGGGGCTTATTTAATATATGTATTTTCAAATACTTTTTACCAGGAAAGAGGTATTTGTCCAAATTTGATTGATATATTTATTTTTATACCATTAATAATGGTTAGAGATGTTAGAGAACTTATATTTTGGTTTGACAATGCTGATAAATCTCATCAAATAACAAAAATTAGTAAGCTGTACGAAAAAATAGGATATATAGGAAAATCAAAAGATAACTTCGTTCTAGGAACTATAAATGGAGTAATATTAAAATTTAGAGAATTTGTTATGTCTTCAATTATATTTGCTATAGAAGCAAATTTAATAGTGGTTAATTCCAATGGAACTGTTCAAACAAATGATACAAATTTGCATAACAAAGGATTAAATGAAGAATTGATAGCTCTAATAAAAGCTACAAATATATTAGCAAAAATTTATGCAAAAGATAACGATATTAATAATGTTATTAAAAACTTAGAGGTAATCCTATAATGAAAAATATTCAAATAGAAAACATTGTAATATGGCCCAAAAATCCAAAATTAGAACCAAAAATTCTTTCATTTGCAAAAGGTAAAATTAATATAATTTATGGGTTATCACAAACAGGGAAATCTGCAATTATACCTATAATAGATTATTGCTTAGGAAGTACACAAAATAAAATCCCAGTAGGTTATATTAGAGATTATTCTGCTTGGTATGGAATTGTGTTAAATATTAATGAAACAAAAGTGCTAATAGTAAGAGAGAATCTTGATGAAGCAAGTAATAAAATTATAGTGTTAGAAAATATAAAAAATATACCTATGCTTATTGACAGAAGCAATGAAAAAAATGTTGAAGACTTTAAATTAGAACTAAATAAAATTATGGGCGTTCCTTTTTACGAACCAACTAATTCTTTAGGTATAAGAAATTCAAGACTAAGTTTTAGGGATTTAGTTACTTTTAATTTTCAACCACAATATATTGTTGCTAATCCGAATTGTTTGCTATATAAAATGGATACTTCACAATACAAACGTTTAATGTTGCCAGTCTTTAATCTTGTAATTGGTGCAGAGACATTAGAAAATATAGAAAATAGAATTAAATTAGATGCTTTAAGAGAAAAATTAAATAAGTTAAACAAAAGAAAAGAAGAAACTAAAAGAGCAAAAAATATACAACTTGAAAAATGTGAGTCTATTATTTCTAATGCAATTAAATATGGCTTGCTTAATGAGACTTATTCTAATAAAGTCAGAAATCAAAAAGAGTATAAAAGTATTTTGAAAATACTTTCTGAAAAAACTATAAGAGATTTATCTCCAAATTTAAAAAATGCAGATTCGATTAGTGATTTATTAAATGATATTAATAAAGAAATAGAACCATTAAATAGTAGATTAATAACTTTGCAATCGCAGAAAGAATATATAGAGGAGCTCATAGAATTATTAAAAGAACGGAATGAAAAAATAAAAATGAAGTCGAATCGTTTGGAAATTGCAAAATTTATTAAATCTTTTTGCGAAGAAAATGCTGAAGAAACAGCTTGTTTAGGGGATTTAGAAGAAATATGTTCGAATTTAGATGTTTTGACAAATAATTTAAACGAAAGACTTGAACCTGAAATTGCATTATATGTCAAAAAACTTTTAGACATTGATAAAGAACTGAATAATATTTCAATAAATATTGAAGCTTTAAAAAATGAAAAATTTGAAATTTCTAAAATTGGTGAAAAGAAAAATATAGTAGAAAAAATATATGAAGATATAATTATAAAATCAAAAATCTTATTAGAATTTGCAAATTCAAAAGATGAAGATATAAATGAAAAAATAAAAGATATTCAAAAACAAATTGACGAAATAAGTATAGATGATGTTGAAGCCGAATACAATAATTGTATTAAAAATATAATAAAATATGGACAAAAATATTTGCCAGATATAAAAGAATTTCATTATATTTCGCAATTTATTAAAGATGATATGACAATTAAAGTTAAGAAAGATGAATATACACATAAGGATTTTTATTTATGGGAAACTGGTAGCGGTTCCAATTGGGTAGCTTTCCATATTGGAGTAATTTTAGGCTTCCATTTTCACTTTATAGAAAAGAAACTTCCTATACTTAATTTTATAATGTACGATCAACCAAGCCAAGTATATTTCCCACAAAAAATACTTACAGAAAAAGATAAGAAATTTGAAGATAAAGATATTGAACAAGTGAAAAAAATGTTTAAAACCTTTGAAAATGCAGTTAAAGATGCTAATGGTAATTTACAAATTATAGTATCCGATCATGCCGATGAATTAGTTTGGGGAGATATCTCTGATGAACACAAACACATTGTTGCTAATTGGAGTAGTGGTGAAGCGTTAATTCCACAAGAATGGATTTCTTAATATTTTCTACATTTTAATATTTATAATTGTATTGAGTATTATGGCTCAATTAGGATATTTCAAAATATAGATATATTCATATTTTTATAATAAAATAAAATCATGCAACAGCATTATAAAAAGGATGGTATAACCTTATTTCAAGGTGATTGTATTGAGATTTTAAACAAAGCAACACCAGAATCCGTTGATATGATTTTTGCCGATCCCCCGTATATGTTATCTAACGGTGGAATTACTTGCCATGCAGGAAAGGTCGTTTCAGTTAATAAAGGGAAGTGGGATGAAAGCAAAGGTCTAGATGATGATTTTGAATTT
>CALVKW010000120.1 GCA_944333345.1 uncultured Bacilli bacterium | reverse complement strand
GTACAACTAAGTAAATTAATCTTCTTTATAATATAAATTTAAAAAGATTGTCTAAATTTGTATTTTTTGTGATATAATATGTGATATATTGTTAAAAATTATTTTCAAATTTTTATATTAATTTTATTAGGAAGTGAATTATATGAAGATTAAAAAGGTATTTTTATTATTGTTTTGGATTATTTTAATTATTTTTTTTGAATGTGTTTACAGATTGACATTATTTAAAAATATTATAGATAGTGACTTTATTCAAATGTTGTTTTTTTGTATTCCTATTTCAATATTGTTATTTATTTTTTCATCATTATTTACAGAGAAAACAAATAAAAAAATAACTCTTTTAACAGTTATAGGACTTTATGTTTTATTTTTTGCACAAATGGTATATTATCAAGTGTATGATGGTGTCTTTTCTGTTTATGCATTAAGTAATGGAGGGCAAGTTTTACAATTTTGGAGTACAATATTAAGCACTATATTATCAAATATATATAATTATATTTGTTTAACTGTCCCTGTTTTATTGTTTTTAATTTTTAATAAAAAAATATTTGATTATAATAAACTTGATTCAAAATTAATTATTTTGAGTTGTTCTTCTTATTTATTTTTTATTGGTATTTGTTTCGGATTTATTAATATGGATAAAGAAAGTATATATTCATCTTATAATTTATATTTTAATACTTCTGCTCCAGTATTATCTGCAAAAAAATTTGGTTTAATTTCAACTATGAATATAGATTTAAATAGAGTAGTATTTGGAATGCAAGAGAAAAAGATAGAGATTATAATTGATAATGATAATAAATTAGAAAATGAAACAAAAGAATATTATAATAATCTTGATATAGATTTTGATAGTTTAATTGAAAATGAAGAAGATGATATTATTTCAATGATTCATTCTTATTTCAAATCATTATCTGGTACAAAGAAGAATGAATATACTGGTATGTTTGAAGGAAAGAATGTTATTCTTTTCTTAGCTGAATCACTGGATCCTATTGCTATTGATAAAGATCTTACACCAACTCTTTATAAACTAGCTAATAGTGGATTTAATTTTACAAATTATTATGCACCAAAATATCCAGCAAGTACAGCTGATGGTGAATTTAGAACAGAATGGTCTTTGATATCTAGTAGAGGGGATACACTTACTTTATATGCAAATAGAAATGTTTATAGTCCATATTTATTTGTAAATAGTTTTTCTAACTATGATATAAATATATATCATAATTATACAGGTGATTTTTATAAAAGAAATCAATATTTTAAAGCATTGGGGTACGATAATTTTAAATCATGTTATTATGGATTAAATATTCAATGTGGAACTTTAAGAGAAGGTGCTAGTGATTTAGAGATGGTTAATGCTTCAATTGATGAATACATTAATTCTACAGATCCTTTCTTTGCATATTATATTACAGTTAGTGGGCATTTAACTTATTATAAAAGTAGTAATAAAATGGTGCAAAAGAATTGGGATATGGTTGAAGATTTACCTTATTCTGATTATGTAAAAGGATATTTATCTGCTAATATAGAACTTGATAAAGCATTAGAATCATTGATAACTAAATTATCTGATGCTGGTAAATTAAATGATACAGTTATAATTATTACTCCTGATCATTATCCATATGGTTTATCTGCTGATCAAATTAATGAAGTTTCTTTAGAAAATAGAGATGATCCATTTGAACTTTATAAATCTGATTTAATTATTTGGAATAGTGAAATGACTGATACTATTACTATAGATAAAGTTGGATCTAACCCAGATGTATTACCAACAATGTTAAATTTATTTGGAATTGATTATGATTCTAGGATGATTATGGGACAGGATTTATTATCTGATAGTGAAGGACTTGTTGTGCTTGCAAATAGAAGTTGGTTTACGGATACTGTAAGATATAATTCTGTTACTGATGAAATTTTTAGTACTGATGGAAGCACAGTAGATAGTAACTATATTTCTAAAATGAATAATTTAGTTGATAATCAATTTAAAATATCTAATTTAATTTTAGAAAACAATTACTATGAAAAAGTTTTTAAACAAGATGAAATAGACTAGAAGTAGTCTATTTTATTTGTTATAATATTTAAAGAGGAAGTGATGGTGTGAAAATAAATAATAATTATTTTTTTACTATTAGAGAAGATGTAAAAGATGAAGATTCTAGGAGTGGAAACTTACTCGTAAGAAGCGGTATGATTAAAAAAAGTTCAGCAGGCGTTTATATGTTTTTGCCACTTGGACTTAAAGTATTACGAAATATAGAAAAAATTGTTAGGGAAGAAATGAATAAGGAAGATGCTTTGGAAGTATCTATGCCTACATTGATTCCTAAAGAAATATATGAATCCACAGGTAGAGTGCAATCTTTTGGTAATAGTGTGTTTTCATTAAAAGATAGATTTAATAGAGAGTATATTTTAGGACCTACTCATGAAGAACTGTTTACAATTGCTAGTTTATCAAATATAAAATCATATAAGGATATGCCTTATTCTTTATATCAATTTCAAACTAAATTTAGAGATGAAGCAAGACCAAGATATGGGCTTATAAGAGTTAGAGAATTTGTTATGAAGGATGCTTATTCATTTGATAAAAATCTTGATGGATTAGATTTATCATATAATAAAATATTTAATGCTTATAAAAGAATTTTTGATAGATTGCATATAAAATATAATGTTGTTAGAGCAGATACTGGAGTTATGGGTGGCCTATTATCGGAAGAATTTCAAGCTGAATCAGAAATTGGAGAGGATATTTTAGTTTTATGCGATAAATGTGATTATGCCTCTAATTTAGAAGTTTCAGAATGTATTTCTAGTTATAAAAACATTGAAGATGAAAAAGAGATAAAGATTGTTAAAACAGAAAATAAGAAAACAATTGATGAGGTTTGTGAGTATTTGAAAATTGATGTAAAAAATTCTGTTAAAGCTTTATTAATGAATATTGATAATGAGTTAGTTGCTTTATTTATTAGGGGAGATAGAGAACTTAATGAAAATAAAGTTCTAAAATTATTAGGTGCTAAGGAAATTAGTTTTGCAAATGATGATTTAATTAAAGATTCCAATGTTGTTTTTGGTTTTACAGGACCAATTAATTTAAATGTTAAAACTATAATTGATAAAGAAATACTTAATATGAAAAATTTTGTATGTGGTGCTAATAAGAAGGATTATCATTATATTAATGTAAATATTAAAGATATAAAATATGATTTAGTAGAAGACATTGTTAATGTAAAAGAAGGGGATATATGTCCTAAATGCGGTTCAAAATTATATTTTAAAAAGGGTATAGAAGTAGGTAATACATTTAAATTAGGTACAAAATATTCATCAATTTTAGGACTAAATTATTTAGATGAAAATAACAATTTAATGCCTGTTGTTATGGGATGTTATGGAATAGGATTGGGTAGATGTATGGCTGCAATTGTAGAACAACACAATGATGAAAAAGGAATAATTTGGCCAATGGAAATTGCTCCTTTTAAATGTTGTATTGTAATTGCCAACACAAAAGATGAAATTCAGAATGATCTTGCAAATAAATTATATAATTTATTATTAAATAATAATATTGAACCTTTATTTGATGATAGAAATGAAAGAATGGGTGTTAAATTAAATGATATGGATTTAATTGGAATACCAGTTAGAATTATAGTAGGTAAGAGGGCATCTGAGAATATTGTGGAATTAAAATACAGAAATAAAAATGATATTTTTGAAATAAATATCGATAATGTTATTGAATATATTAAATAAATATGATATTATTAATATGCTTATTTAAGCATATTTGCAGGTGTAGTACAACGGCTAGTACGCGGCCTTGCCAAGGCTGAGACGTGGGTTCGATTCCCATCACTTGCTCCATAAGGTAAAATCGTCGCACCAATGTGACGTTATTGATTAAATCAATCTGAAAAGATTGATTTTTTTGTGCGTTATTGCAAAGAAAGGTGTGATGTGATATGATTAAAATAATTAAAAAGAAAATCAATATGAGTGATGAACTCAAAGCCAAAATTAATTGGTCTTGCAAATTTAACAATAGACCCTACCAAATTATAGAGGGTCATCTAAGAATTGTTGAGCATACGAATTTAGCGTATGTCGAGCCTCATAAGGTTATTATAAATAACCAATTATATCTGTTCTTTAATGAACAAAAATATTTTTATGTCGGGAACTTAAAGAAGAAAATCCCAATTGCTGATTTATCAGAGTACATAGCAAGGCATTAATTAATTGAGAGTTTATATACTCCCACAATATTGGTTTATTTTGTCGTGTAAATAAATTGATATGTAAGTTAAGGTGTCCTTGTTATGTGACACCTTTTTTGGTGCCTTTCATTAAAAGAAAAGGAGGAAATATTATGAATAATGAAAGGAAGATTGCAGCAGTTTATATTCGTGTT
>CALVKW010000119.1 GCA_944333345.1 uncultured Bacilli bacterium | reverse complement strand
TTGTTTTTACCTAAGGTGTGATAAACTAAAGTATAGGAAGGTGAGCGGTATGAGAAGTAGAATGGAACGTTACCAACAACAAGAAAACCAAGAAACTACACGTAGATCTAGTAAAAATCAAGAACTATATCAAAATATTGGACGCAATACGAAATATACCAACTTTACAGATGTTACAAATGCCAATGCCTTCGATCTCGGTACAGCCAAAAAAAATTATCGAACAAGAGAAGGCTATCACCAAATGAAAGAGTATAACGATTTCATACCTGAACCTAAAGTAAAAAAAGAATTAGACGATTTTAATTACTTATATCAAGATCATGAAAATAAAATATATGATATTAATAGTGTCTTAGAAGAAGCGAAAAAGAATAGGGTAAAAAAGGACGAATTAGAAGCTAAAAGAAAACTAAAAAATACAAACTATAATATATTAGCGAGTCTAAACCCTGAAGAATTAGAAAAATATAGAAAAGAAAAAGTAGAAAGAACTCGTCCTGATGAAGAAGAATTAAGAGATTTAATTGATACCATCACTTCAAAAACACTAGCTGGAGAGATAGATCAAGCAACTAGTGTAGACTTATTAAGCGACTTAATGGCAACCAATATGATGGATAGAGTAGAAAAACCAGTACCAGATAAAAAAGAAGAACCAGAAGAAGAGATAGAGGAAGAAGAAATAGAAGAAAAACTATCTCTATCAAAAGAAATACTAGATAAAGAACAACTAGAAAAAGTCCAAGAATTAAAAAATAAAGAGAAAAAAGATAGCATTATGGATGGTTCTGATACAGACTTCTATACAAGAAGTATGGATCTATCTGATAAAGACTTTGAAATGGATGATGAATTCAAAGAAAAGAAAATGCCACTAGCAGTAAAAATTATATTAATTATCCTAATAATTGCTGTAATCGCAGTAGCTGGATACTTTATTTATAGAAATTTCTTTTAATACTCAAAAAAATTGAGTATTTTTTCATGAATTCTTTTCCAGATGTAAAAAATTATGTTATATTATTATGTATAAGATGTAGGAGGAATAGCTGTGAATTTAAAGTTTGTAGTAAATGATTATGTATTAATCTGGAACTTATTGTTTCAAGCTTCCATTAGTGAAAGAGTTCATAAACTAAAACAAAAATTATGGATTAATTATAAAAAAGAATACAATAATACTTATCACGATAAAGAATTAATATTAAAAGATGCTAAAAATTTTATTCCCAATGACGATACCATTTATAATATAGTATTAGAAACAAAGGAGTATGAAAAAATAAAAAAAGATACAGAAAAGTATCGTAATCAAGTATTAAAAATATGGGATAATAATAAAAAAGAAGCAACAAAAATTATAAAATCAATTACAAGACTGGATTTAAAACCATATCAAGTATTAGTAGTAAATGAACACTTAGACATCCTAGATACAACAACAGTAAAAGATGCGAAAATAAATACTGTAGTATTAGGAAAAAAAGTAACTGCAGATACTTCTATTAAATTATTAGTAGAATTAGTATTTCAAATATTAAAAAGAGAATTAAAAGATTATAAAGTAGAATATAAAGACATGGTAGATGCTGCAATTGAATTAGCTGTTTTAAATGAATTTCCTACTAGATTAACAGGAAGAAGTCATTATTTAACAGGAGATCCAACATTAAATTATTTAAAAAGACAAATGTATCCTTATTGGCTAATGTATCTAGGAGCAGATAAAGAAGAAATGTTAAGTTTCATGATGCGAGATAAAATTGCTTTTGATGTAGATAAATATGCCTATGAAAAAGAATTAAAAAAGAAAGATTTATTGGAGTTTATTGATTTTTGTATAAGAAATCAAAAATATATTGTAAAGATAAATGAATTAGAAATAATATAATATAAGTAGGGGGCAGTAACATGGATGAAAAAATAAATGTATTATTAGATAAAATAAATATGGATAAAGAAAAATATCCATATTTTTCTAGTGCAAAATTAACAAAAATAAAAATCCATAGACAAACAAATACTTGGGAAGTATTTATTACTAATCCAACAGCACTACCTATAGAAGTAATTGAAGAATTAGAAGAAAAAAAGAAAGAATTAGATAAAAATGCCAAAGAGATTACCATAATATGGGATATTGAAAATGTAGATGTAAATACCTATGTAAGTTACTACCTTTATGTTTTAGAACAAGTAAAAGATGAGTTAAAAGTATTAGAAATCTATAGTGATGCATTAAGAGTAGAAGAAGGCTTCCTATTATTAATTGCTACAACACAAATTGAAAAAGAACGTCTAGAAAATTGTTTAGATAAAATAAATACGATTTATAAACATTTAGGATATAAGTTTAATATTGATGTAGAATTGCGTCATGAGGATAATATCTTAGAAGAAATAAAGCAAGATTTAGTAGTAACGGTAAAAATGCCAGAGAAAAAAGAAGAAAAACCACTAGAGCAACCAAAAGAAAAAAAATATAGAAAAGAGCCAAAAGATTCTAATAGTGTCATTGGTAGAGGAATTAAAGAAGATCCAATTAAAATAAAAACTTTACTTGGAGAAGATAATAATGTAGTAGTAGAAGGATATGTCTTTGGAACAGATTATTTTGAATCAAGTAAAACAGATTTCAAAATTATTACTTTAAAGATTACAGATTATTCAGACAGTATTTATTGTAAAGTATTTGTAAGAGATAACGATGAGTATAAAAGACTTTGTAAAGAACTAAAAGCTGGAAATTGGTTTAAGATTAGAGGTTATACAAAAGAAGATCAATTTGCGAAAGAATTAGTATTAAATGCTAGAGATATCATCAAGATAGAAAAAGAACAAGATGAAATTATAGATAAAGCAGAGAAAAAAAGAGTAGAACTACATTGCCATACAAAGATGAGCCAAATGGATGGCGTAGTAGATGATGAAAAACTATTAAAACAAGCCATTAAATGGGGACATAAAGCAATTGCTATTACAGACCATAATGGTGTTCAAGCATTCCCGCATGTCTTTAACTTTGTAACAGGCTATAACAAGAAGTTAAAAGAAGGAGAAGAACTATTCAAAGCTATCTATGGAGCAGAATTAACTCTAATTGATGATACAGTAAATATTGTAGTAAGACCTAATAATAAAAATATGTTAGAGCAAACTTATGTCGTATTTGACTTTGAAACAACAGGTTTTAATGCCGGTGGTGCGGATTCTATTATTGAAATTGGTGCTGTTAAAATAAAAAATGGCGAAATATTAGAAAAATATGATGAATTAATTAATCCAGGTCGTCCACTTCCACAAAAAATCATTGATGTAACAAATATTACAGATGACATGTTAGAAGGAAAAGATAACGAAGAAAATGCTGTAAAAAGATTTATCGCGTGGTTCGGAGATTGTCCAATGGTAGCTCATAATGCAAAGTTTGATGTATCTTTCCTAGAGATGGCCTATAAAAAATATAATCTTGGAACATTCACTAACCCAGTAATTGATACATTAGAATTATCTAGAACGATGGATAATACTTACGCAAGACACTCCCTATCAGCTTTAGTAAAACGTTATGAAGTCCCATGGGATGAAAGTGCTCACCATAGAGGAGATTACGATGCCGAAGGAACAGCACTAGTATTCCATAAGATGCTAAAGAAATTATCTAATCGTAATATAGAAACAATGGATCAATTAGATAATTTAGTTAGTAAGGATGAAATTCATAAATATGGTCGTGCTTACCATGTAAATTTATTAGTAAAGAATAAAACTGGTTTAAAAAATCTATTTAAATTAATATCATTAGCGAATACTACTTATCTATATAAAACACCAAGAATATTACGTAGTGAGATAGAGCGTCATAGAGAAGGATTATTAGTAGGTAGTGGTTGCTATGAAAGTGAAGTTTTTACTTTAGCAAAATCAAAAAGTGAAGATGAACTATCAAATATTATCAGATTCTACGACTATGTAGAAGTCCAACCAATGGAATGTTATAATCACCTAATTCAAACAGGTGACTTTGGAACAGAAGTAGAACTTGCTGCACACATTGAAAAAATCGTTCGTGTAACAGAAGAAGCAGGAAAGATTATTGTCGCAACAGGAGATGTTCACCATCTAACAAGAGATGATAAAATCTATCGAGAAATTATTGTGAATCAAAAAGTGCCAGGTGGAGGAAGACATCCATTAGCAAGATCAAATATCAAAGAAATTCCATCCAACCATTTTAGAACAACAGATGAAATGTTAGATGATTTTAAATTCTTAGGGGAAGAAACCGCCGAAAGAATTGTCATAGATAATACGAATAAAATTGCCGATATGGTAGAAATCATTGAAGTCATCATTGATACCGGAGGAATTCCATTTTCTCCAAGAGTAAAAAGTGATGATGGAAAAAGTTATCTAGACTGTCCAAGAGTAGTTACTGATTTAGTTTATGACAAGGCAAAAGAGTGGTATGGAGATCC
>CALVKW010000118.1 GCA_944333345.1 uncultured Bacilli bacterium | reverse complement strand
TATATTCATTTTGATTTAGTAATAGAAAGATTTACTTGTAATTGTTATTTATCAGCAAAAGAACTACAAGCAATAAACAAAAAAGTGGAGGAATTACGGATGGATATGAGTAATAAAACAAGCAACAAAAATGTCGGTAGCATAGATGAAGATATAAGGATATTGCAAGAGAAAGATTGTATGTGGCATTATCCAGGAACAAGAATAGAAGAGGCAATAGAAAACATTATAGCAGATTATACAAGACAAAAGGAAATGAATGAAGAGCATCAGAAAATTAATGGAGAGTTAAGAGAAAGAGTAAAAGAGCTAGATACAAAAAATGATGAATTATTAAAAGATTTATATAGTGCTAATTGCATAATAGCTGATTTAACAGATAGCATACCAAAACAAAAAATAAAAGACTTATTAACAGAAATACAAGAAGAATACAACAAATTAGACAAAGAAATAGACAAACAAATAAAAGATAAAAACAAAGATTACTATAAATGCAAAGAAAACATTGCAATTATGCAAACATTAGCATATTGCAGAGATAAATTTGAAGGATTATTGGAGGAGAAATAAAATGTATATAATTTATGATATGAAAGATAGCAAACAATGCATAGGTATTTTTGAACAATTAAAAGAAGTTGCTAAGTTTTTTAATACAAGTTCGGCATCAATAAGCTCAAGCATAAGTAGAAAAGAAAAGAGAAACCACAGATATTTAATAGAAAGGGTTAAGGTAGATAAAAATGATAGACGAAAAAGAAGAATTAAAACAAATAGCAGAATTAATAAATAAATATGCAAATAAGTATCATTGTAGAATTGAATTAACAGAAAACTTTGATGGATATTATGCTAATGATACAAAAGAAAAATATACATATAAAGTAATAGCAAAAAAAGAAGATAAAATAAAATGTTAGGAGAATAAAAAATTGGATAAACAAGAATTAATATTAAAAGTTGCAATAGGAAGTGAACCTAATTATTGTATAAAAACCAATATATTTTTACCAGCAGAAAATCAATATTATTATATTCCAACAGAATATAAAGAACCTTTAAGAGTATATTTAGTTGGATATAATATTTGCTATTCAGTAGATAATATAATAAGAATTATGGCAGTTGTAAGTTACAATGAAAAACAATTTGAAGTTACGCCTAATACATTATTTAAAAGTGCAGAAAAAGCAGGAGATTATTATTTACAAAATAAAAAAGAATTAAAATATGATTTTTTAAACAAAGAAGGTATAATATAATGGGAAGCTCTAAAATCGATTATACACAATTTAAATTTCCAAAAGGTAAAGTTAATAAGAAAGATGATAAAAAACTTTCTAAAACTAATTTAAGAAGAAATAAAGGCATAAATAAAATAAGTAAGAAAAGAATTACAGTATCTAAAGAAACTTATCAAGAAGTATACGAAAGAGATAAAGGATTATGTCAATTATGTGGAAGTAGTAAAAACTTGCATCTTCATCATATTTTAGGAAGAGGAAAAGACTTAACAGACAATCCAAATAATTGTATAATGCTATGTCAAAGATGTCATTTAGAAGTAGTACATAACTTAAAGATAAAAATGAAAAAGAAATATATGAAGGGGATATATTAAAAATTAAAAGTGAATTTGATAATACAGAAATTATTTGTGACATCATATATTTAGATGGAGCATTTAGAACTAAAAAGTTCATGTTTGGTAGTTATTATGATTGCTTATATTATTGGTATGCTAACGATTATGAATTAGAAGTAATAGGTAATATATATGAAAATTCAGAATTATTGAAAGGAGAATAGAAAAATGGAAGATCACATTGTAGTAATAGTTACATTAATAATAATTATTGTAGTTATGTTATTTCCTATTGGAATCAGCATAGCACAATATATTAATAATGAAGAAATAGAAATTATAGTAAAAGATAAATACATAAAAAATAACAGTAATAATGGAAAATATTTAGTAGTAGATAATGATAAAAATACATATCAAATAACAGATTTGTTTTTCAGATGGAAGTTTAATTCTACGGATATATATAATGGATTGGAAATAGGAAAAACATATAAATTACAAATAAGTGGTTTTAGAATGAGATTTTTAAGTATATATCCTAATATAAATAAAATTATAGAAGAGGTGGAAGATGACTAATTAATAAAATTGTTAAATAAGGAGAAATTATGAAAGTTATTAAATATATTTGCGATAGATGTAAAAAAGAAATACCTTCTGAAAATTATTATAGTATTCTTATATATGAAAATGCTGATAGTTACGGAATGCAAAGTGCTGAAGGCGCAGCAATTAATTTTGCTAATAATATGGAAATTATTTTTGGAAAAGAAAATATTTATTGTAAAAAATGTATAAAAGAAATAACAAAATATATAAATAAAAGGTGATTAAATGAAAATACCAAAAAACTTAAAAAAGGGAAATAAACAATATAAATTAATAAAGATTTATCCTAATTTTGCTTTATATGAAAACATAAAAACAAAAACCAAAGAAACCTTTTCAAAATACGATTTAGGATTAATTGAAGAAGCGGAGACACCAAGAAACATTTCACCAGAAAAAGTAACATATTTGTAAAGGAGAAATACATATGAATAGAAATGATTTAAAAGTATATAAATATAATCAAAAATGGATAGAAGGAAGACTAGAATATATTAAAGAATATAAAGAAAGAATATCATCTATTTCTATAAGTTTATCAGGAATTAAAATTGAAAAAAAAGTACAAGACAGTATGGCAGAAAATCTGGCAATATTATTAGATAATATAAATGAACTACTTGATAGAATAAATGCAGAAGCACAAAAACAAAAAGAAATATTAAATCAATTAGAAAAAGTTAAACAACCATACAGAGTTATATTAGAGAAGGTTTATATTCAAGGGAAAACGCTTGTAACTGTAGCAAGTGAATTAAATTATAGTTATGAAGATATATGTAGAAAAAATGGAAAAGCTTTAGATTTATTTGACAGTTTAGAAATAAATCAATAAAAATCATTTTATATCATATATAAAATATGTTTTAATTAAAATAGATAAATAAATATAAAAGGTTTTGTTATTTTTCTTACTATCAAATAGAGCTGAGGTTAACCAGCTCTATTTTTATTTATATTATAAAAGGAGCGGATAATATGAAAAAGTTAAAGTTTTTAATAGATATATCAGACAAATATACTAGAGAAAAATATAAAGCAGGAGATATTAAAGAATTTAAAAATGAAAGAGCAGAAGAAATATTAAATGCTAAAAGACGCGATGGAAGTAGATATGCTGAACTTGTTATAGAAGAAATAGAAACAGCAGTTAAAAAAGAAGATAAAGAAAACACATCTAAAAAAGTAAAGAAGAAATAATATGACATATAGAGATAATCCTGAAATAGCAAAGAAATATAAAAGTAAAAGATGGCAGAGATTAAGACATCAGAAACTTATATTAAATCCGCTATGCGAAAGATGTTTAAAGAAGCGGAATATACAACAGTGCTTACATAGTGCATCATAAAGAATATATAACAGACTTAAATTATGAAAATGATAATGTGTTCTTTAATATAGATAACTTAGAAAGCTTATGTTTTGATTGTCATCAAAAAGAACATTTTTCAACTAAAGTAGATTATACATTCGATGAGAATGGTAATTTAATAAAAGCATAGAGAACTATTGCAAGAGTTTTAAGAGAGGAAAATCAATCGCCTCTCTTTTTCTATGCTGTTATAAAGGATTGAAAAGAAAGGATTGATAAAGTGGATAAACATCACAGAAAATATAAAACAGATACAGGTATAGAGAATTTTATACTACGATTAAAAGAATATAATCCGAATATAATCTATTATAGTGGATATAAAGACAGTGAAAGTAAAGTTAAGTTAAAATGTATTAAATGCGGAAATATATTTGAAAGATATGCAAGTTGTGTAAGAAAAAATAAAAAGATAAGGTGTTATGAATGCGAAAAGATAGCAACGATTAAGAGAAAAGAATATATTAAACAACAATGCAAAACAAAAAAAGAATTAAATATTAAGTCAAGTAAATTATTAAACAATAGACAAACACAAATATCAGTTTGCAATCAATGCGGGAAGCTGTTTATAGGAAATACAAAGTACTGTTGTAAAGAATGTTTAAATAAATATCACAATATCACACATACTGAAATGAGAAAAAGATATAAACAAACTAATGGCAATATAGACTATACAATAACATTAGAAAAATTAATTAAAAGGGATAAGAATATTTGTTATATATGTGGAAAAGAATGTGATTTAAATGATTATACATATCAAGGAAATATATTTATAGCAGGTAATTATTATCCAAGTATCGACCATGTTATTCCATTAAGTAAGAGAGGAACGCATGAATGGGACAATGTCAGGTTGGCACACAGAATTTGTAATTCAAGAAAGTCAGACAAGTTGAACTAATTACGAAAATAAAGAAAATACCCCCGGCTATGAAAAATAGAAGAAGAAACTGGGAGATA
>CALVKW010000117.1 GCA_944333345.1 uncultured Bacilli bacterium | reverse complement strand
CAAAGAGATATTATACAATATATATCGGAATCTTTTTTATTAATGATAAGGTATCTTTTTAAAAAAGGATTAACACCATACTAGCTCTAAATTGACGAAATAAACAAATTATGATATAATATACAACCAGAAAAGGACCATTATCATACATATGCTCAAAAAGAAGATACGATTGTAGGAATTCTCCTATAACATTGTCTTTTTTGATGGAATGGGTTAACTAATTGAACGTGGAGAACTCTTATATCAAGCAACCAAAGAAGAACTAAAAGACAAAAAATCGTTACGGTTATTAAAAACTTTTAGTGGCTACATGAAAGCACACAAAAGGAAAATAGAAAAAGGTGATATTATGAACAGAAATTTAGATGTCTGGGCAATCCAAAAACATCCCAAGGCGTTATATACAGCCTTAGAAAATGTAAAAACGGATACGGGAGATTTAATACTTTTTACAAATTTAGAATGTAGCTTTACATTAGGTGGAAAAAAGGTACAAAGGAGCTTTGAGACAGCGCTTTATTATGATGATCAAGAAAATAACCAGGATGCTTTAATATTACTAATGAAAGATGGCCAAGCAACCCCAGAGCAAATAAGAGAGTATTTAGAAAAAGAAAGCTTAAAATATCATGAAGTATCATTCGCAAAAGACCTAAAAAAAGAATTGTTAGAAGAATTTGATATTCCACATAAAGAGGAAAAACAAAATGAGGCAATACCAGAACTTTGGTTTGCAAGAGAAGAATATGTCCTAAGAGATGCATTAACGGAAAGTATAAAGATGGGAAATACTACCTGTGATTACTATCCGTTATTACAGGGGTTTTTAAACTTAAATTATACCGACAATAATACCGACAGTATACAGGATTCCAGTCACAACATTGACGGAAGAAGAATTTTAGGTGTAATTGCTTTAGAAGATAAAATGATTTTAATGATAAATAGCGAAAATGATTATCGAAATTTATCTCCTTTTCAAGTACATAAAGTGATGGAAGAATTAGGCATCTCTGTAAATGTTCACCAACCTACAGAATTTAATATTGAAAATCCCTATCAAAGTAAAATAAAGGAGAAAAGATAAAAATGAACAAAATAGAAACCCTAGCACAAATGATAAAATCATCTTCTAATACTGTATTTTTTGGAGGGGCAGGAGTTTCAACAGAAAGTGGATTAAAAGACTTCCGGAGTAAAGATGGGCTGTATCATGAAAAATATAAGTATCCACCAGAAGAAATATTATCTCATCACTTCTTTTTAGAAAATCAGGAAGAATTCTATAAATTCTATAGAGATAAATTAAACAGTCTAAATTATCAACCTAATATTACTCATATTGTTCTAGCCAAACTAGAACAAAAAGGGCTACTAAATACAATTATCACCCAAAATATAGATGGATTTCATCAAATGGCTGGAAGTAAAAATGTAATTGAATTACATGGCTCAGTACTAAGAAATTATTGTATGAAATGCAGAAAATTCTATGATGCTAAAAAAGTATTTTCAACACAAGGTATCCCAAAATGTAGCTGTGGAGGAATTATTAAGCCAGATGTTGTTTTATATGAAGAACCACTAAATGAAAAAGATTTAGAAACTGCCATAACTAAAGTAAAAGAAGCCGAACTATTAATTATAGGAGGAACTTCTTTAAATGTATATCCAGCGGCAGGACTAATTAATTATTTCAAAGGAAAACATTTAGTTTTAATTAATAAAGAAAAAACACCATATGATACTTTATGTGATTTAGTTATTTATGATAATATCGGAAAAGTAATGAAAGAATTAGCACAAGTTTTAAAATAAAACATAAAAGGGGATTTGATATGACACAAGAAGAATTAACAAAAATTATAAAATTAATTCAAAAGGATGAACGAGAGGGAATTTTAGATAATCTTATCAGATTAAGAGATTACCTAAATCAAATGACCAGTTTAGAAAGAAAAACAATAGAAGAAAGAATATTTGATAATCCAGTATTAGAGGCAAAAAAACAAATGTTATTAACACCAATAGAGGATTACTTTGACGAAATTAAACAGATTGGACCTCCCTCAGCAACTTACCCATTAAGCTTTTTACTTCAAAAGGAGTTTGCATGGAAAAATAATGATTTAGGAATTAAATTTGCAGTAGAACGAAGAGAGCAACAACCCGGGCAACCTTTAGTATGTCTCGCACATTTTATTCAGTTAGAAAAATCGGATGTGCGAAATCAAAGGGGTATAGGTGAATGGACTTTAAGCACCTATGAACAATTTCTAGAGGAAAAAGGTCTTTCCTTTGATACAGAGATATCTATAGAAGAAAATCAAAGAATTGCAAAACAACTAATGAAAAACACGCAATCAACAAATGCGCCATATAAGGTAATGCGATAAGAAATAGTATTTGACTTTTAAAAGAATCTTTACTATAATAAATAAGCAAGCGAGGAGATATAAATAATTTTGTGAGCTATCTCGGGTAATTAACCTACACGAACAAGCAGTAAGTACGGAGTCGCGAAGCAATATGCAGTAGACTTTGTGCTTTTTTATTTTGCAAAGCATAAAGTAAAATAAAAGGAGAGATAAAAAATGCAAAATAAAATCAAAGAAAATACGAGTGGTGCATTTCTAGTAAATAGTTTTCCAGAAACTTATGATTCTGCAATATTAAAATATAAAAATTATAAAGCTGGTAAAACAAAACTAGAAGATTTAACAGAAGAAGAACAATTGGAAATGAATATATTAAGTGTGCTAGAAAGCCTAGGATATCCTATGAAGCAGACAGGAACATATTTTTATAAGGGAATCATTATAAGAGCTATGGACCAACTACAACAAATAACCCCAGAACAGGGTTATATAGAATTAATGGCCACGATGGCTAATAATTATTCACAATTCTATCTTGATATCGCAAGAAATGAATATGATGTCGGACTTACAACATTCCACAGTTGTATATATATGTCCAATCAATATAAACAAACGCACTCAAATAATAAAGACTTAGAACAAGAAATAGGATTAACTGGATTTACAACAGACTATAAAGGAGAAGCTTTATTAATTGCTAATTATATATATAAAAAAGAAAACAAAAAAGAAAATCCACAAGTACAAAAAATAATAAAAAAAAGTAATAGTGAGTATGTATAAGAAATATCGAGCTACATAGGGGAAACCTACACGTCAAAGCACGGAGTCACTAGATAATAGTGTTCTCTGTGCTTTTTTCTTTATAAAAAAGTATGATATACTAAAAATAATAAGATAAAGAGAAACTAATATAGATAAGGAATAATTGTTGCTAAGATATAAGAAGAAAAAACTACAGAAAGTTGATTAATAAAAAATAATAATAGATAAAAGGAGGAAATATGATAACAGACAATACTAAATATCAAATACTAAAAGACTATTATAGTACAGGTGACGAAGACAAAAGATTACAAAAAGATAAAGCCCATCAAGTTGAGTTTCTAACAACAACCCGCTATATTGATAAAAATCTAAAACCAAATGACAAAATCTTAGAAATAGGGGCAGGAACAGGATCTTATTCAATTTATTATGCAAAAAAGAAATACCAAGTAAGTGCCCTAGAACTTGTCCCAGAAAATATTAAAATTTTAAAGAGCAAAATAACAGAAGATATGAATATTGATGTCAAAGAAGGAACTGCACTAGATTTAAGTTCATATGAAGATAACAGTTTTGATATGACTCTAGTATTAGGACCACTATATCATTTATATACAGAAAGTGATAAGAAAAAAGCAATAGAAGAAGCAATACGAGTAACAAAACCAGGAGGATATTTATACATTGCTTATTTAACAAACGATTCTATTATGTTAAGTTATGCTCTAAAGAAACATCACTTATTAGACCAAGATTTATTTGATGAAAACTATAAATTCTATGATAAGCCTGAAGAGATATTCACATCATTTCATATTGAAGATTTTAATAAAATAATGGAAGAATATCCACTAGACCATATAACAACAGTCGCAACCGATGGATTAAGTCCAGCATTACGTGACTATGTAAATGATTTAAGTGATGAAGAGTTTAAAGTATGGCTAGATTACCATTATAAAAGTTGTGAGAGAAAAGATTTATCGGGCTATAGTAGTCATGTATTATATATAGGGAGGAAAAAATGATAGAAAAAGAAAATAAAATAATCTACGAATTAGATGGAAAAGAAATAGGGGTAGTAGAGTATGAAGAAATAAATAAAACTACAGTAGATATTTATCACACCTATGTAGATCCAGATTATCAAGGAAGACATATTGCATCAGACTTAATGGAAAAGTTATTCAAAAAGTTAAAAAAAGAAAACAAAAAAGCAACCGCAAGTTGTAGTTATGCCAAACATTGGATGGAAAAACATCCAGAATACCGTGACCAATTTATGTAAAGAATATTGTCAAAGAGTGACAAGTAAAAAGAAAAAATAGCTCAATTGAAAAGTTTAATTGACCAAAATAAAAAAAGTTGTAATATAATGGCATTGAATGAGTAAATTGACCAAA
>CALVKW010000116.1 GCA_944333345.1 uncultured Bacilli bacterium | reverse complement strand
TTATAATGTGGCCATTTCTCTTTTGTGAGTAATGATAGTGGAAACATATGCTTTTCTATTGCATCTTTTATTTTTTTATTCATATATGTTGGAAAATATTGTGATACTTTTTTATATGCTTCCTAAGGATGACTGAAAGCATGTTTTTGTGTCAATTGCGTCTTTTTAGGATTGATAAAGTTTTCTTTAAATCTTTTTGGTAATTTTTCTAGTTTTGGTGTATAATACCAAGCTTTTTCATAAAAATCGTGAAGTAATCCTGCAATAGCACATGTTTTTTCATCAGCGTGATATTTTAATGCTAGTTCATATTCCATAAAAGATACTTTAACACAATGATGCCATAGTGATTGATTTTCATGATGAAATAATAGTTTTTTTCTTTGAAATTCTTTGCTTTCTAAAAAGGGTTTTATTATTTTAAGCCAGTTTGTAAAGTTTCTTTTGTTTTTAATTGTTAAAAATGATAAATCTTCCATGTTTTCTCCTTTTTTTACTATTATATAATAATTAAAATTTAAATTCTATTTTTCTTTTTTCGACAAATAATTTGCTTTTTTTTTAGTATTCTGTAGATGGTGATGAAAAAATGAAAAAGACAATGTTATTAGCAGTAATTTTTGTAGTACTTGGTGCTGTTTGTGGAAATTATTTATACCAGAAAGCTCCAAATAGTATTTCTGTATTTCAAGAAAATAATTCATATTATTTTTTACAAGAGGGAGTTTATTCTTCTAAAGAGATTATGCAAGAAAATGCAGGTGATTTAGTGAATAAATTAACTACTTTTGAGGATAATAAGTATTATGTATATGTTGGTATTACACAGGATAAAGAAAATGCAGAACGAATAAAAAAAATTTATGAAGATATGGGATATCAAATATATATAAAAGATGTTCGCTTGAATAATGAAGAATTTGCAAATAATGTTACACAGTTTGATTTGTTAGTAAAAGAATCTTCTTCTTCTGAAGATGTGTTAACTATAGAGGAAGTCGTACTTGCTAATTATGAAGAAATTATTGGTACGGGAATGTAGAAGTTTTTTCTAATTATATAATAGAGGTGGTAATTATTAATTATAAAATGAAAGAACTTCCTGATAATGAACGTCCAAGAGAAAGACTCATTTCTTATGGGGCATCTTCACTGTCTGATTCACAGTTATTAGCTATTTTACTTCGTAATGGGTATCATAATAAAAATGTTTTTGATTTGGCATTAGAAATTTTGAAAACATATCCACTAGCTAAAATTCAAGAATGTAGTTATTATGATTTAGTTTCTATTAAAGGGGTTGGGAAAGTAAAAGCTATTGAGATTTTAGCAGCGATTGAATTAGGAAAACGTATTTTCTTAAGGGAAAAAGAAGCACTTGTAAAGTTGCAATCTGCAAAAGATATTTGGAAAGATGTTAGGTATTTTATTACTGATGTAAAGCAGGAATATTTTTATTGTTATTATTTTAATCATAAGCAAGAATTATTGGAAAGGAAGTTGTTATTTATGGGGACTGTTAATCGAAGTATTGTTCATCCGAGAGAAGTATTTAGAGAGGCATATCGATTAAGTGCATCGAGTATTGTGTGTATTCATAATCATCCTTCTAATTGTGTCATGCCTAGTAAAGAAGATATTTTACTTACAGATCATTTGGTGAAGACAGGATATATTCAGGGTATTCCGATTCAGGATCACATTATTGTTGGTGAAGATTCTTATTACAGTTTTTATGAACATCATAATATTTTAAATCTATAGTTGCGATGCTAATTTATTTATATTATAATAAGTTGGAATGGGATGATGTTATGTACAAAAGTAGAAATAAAAAGAAAATTAATGTTAAAATTATGGCTATCATTGGAGTAATTGCTGTTGTTATTCTTTTAGCAGTTTCAGTTCATATGAGTCGTTCTTCTTTTTTAGGAGAGGGGGTTATTAAAGATGTTGTCATGACTATTGATAAAATTGTTATGTATCCTTTTACTGCTTTGAATGATGAAAAAAATGTTACACAAACTGAAAGTTATCTTATTCAAAAAAATGTAAATGCTTCTTTAGAACAAGAGATTCAAGAATTGAAAGATGCTTTGGATTTAAATAGCACTTTAACAGAATATACTCCGATAAATGCAACAATTTTATCTAGAAATAAAAGTTATTGGTTCAACCAACTTATGATTGATAAAGGGTCTCGTGATGGAATAAAGAAAGACATGGCAGTTGTAACTAAAAATGGATTAATAGGAAAAATTTCTAGAGTATATCGACATTCCAGTGAGATTAAATTAATTACTTCGGATGATGTTAATTATAAGGTAAGTGTGGCAATTCAAACTGGAGATGGCGATAGTTATGCTATCTTGAATGGATATGATGCTGATACGGAATGTGTAATGGTTACTGGTGTTGATAAAATGAGTACAGTAAAAAAAGGTGATACCATTGTTACTAGTGGATTAGGTGGGATGTTTCCTGGTGGTATTTATGTTGGCGTAGTTGAAGATATAAAAAGTGATAAATATGATTTAAGTAAAACATTATATATTAGAACTTCACAGGACTTTAATAATATTCATTATGTGACAGTGTTAAAGGAGAAAGAATAATATGATGATTCCTGTTATAATATTAGTTATTTCTTTCTTTTTAGATGGTATACTTTCTAATTTTTTACCATATATGGTAGGCGATTTATCTTTTTTTACTCCGATGCTAACCATTACTTCTCTTGTGGTTATTTATCCATTTTTCACTAAACATAAGAAAACATATTTTATTATTTGTTTTGTTACTGGTATAATTTATGACTTTATGTATACGAATTTGTTATTCTATAATGCTATATTATTTTTCGGGGTAGGATTACTTACTATGCTTTTATATCGTTATATTCGTTATACATGGATTAGTTTGTTATTATTTATCTTTTTAGGAATTGTTGGTTATGAGTGTATGAATGCTTTAGTTATTTTAATATTTCAGCTTGTTCCTATGACATTTTATCGTCTACTTTATAAAATAATTCATAGTTTAGTGTTAAATTTATTATATGGTGAAGTCATATATTTAATAATCTGGTTATTGCCAAAGAAATATAAAAAAATCGCTATTAATTCTTGAGAAAAGTAACATAATTACTTTTCTTTTTTCATATCCTTTATTAGAGGAGACTAATATGAATACAAGAAAAACAGTAAAAAAGAAATTAGTATTAAAGAAAAGTGTTAGAAATTTTTTTACCAGGGTACTTATTACAACTATTATATTTTTAATTGGAATGATTTTAGTAAAAAGTGATCAAGGGGCTAAAAATTTGATTTTGGAGAATGTATACAGCAATAATTTGGAATTTACTAAAATTAAAGAAATTTATCAAAAATATTTCGGAAATATTTTGTCTATTGATCAGTTAGCTATTAAGGAGCAGTCTGTATTTAAGGAGCAATTATCCTATCAGAAAGCGAATGCTTATTTAGATGGAGTAAAACTTACAGTGGATGATAATTATATGGTACCAGTGTTGGAAAGTGGAATTGTTATTTTTATGGGAGAACGAGATGGCTATGGGAATACTGTTGTTATAGAACAGATTGATGGTATTGATGTTTATTATTCAAATATTTCTACTGATGGAGTAACTCTATATGATTATGTGGAAAAAGGATCTTTATTGGGTGAAGCTAAAGATAAAACGCTTTATTTAGTTTTTCAAAAAGATGGGGAGTATTTAGACTATAAAGAATATATTTAGTTATTTTGAAATTCACCCTCTTTTTTATTTGGTAGCTTTTTTTGCAGTAGTTACGGCATCCTTTTTTCCGTTTTTTGTTATTACATTTTTAATTGTTGTCCATGAACTTGGACACTTTTTGATGGCTTATCTTTTTAGGGGAGAAGTGATTAAAATATTAATTTATCCTTTAGGGGGAATTTCTAAATTTTCTTTATCATTTAATATTTCGTTTGTTAAAGAATTTTTAATTTTAATTTTTGGCCCTTTGTTTCAAATTATAGCTTGGCTTTTTTTAGTTTCTTTTTTTCCTGAGAAAGAGATGGTTATTTCTAGTTATCATTATGGAATTTTATTTTTTAATTTATTACCTATTTACCCTTTAGATGGTGGAAAACTTTTATGTTTAATATCACAAAAGGTATTTCATTATCAGAAAGCATATTATTTTACTTTTTGTATTGGATATCTTCTTTTGTTTTTATTTTTATTTTTCACTTTCTTTCATTTTTCATTTAATGTCTTATTTTTATCTGTTTTTTTATTAATAAAATTATTTAGAGAGTATAAGCAAGTGCCTTATTTTTATGAAAAATTTTTATTGGAAAGGTATTTAAATCATTATGTGTTTAAAAAAAGCAAATTAGTTCTTAATACTAATCGTTTTTATCGTGGGTACCGTCACTTGGTTAAAGTGGGGGATAATTATTATTTAGAGAAAGAATATTTGGAAAAAAAGTATAAAAAATGTTGACAATTATGTTTGTGCTTGCTATAATCTATTTGTCGACTTGAAAAAGAGGAGTTAAATATGGGGCATTAGCTCAGCTGGGAGAGCGCCACGTTTGCACCGTGGAGGTCAGCGGTTCGATCCCGCTATGCT
>CALVKW010000115.1 GCA_944333345.1 uncultured Bacilli bacterium | reverse complement strand
GCCTGATGTTAAGGGTCGTGAAGAAATATTAGCGGTTCATGCAAAAAATAAAATTTTAGCTGATGGTATTACGTTAAGCAATTTAGCTAAACGTACTCCAGGATTTAGCGGAGCTGATCTTGAAAACTTACTTAACGAAGCTGCGCTTCTTGCTGTACGTCGTAATAAAGATAAGATTACTATGAGTGAAATTGATGAAGCAACCGACCGTGTTTTAATGGGACCTGCTAAAACATCGCATAAATATAGTGAAAATGATCGTAAATTAGTGGCTTTTCATGAAGCTGGACATGCTGTAATCGGTTTGAAACTTGCTCATGCTAATGATGTTCAAAAAGTTACCATTATTCCAAGAGGAGCTGCTGGTGGTTATAATATGATGGTTCCAAGTGAAGAAAAGCTATGTTCTACTAAGACGGATTTACTTGAAGAAATTACAGGTTTATTAGGTGGCCGTTCTGCTGAGGAAATTGTTTTCGGAGAGATAACTACTGGTGCTCATAATGATTTTGAAAAAGCTACTAAACTTGCTCGTTCTATGGTAACTGAGTACGGTATGAGTGATTTAGGACCACTTCAATTTGAACAACAAAGTGGAAGTGTTTTCTTAGGAAGAGATTATAATAAACCACAGCATTTCTCAAATGAAGTAGCAAATGAAATTGATATGGAAATGAGAAAAATTATTAATAGTTGTCATAAAAAAGCTAGAGAAATTATTAATAAGAATAAAGATTTGTTAGAACTTATCGCTAATACGTTATTAGAATATGAAACATTAACTAAAGAACAAATTGATTATTTAGTTAAAAATGGTAAAATGCCTGAAGAAAATGATTAAACTAGTTATGAGAAAATGTCTGTTACAAAGTTAAAAGAAATAGCTAAAGAAAAAGGTATTAAAGGATATTCTAAAATGACGAAAGCAGAGTTATTAAAAGAATTAGATGAAGCAAACCATTAGTTTGCTTTTTTTCTTGTAATAAAATATAATAAATATAAAAATATAAAAATATAAAAATATAAAAATATAAAAATATAAAAATATAAAAATATTTTTTAGGAGAAGAGTGATGATAAGACCAGGTGATATTGTTTGGCAGAAGAAAACAATGATAAATAATAAAAATTTTAAAGATAATAAGGATAAACGATTATCTGTTGTGATTTTTCTGAGATAATTGATTGGTATGTACTTGTCCTTTTACCAATTCTGTTGGTACTGCATATAGAAATCCTACAGAATATTATTCTAATGCTTTTTTAGTTTTAGGTGGTAGAAAATTGAGTTGTATTAAACTTAACTCAGTTCACCTTTATCCTGAAGCAGATGTGTATCCTTTGGGAGTTTGTGTGAATGATTTTCAATATGAATGTATACGTAATAAGTTGTTAGAGTATGTGAAAAATTCAAATCAGAATGATTTATATCATATGATTCAAGAATATACATTTCCTGAGTCTTTTATTGATAATGTTTTAGATTCTTCTGAGGTTATTACTAGGCAGGAGAAAAGAAAAAATAAAAATGCTCATAGAGAAAGAATTAGACAGATTAAAAGAGGGACTTATTAATTAGTCTTTTCTTTTTTTTTGATTTGTGATATATTAATGCTTGCTAAGGAGAGGTTGTATGGTTGATAAAAAAGATGCTGTTTTATTTTCACAACTCTTTTTTCGTACTGATGATTTGCCTGATAATTGCGATTATTCTGAATTTTTGAGTCAATATTGTAGATTGTTGATTCTTTATTCTAGAGTAGAAGATAGTTCTTTTTATCAAGATGTTAAATTTTTAGATGTTGTAAATAGAGGTTTTCAGTATTGTCATGAATTCTATTTTCCGGATACTGTTTTTCCTCAAGATATTGAAAGATATGCATCTTTAGGAAAGAAAATTAGTTCTCAGATGAATGAAATGCAAAAGAATCGTATGGAAAGAGAATTAACTGAAGAGGAAAAGGCTATTGCATTATCTTTGAGTTGTGTTACTAATCTTTTATTTTCTGATCCTGCATCTTCTAAGGTGGCTTTGGGATTAGTACATAATATTTCTTTGATAACTTCTGTTGTAGATAGTATTAATGATACGTTAAAAAGGAGAATGTAATATGGAATGGAAAATTGGTAATATTACTATAAAAAATCAAGTTATTTTGGCTCCAATGGCAGGAATTTGTAATTCTGCATTTCGACGTATTTGTAAGGAAATGGGATGTGGTCTTATTTATGCAGAAATGGTTAGTGATAAAGCAATTACTTTTCAAAATAAAAAGACACTTGATATGCTATATATGACAGAGGAAGAACGACCCTTAGTCCAACAGATTTTTGGTAGTGATAAAGATTCTTTTGTAGAGGCTGCTAAATATATTTATGAAAATATGCATCCAGATATTATTGATATTAATATGGGGTGTCCGGTTCCTAAGGTTGCAGTTCGTGCACAAGCAGGTTCTGCTTTGCTTAAAAATCCTAAAAAAGTTTATGAAATTGTTAAGGCAGTAGTACAAGCTGTTCCTATTCCTGTTACAGTTAAGATTCGTAGCGGATGGGATTCTAATCATATCAATGCTTTGGAAGTTGCAAAGGCAGTAGAAGATGCTGGTGCCTCTGCTATTTGTGTACATCCTAGGACTCGTAGTCAGGGATACTGTGGTAAAGCTGATTGGTCTATAATAAAACAAGTAAAAGAAATAGTTTCTATTCCGGTTATTGGAAATGGTGATATTAAAACTCCAGAGGACGCGAAAAAGATGCTTATTGAAACTGGTTGTGATGCTGTTATGATAGGTCGCGGAGTTTTGGGAAATCCTTGGCTTATAAGAAATACGATATCCTATTTAGATACAGGAGAGTATGATGTAGACGTTAGTGTTGATGATAAAATTTCTATGATACTTCATCATTTAGATTATTTAAGTCATTTGAAAAATGAACGCATTGCGACATTAGAGATAAGAAATCATATTGGCTGGTATCTTAAGGGGGTACCTGGAGGTACTGTTATAAAAAATAAAATCTATCAAACAACTAAAATTCGTGATATAATTTCTATATTAAATGAATTTAAGGAGGAATTTGATGCCAAGAACTAAAAAGAAAAAAGAAGAATCAATAACTAAAATTGATAATATAAAAGAAGAACCAAAATCTAAGAAATCAAAATCAAAAAAGAAAGCAACAGTAGAAGTTGTTCACCCTAAAGAAAAACATGAGAAAGCATTATTTATTCAGAGACTTTTAGCTTTTTTATTAGATGTTTTTCTAGTATCTATGGTAGCATCTTTTATTGTCTCTCCATTTTTGGATTTGGACTCTATTCAGAAGTTAAATGATGCTAGTACACAAGTTATGGAAAGTTATGCTGCATTTGAAATTGATGCAAGTGAATATATGAATGAAAGTATGAGTATCAGTTACGAGTTAGCTAGGAAACAGGGACTTATGTCTTTTGTTATAATATTTTTAAATATTTTATATTTTGTAGTATTTCAAATTAAAAATGGTGGTCAAACACTAGGAAAACAGCTATTAAAAATTAAAGTTGTGGATCAGGATAATAAAGATTTTACTATGAATCAAATGATTTTTCGATCATTAATTATTAATTCAATTTTATTAGATATGATTAGTTTGGCAATGGTTATTTTTGCTAGACAGGATGTTTATTTCTATGGAGCAGCGATGCTTAGCTTTATTCAGATGATGATATTTTTAATTAGTGGCATTAAAGTTATGTTTGGTAAAGAAAGACGTGGCTTACATGATTTAGTTGCTCATACTGATGTTGTTCAATGTAATTTAGTAAAGGAGATGGAAACATGCGAGAGTTAAGTGAACAAGAAATTGTTAGAAGAGAGAAATTAAAAAATATGAAGCAACCTTATCCAGAAAGATTTGAAGTAAATTATGAATTATGTGACGCTAGCCAATTGGAAGATGGTGTTAGTGGTGTTCGTGTTGCTGGACGTATTATCTTAATGCGTAAGATGGGTAAAATGAGTTTCTTAACCATTGGTGATATTAAAGGAAAAATTCAGATTTCTGTTAAACTTGATATGGTTGGAGAAGAGGCTTATCAAGATTTTAAAGCTAACTATGATATTGGAGATTTTATTGGTGTAGAGGGAGAAACTTTTACTACGCATACTGGCGAAAAAACGGTTCGTGCTAGTAGTATCACTTTTTTAGGAAAAGCATTAAAACCATTACCAGAAAAATTTCATGGTGTTGAAGATGTAGAAACTATTTATCGTCAAAGATATTTAGATCTAATTACTAATGATGAATCAAAGAAGAAGTTTTTATTTAGAAGTCATTTTATTCGTGAGATTAGAAATTATTTAGATGATGCAGGGTATATAGAAATTGAAACACCTATTTTAAATAATAAAGCTAGTGGTGCTGCTGCTAAACCTTTTATTACTCATCATAATGCTTTGGATATTGATTTATATTTAAGAATTGCACCTGAAACATATTTAAAAAGAGCTGTTGTAGGTGGATTTACTAAGGTATTTGAGATTGCAAGATGTTTTAGAAATGAAGGAATTGATGCTACTCATTTACAGGATTTCACTATGATTGAAGGATATGCTGCTTTTTATAATTATAAAGATAATATGAAGTTTTTAAGAGAAATGCTTCAATCTATTATTATGAAATTATTTGGTACTTTAGTTATTAC
>CALVKW010000114.1 GCA_944333345.1 uncultured Bacilli bacterium | reverse complement strand
AAGTTAATGATAGTAATTCTTCTTTGGTTGTTAAATTTCAAGAAGAAGAAGGATTTCATTTTCAATTATCAAGAACAAAAGATTTAGTACGATTATATGTTCCAGAAGATTGTGATATTCTTTTTGAGCTTGCGAGTGATTCTGGTGATGTTGAGGTTATGGATTTTTCTAATGCTAGTTTTGATATTAGTGTTGATATGGGTGAAGTGGCTATTGGTTCTTGTGATACTCTTGATATTGAAAGTGATATGGGTGATGTACGTATTGGAACTGTTAGAGAACTAGATGCAGTTTTAGATCTTGGAAATTTAGAAGTTACTTCTATTGCAGAGAGATTATCGATTGAAGCTGATATGGGAAAGGTTAGTTTAGATGAAGTTCATTTACTTAGTGATTCTACTATTACACTTTCTTTAGGAGATTTAGATATTAAACAGCTTTCTAATGCGTATGTTGATGCGAAAACTGATTTAGGGGATATAGATGTAGAAAATAATGATAGAAATGCTCCTTATACATTAACAATTAAAAATGATATGGGAGATGTTACTATCGGGTAATGTAATATAGAAATTTACATTTTTCCATATTATGGGTATACATAAGAAATAATTTATGCTATACTGTTTTTAGAGAAGCGCTAGTACAGGCTTTGGTCTTTACTGGCGTTTTTATTGTCGATAGGTGGTAAATTATGAAAAAAAGATGTAGTTTTTGTAAAAAAGAAATAGGTTTTTTTGTAAAAGAATGTCCTTATTGTTATGAAACACAAAAAGTACCTATTCTTATTTGGGTTTTATTATTGATAGTATTACTTATATGCTTAGGAGTGGGACTTTATTTAGGAATGCAGGGTTAAGTTCTATGTGTCAACTTGACATTTTTTTGCTTGTTATGGTATAATTTGCCTACACGAATGGGGGGTAGTGTTATGGCTAAATTGAAGCTTAATAAAGGAAAGCTAGCAGGAGTACTAGCAGGTCTTGTTTTAACTGGAACAATTGGTGGAATTACTTATCAATATTTAACTTCTGAAGATGATGATACTAAGCAAGAAAATCAAATTGGACATCATGATCTTATACCTCTTCCTTTTCTTTCTGTAGATAATGAAGATTTTGTTGTATTAGATATTGGTGATCATCAAGATATAGGGACTTATTTTCAAGATCAAAAGATGAAGTTTTGTAATGAAAATGATATTTCTTTAGGTGTTATTGTATCTACTACTGCAACAGATGAAGCTGCTATTTATGATGATGTTGAATATGTAAAAGGAGTGTTGTCTCAGTATAAAGTAGATTTTCCTGTTTATTTAGATATTAATAGGTTAATGGAAAATAAAAGTCTAAATACAGAAATGAAAACTAAAATTGTGAAAGACTTTTTAGAAAAGTGTGCTTCTAATGATATTTATGTTGGAGTTTATGGAACAGATACTAATTTATGTCGTTTTAAAAAATATTGTAATATTTCTTCTTATGATGCTTTTTTAGTTATGGATCAGGAAAACATTCAATATGATGGTACTTATTATGTAGTAAAAGATTTGGATGGTAATATTACTGCTAGTACTGATTTAGCGGTTGCGATTGATAATAATGGTAATAATACTAGTGATGGATTTGTACAGGATGGTTCTTATACGGTAGGAGCAGAAGATGATTTGATTGATATTGCTTTGCAGAGCGGTATGAGTGTAGATGAGTTGCTAGCATTTAATGAAATGAGAGACTCTGAGGTTAGTGAGGGTGTAAAACTTCGTATTCCTAGTAATGTTGCTCCTGCCGTTGGTACAGGGGAATATGTACGTGTTGATACACCGCTTATTGGATGTGATATTTCTTATGCTCAAACAGATAATATTGATTGGGGTAAAATGAAAGAAAACTTTGAATTTGTAATTATTAAGTGTTCAGAGGGAACTACGTTAGACAGTTACTTTGATACTAATATTAAAAATTGTAATACTTATGGTATTCCTGCTGGTGCTTATTGTTATAACGGATTTCATCTTGATAATACTGCTTCTTTAGATAATTTTATTCTTAATCAAAGAGAACAAGCGGATTTTGCGGTTGAAGCATTAAAAAACAAAAAAATTGATTATCCAGTTTATTTGGATGTAGAAATTCCAAGTGGAATGAAATGGGAAGATCTTTATAATAAAGAATATGTTTCTACGATGTTTAATATTTGGGTAGAAAAGATGGAGAAAGCTGGATATATTCCTGGACTTTACTGTAATCAGAGTGGTCTTAATTTTTTACAGAGTTGTGTTGATTATGACTTGTCTGAAAAATTTGAATTATGGGTTGCTGGTGGAGATCAATATACTGGTGAGACTCGTGATATTGAGTTTAGTGATGTTCGTCCATCTTCTGTCTTAGATACTCTTGAAAATGTTACTATTGCTCAGGCAACAGATAGTGCTGTTAATGCGGGCGCTGGTAATGGCAGAGGACATTTGGATATTAATTATTCCGAAGTGGATTATACTCAGGAGATTACCGAATATGAGGGGGATACTTTCCCATTAAAAGAATTTACTCGTATTCCAGATGAAGAGATTTTAGCTGGCTGTGGTCTTGGTTTTGCAGGTGTTTTAGGTGCAGCTATTTGTCACCGGGTAAAAAGTAAAAAAAGAAGTAAATGATAAAAAAGTTTGGTAGATGGTTATCAAACTTTTTCTATGCTATGGTATAATGTTTTTGAGGTGGTAATGTGCGTAAAGTAGCAATCATAGGAGCAGGAGCAGCTGGTATTATGTGTAGTATTCATGCAGTTAGTGATGATAATCAAGTTGTTTTATTTGATAAAAATAGTATGGCTGGTAAAAAGATTTTAGTAACGGGTAATGGTCGTTGTAATTATTGGAATAGCAATCAGGATTTATCTCATTATCATAGTAGTACTCCTGAACTTTTATCTAATATTATTACGTCTCGTGTACAGAAAGAAGTTTTAGATTTCTTTGATTCTTTAGGTGTTGTTCCTAATATCAGGGATGGATATTATTATCCTTATTCTAATCAGGCTAGTAGTATTCGGGATTTGTTGGTTCAGGAAGCTCGAAAGAGAGGGGTTGTTTTTTCTTTTGATACAGAAATTTCTGATGTTTATAAAGAAAATGAAAGGTTTGTTGTTGTAACGAAGGATGGTCGTGAATATTTTGATGATTTAGTTATTGCTACTGGATCTAAAGCTAGTCCTAAGACTGGTTCTACGGGGGACGGATATTTATTTGCAGAAAAGTTTGGACATCCTATTGTTCCTGTTTGTCCTGCTTTGGTACAAGTGATTACTGAAGGTAATTTTTTGAAATATTGGGCTGGAGTACGTGCTTCTTGTCTTGTTTCTTTATATACAAATAATAAATTTATTAAACAAGAGTTTGGAGAGATTCAATTAACTGATTATGGGGTTAGTGGTATTTGTGTTTTTAATTTAAGTCGTTATATCTCTAATAACTTAAAAGAAGATAATAAATTGGTTCTTAATTTTTTACCGTTTTTAAAAGATAAGAGTGAAGAAGAGATTTTTTCTTGGTTTTCTGTTCGAGCTAGTAGTCTTGGAGAGTCATCTTTCGTAGAATTTTTAGAGGGAATTCTTCCTTATAAATTGTTATTGGTTATTTTAAAACGGGCTGGTATTTCTCCTAAAAACAGCTGGAATGATTTATCTAATGAGAGAAGACAAAAACTAATTTCTATGATTTTGGAGTTTCCTCTTGGTGTTTTAGGAACGAAAGATTTTTCTTCTTCTCAAGTATGTAGTGGAGGAGTAGCTCTTACTGAAGTTAGTTCTCAATTAGAATCTAAAAAGATTTCTCATCTATATTTTGCAGGCGAAGTGTTGGATGTTGATGGGGATTGTGGTGGATATAATTTAGGATTTAGTTTTATGTCTGGCATTTTAGTTGGTAAAACAATACGAGGTGACTTTTATGATTAGAGTTCGTCAGGTAAAAGTAGCGTTAGGTGAAGAAGAAATTTTAAAGAGAAAAGTTGCGAAAAAATTAAGAGTAAAGGAAGAGAGTATAAAGAATCTTATCATTCAAAAGAAATCATTAGATGCTAGACGTAAATCTGATATTTATTATGTTTATGAAGTAGATGTTTGTGTTTCTATGGAAGATAAAATATTAAAAAAAGTATCTTCTAAAGATATTTTTTTAGCTCCTGTAGAGGAATATAGGAAGCCTGTTTCTGGTCCTCAAAAATTATTATCCCGTCCTGTTATTGTGGGAAGTGGTCCAGCTGGACTTTTTTGTGCTTATATGTTAGCAGAACAGGGATATCGTCCTTTGATTTTAGAACGTGGAGAGAAAGTAGAGGATAGAGTACTTCGTGTTTCTAAGTTTTGGGAAGATGGTGTATTAAATACTAATTCTAATGTTCAATTTGGTGAAGGAGGAGCTGGTACTTTTTCTGATGGTAAGTTAAATACACTTGTAAAAGATAAGTATTTTCGTGGTAAGAAAGTGTTTTCAATTTTTGTAGAACATGGTGCTCCCGAAGAGATTATGTATTTACAGAAACCACATATCGGTACAGATTTACTTCAAGAGGTTATCAAGAATATGAGAAAGTCTATTGTTCGTATGGGTGGTGAATTCTTATATTCTACTTGTCTTACAGATATCGTGGTAGAAGATGGTCGTGTTACAAAAATTGAAATTAATCATAAAGATTTT
>CALVKW010000113.1 GCA_944333345.1 uncultured Bacilli bacterium | reverse complement strand
AAACTGCTAATCGTGAATCTATTATTAATACAAATTATGAATCAACTAGTATGGGGTTAAATATTACATTATTTGATAGTTCTGGAAATCAAGTAAGCTCCAGTATGCTAACTGGTACTAGTATTAGAGTAGATGGAGTAGAATATTTTGCAGATAGTGAAGGCGTATTTAGAATTAAACTGGCAGGAAAAGTATCAAACCTGAGAAAAGATGTATATTTCTTAACAGATGTATCCTTACCAGCAGGAAATTATAAAATGAGATTTCAACTATTCGCATCATCTGACGGCTTACATAATTCTGGAGGTCTACAAGAGACAACACAAGATATAGATGTAACAGTGGTCGCATCAGGGAATGCAATTGAAGTTAGTAGTGCAGATGAATATAAAGTGGTAGATGGTACGGCAAGAGTAAATGAGTTAGGAACTAGTGAAGAAAAATTAAAAGTAAATATCAATCAAAATTTAGCATCACCAAATTTACGTGTTAGTATATACAAACGAAATATAGATAATAAAGAAACAATAGTATATACAGAAGTTGATTTTAATCAATTGTTTAATGTCGGATTAGCAGTCCCACCAACACCAGGAACAACTTATGAGAGATTAGTTACTTCAAACGTTTCCACACAAATAACTATAACTTGGCCTTATGTAGAAAATATGACTAGTGGAACATATAGAATTGTCTTAAAACTATACGATGGTAATCAATTAATTGATGAAGATATAGAATATATGATTGTTAAAAAGTAATAATATTAAGTAAAAAAGGAGCAAAATTTATGCTCCTTTTAGTTGAAAAAACAGAAGATATATGTTACCCTAAAATAGAATAGAAAATAGAAGTAGGTGGACAGATGAAAAGCTTTTTAAAAGGTTTATGGGGATTCGTAGAGATAGTAATTATTATTTATGTAATCTGTATAACAGCATGCTTATTAAGTACGAATAAATTTGGATTTACACAATTTGGAAACACAACACTATTAACAATTAGTAATCATATGGAACAGTTTTTACCAGAATCTAAAGAACATGACTTAATCATAGTAAAAGGTGGAGCAGAAGATATTGAAGTTGGAGACAAAATATACTATTATGCTACTGCTGATAATAAATATATAGTAAAAACTGCACACGTAAAAGAGATTGTATCACAAGACGGTTCAACTGCACTATATCAATTAGATGATAGTCAATCTTCCACAATCGCAACAACAAGAGTAATTGGTAAATATTCAGCAATTTATCATAACATTGGTGGAGTATTAGACATATTAGAATCTAAACTTGGTTTCTTATTATTAGTAATACTACCAATATTATTAATCTTTATGTATCAAGTCTATGCTTTAATCATTGTAATTAAATACGGCGATGAAGAAGAACTAGAAAAAGAAGAAAAGAAACATCCAAAGAAAAAAATTGAAAAAAGAAAAGAAACAAAAAAAGAAGAAAACGATGAGATTGAATTATTATAAATAGTTTAATCTTTTTTCTTTAGGAAAGAAAAAGGTTATGATATAATAATAATGGAAAGGTAGCGGTAAATATGATAAAGAAGAGAAAAAGATTAATCATAATTTTATTGGTTATTATTGCATGTTTTATCTATTTACACACAAATAGTACCTACACATCTTATGAATCAGAAGTAGAAGGAAGAGTAGAAAGTGAAGTTGCAGACTGGAAAATAAAAGTAAATAACACATTGATTACAGGGGAAAACAATCAAGAAATCGATATTGATACAATAAACTGGGAAACAGACCATACCATGGAAGGAACGGCATCCCCTGGTACAAAAGGTACAATTACAATAACACTAGATCCAACAACTACGGAAGTACCATTTGATTATACATTAACAATTATTGATCACACGATAAATCCTGATAAGATTTTAACAGTAATAGGAGTAGAAAATACATTAACTCCATTAGTAAAAGAAAATAACACTTATCAAGGAACAATGACTCTAGATGATATAAAGAGTGGGAAAACAGACACTATAACAATACATGCTTTCTGGGATGATGGTGGAGAAGATATTGAAGTAAATCCAGATGAAGAAACACAAAGTGTTGATATGATAGAAATTGATTTTAAAGCTAGTCAGAAAAAGTAAGGTGAAAAAATAATGGCCAAAAAACTGAAAATATTAGATAAATTAAAAAAAGAAAATATTTCATACTATGAAGAAAAGAAAAGATTACTAATCGTCGTTTTAGGCTTATTTTTATTAATTATAGTAGCTGTAAAACTATTTCAAATAGCTTACGCTTCCTATGAATCAGAAGCTAAGTTAAACGCTAATATCAATAAAGCATTATATATCTTAGAAGAAGGTGGCATGGATTTTAATATAGATTTAAATAAAATAGAACCATCTGATAAACCATACGTATATAAATTTAGTATTTCTAATTATAAAGGAAATAAACACAGTCAAGTAGATATTGAATATAAAATAGATTTTAAAACTACGACTAATTTACCATTAACATATGAGTTATATAGAAATGAAAATTATGATGCCGCGGGAGCAACAGATTTATTTGCTGAAGCTAAGGTAATCCAAGATGTAGACGGAGCCTGGTATAATAGCCTAGAAGGAAAAGAAAAATATGTACTCCCATATACCGAAGATAAAACAGATATATATACATTAGTAGTATATTTTCCACAAGAGTATAAAACAAATGCAGAATATGCAGACAATATAGAAAATATAGAGGTAGCAATTATTTCAAACCAAGTAACAGATTAGAGGTGTAGATATGGATTTTATAAGAGAACATAAAAAATTAAGCATACTAATCTTAGTAATAGCAATTTTAGTTCTATTATTTGGAACTACTTTTGCTCGCTATATCTACAATATTGTGCATAATCACATCTTAGAAAGTAATGAGTTTTATTTTAACAGTACAGTATTAGCAATGAACGGAAAACAGTATAAAATTAGCAACTGGGATGGAGTAAATAATTATGTTTTGACAGTTGATGTAAATAATAAAAAGAATGCGTTAAAATCTACGACCAGTGATATTACATATAATATTGAAGTTAGTTGTCCAGATACAGTAACTTGTACACTTAGTAAAACAAATGGAGTAGTCTATAAAACATCTGGAACAGATAGCTATCAAATAACGGTAGTTCCAAAAGAAGAATTTCGTGAAGGAGACGAAGTAGAAGTAACCACAAAAGCTAAGTCAACTGCCCCTTATGAAAAAGAATTATCTGCAACTTATACAATAGGAGTTGAAACAAGTAATTTTTCTTACAATATCGAAGATGCGGTAGGAGATAAATACTTCACTTTAAATTTAACAAATACCGCAACATTCTATGAAGTAGAAAAAGCATTTTCAGATTACGAAGTAGGAGATAGACTAACGCCTGAAGAGTATCTTGCATTAACAGATACAGAAAAAGAAAAATGCTTTTCTGCAAAAGTTATCGTTTCATTTAAACCTAAAAAAATTTATTTAGATATGACTAACAAAAATTATCTTCATAGAATACCAAATAGTGAAAACACAGAAAATGTAAATGGCTATGCACATATTAATGAATTTAGTTTTAAAATGGATAGTTCATCAAGTGAAAAGATAATGTTTTATAAACAAGATCCTAAGTTAGATTATACTTATCCAATTGTAAATGAGAAATCAATTATTACAGTAAGAGTAAAAACTGCAGATTAAAGATAGGAAAGAAAGAAAAAGTATGCTATAATTTACCTAGCATAAGATAAGGAGGGAAAAAGATGACCAAAAATTTAATCACAAGATATCTTGAACATAAAAAGAAATGTTTAACCTCCTATGCCTTATCTTTATTTATTGATACAGAATACAAAAACTTTGAAGTAGAATGCTTAAAAAAATATATAAACAACTATGTGGAAGTATTTTATCATGGTCAATTTGAAACCCTAGGAGATGGAGTCATTCCAGATAGAAATGCCATAGAAATAGAGCAAGAAGGAATGCGTTTAGAATTACTAGATGAATTGCAAGTAAGGGAAATAATAGAAAGTAATGCTAGTTTTGTTAGAAAAAAAGAAATGATAAACATCACTAAAGAATATGCAAAGGCTATTATTACATTTGATCAAAAGAAAGTAACAGAACAAAATGCAGAAGAAGTGATAATAAATATAACGACAGACCTAAGTAAAAAGCTACCAGTATTACAAACTGCTATCAAAACCTGGCTCAGAAAATATAAAGAAGAACAAAAAATCATAACTAAATTATTAGAAGAAAAGAAAAGTTTTGTATTAAATCAAGTTCCATATCAAGAAAATTTATGGGAAACGGCTCTTTTAATACAAGTAAAACAAATAAATATGTATAAACATAGTTTAGTAAAAAGAGTAGATGAAGAGTTAAAAGTAGAAAAAGAAAAACTAAAAGTAATAATTATGATTCTAAATCAAATAGTTTTAAGAGCAATTTGCAGAAAAGAAAAAATAGGCAATTACATGATTCCTATCAAAGAAAAACTTTGGAAAGAAAAAGATGTTATAGAAGAACTATTTGATTTATTAGATGATAAAAATTTAAAAGACCACATCTTTTTGGGTATTAGTTATAATATATTAACTAGTAGTAAACGATTACAAGAGAAGAAAAAAGAGGGGTATCATTTTGCTTGCTACCAAGACTTCACACATATTTTAGATGTTTCTACTAAAATTGATACTATTGATACATCAAACTTATTTGATTACTTAATGGTAACTGGATATAAAGCAAAAGATGCTAGTATTATAGAAAAGGAAG
>CALVKW010000112.1 GCA_944333345.1 uncultured Bacilli bacterium | reverse complement strand
TTAGACAAAAGTCAGACAATTTAGACATTGTCGGACAATTACAATCTTCTAAAATCCTTATAATACGGTCAAACTCGCCACTGGCGATGTTGTTTGTCAGACACAGTTATCCTGCTGAACATGGCATCATGAAAATGTACATAAAAATCTTAGAAATTAAAAAAATTAGGGACATCAAAAAGTACATAAATTTAGTTGTGTTACTACACTATAATTTTGAAAAGCCCTTTAGAAAATACAGATAATATGGTACAATGATATAGAAATGTTAGGTGAAGTTATATGAGTGAAAAAGATTTAGATTCTAGTATGAATCCCTATCAAGAAGAAACAAAACCTAAAGGTTATATAAAACAATTGCAATGGGATATGGCGATAGGATTGCAACAGGTAGATAATTTAAAACCATCTAAATATCTTGAACAGATTAGTGAGAAAAATATTTTAGGTGAATTAACACTCAAAGAAGTAGAACAAAGTTTAAGAGAGTATTACACCACAAAAGAAAACCAAAAATATATTAATCATAATGAATTAGAATGTGACTTTGTGTCTATGAGAATTGTAGAGTTGCTAGATCAAGATAATTTCGAATTGTCAGTAGATTATCTAAAGTATATTCATGAATATTTATTTCAAGATGTATATGAATTTGCAGGAAAGTTTAGAAAAATTGATTTTTCTAAACATGAAAAAATATTAAATAATGATTCAGTTGCCTATGGAGACTGCAAAACATTAATAGAATCGTTAGAATATGATATTAGTCTAGAAAAAGAGAAAAACTATAAAGCTATGTCTATTGTAGAAGTCATTAAAAATATTACTGATTTTACATCTAATATCTGGCAAGTACACCCCTTTAGAGAAGGTAATACTAGAACAACAGCAGTATTCATAGAAAAATATTTAATTAGTCTAGGGTACACTGTAGATAACTCATTGTTTAAAGATAAATCAGTATATTTTAGAAATGCACTAGTAAGAAGTAATTATTTCAATAATTATTTAAATATAAAAGAGGATAAAAGTTATTTAATTAAATTTTATGAGAATTTATTATTAGGAAAAAATAATAATTTACATTCTGAAGATTTAATTGTGAAAGAACTATTTAATTAGTAAAAGAGGTAGGAAAATGAGTAACAAAAAAGAACAAGAACGTGAAGAACTTCATAAAACTATTTGGAAAATAGCAAATGAGTTAAGAGGTTCTGTAGATGGATGGGATTTTAAACAATACGTTTTAGGATTGTTATTTTATAGATTTATATCAGAAAACATTGAAAACTATGTTAATGAGAATCAAAGAAAAGCAGGTATTACAGATTTTCAATATAGAAATATTTCTGATGAAGAAGCATTACTTGGAAAATCACAAATACTTGAAGAAAAAGGATTCTTTATATTACCAAGTGAATTATTCTGCAATATTAAAAAAGGTGCAGATAAAAATGAAAATTTAAATGTAGTAATATCTAATGTGTTTAATAATATAGAATCATCAGCAAGAGGATCTGCATCAGAAGATGATGTTAAGGGTTTATTTGATGATTTTACTATTGATAATAAATTAGGTAATACAGTTGATGAAAGAAATGAAAAACTTGTTAAATTATTAAATGCAATAGGAGATTTAAATTTTGGAGATTATGAAGATAATAACATTGATTTATTTGGGGATGCATATGAGTTCTTGATGACAATGTATGCTTCATCAGCAGGTAAATCGGGGGGAGAATTCTTTACTCCTCAAGAAGTTGGAGAATTACTTGCAAGAATAGTTATTATGGATAAAACTTCTGTTAATAAAGTATACGATCCAGCATGTGGATCAGGAGGATTACTTTTAAAATTTGCTAAGATACTTGGAAAAGAAAATGTAAGAGAGGGATTCTTTGGTCAAGAGATTAATCTTACAACTTACAACTTAGCTAGAATAAATATGTTCTTACATAACATTAATTACAATAATTTTAGTATTGAAAGAGGAGATACATTAATTCATCCAGCTCATTGGAATGATGAACCATTTGATGCAATTGTTTCTAATCCTCCATATGGAATTCATTGGGCAGGTAAATCTAATCCTATATTAATTAATGATGAAAGATTTGCACCTGCTGGTGTTTTAGCTCCTGAATCTAAAGCGGATTTTGCTTTTACCATGCACATGTTATCATGGCTATCTCCAAAGGGAACTGCAGCTATTGTTGAGTTTCCAGGTGTACTTTATAGAGGCGGAGCTGAACAAAAGATTAGACAATATATGATTGATAATAATTTTATTGATACTATTATTCAGTTGCCATCAGGCTTGTTCTTTGGAACATCGATTGCAACATGTATTATTGTTTTAAAGAAAAATAAGGTAGATAATAACATTTTATTTGTTGATGCATCAAGTGAATGCGTTCCAAATCTGAATAAAATGAAGAATGGAACTAATATTAATAAATTATCAGATGAAAATATAAATAATATAATGGATTTATTAAGGAAAAGGACGAATGTAGAAAACAAGTCACATTTAGCTTCATATGAAGAAATTAAAGAAAATAATTATAATATTTCGGTTAATTCTTATTTAAAAAATATGATTGATAAAAACGATATTGATATTAAAGAAATCAATAAAAGATTATCAGATATTGTTCCAAAACAAGAAAAATTAAGAAATGAACTTGAGCAAATCATAAGAGAACTTGAGGGCGATGACTATGAGTAATATATATGATTTAATAAAAAAATCGTGTCCCAATGGTGTTGAGCTTAAAAAATTAAAAGATTTGTGTAAAATTGAAACAGGAAAATTAAATGCCAATGAGGCTGTTGGAGATGGAAAATACAATTTTTTCACTACTGCTAAAGAAATTTTCAAAATTAACAAATATAGATGGGATGCAGAAGCACTATTAATTGCAGGTAACGCAAATGTTGGAGATGTAAAATATTATAATGGCAAGTTTGAGGCTTATCAAAGGACCTATGTTTTAACCGAATTTTTGAGCACAGTTGACGTTAAATATTTATATCATGTTTTGTCTAATGATTTAAAACAATATTTAGATAGTAACAAAAATGAAGCCGCCATGACATATATTGTTTTAAAAACATTAGAAGAATTTGAAATAGCAATTCCTCCTTTAGATATTCAACGCGAAATAGTAAAAATTCTTGATAAATTTGGTGAGCTAGAAGCGGAGCTAGAAGCGGAGCTAGAAGCGAGAAAGAGTCAATACGAGTTTTGGCGTGACAAAATATTTAAATTTGAAAATAGATCAGATGTAAAATGGTTAAAATTAAAGGATATTAAAACTGAGATATATAGAGGCAATGGTATAAAAAGAGATCAAGTTACTGATGATGGTATTCCTTGTGTTAGATATGGTGAAATATATACAACATATGATATATGGTTTAATGATTGCAAGTCACATACTTTTAAAGATGTAGTGAGTAACCCTAAAACATTTACTAATAATGATTTGTTATTTGCTATTACAGGTGAAAGTGTAGAAGAAATATCAAAAACAATTGCCTACACAGGTAATGATGTGTGCTATGCTGGAGGCGATATCGTTGTGATGAAACACAATCAAAATGGCAAATATTTATCTTATGCTTTGTCCACAAAAGATGCTGTTTTTCAAAAAGGTAAGGGTAAAGTAAAAAGCAAAGTAGTACATTCAAGCGTACCATCTATTGAGGAAATTATAGTTCCAATTGTTTCGTTAGAAGAACAGGATGAAATAGTTAAAAAACTTGACCATTTTTACAATATAATAAATGATATTAGTTGTGGTCTTCCTGCAGAAATAGAATTAAGAAGAAAACAATATGAGTATTATAGAAATAAATTATTAAGTTTTGAGGAATATGCTAATGAATAAAACAGTTGATCTAAATGATTTAGAGTCTTATCCAGAAGAATTATTGAAGTTTGTTAAAACTGATTTTGATAAATTGGAAAATTCATTCATAAGTAAAAAAATTAAAATTAGTGATGGATCAGGCTTATTTACTTATTTAAACCAAATGATGAAAGATTATTATTTTAAATGCATTCATGCCAGTAGAACTTATAATAAAGAATTGTTTTATGAAAAAGGTTTATTTGTCCCAAGCAGTTCGGATGAAATTATCGACATATTATTAGAACCAACAAAAGATATTTTAGGTAATAATTATATTGCAATATATGAAAAAGTAAAAAATCAGTTAAAAGATGATAAGTATAAGTCCATTCATTTTGTAATTGGTGATATTGATGATATTACTATTAAAAATGGATTTTGGATGTTAGATAATTATGGTGGTGAATTATTACCAGATGTATTAGGATATGATAATCCTATTTATAAAAAAATATCATTATTAGGAATTCCAGTTGCTGTTATTTTTAGAATAAAATTCAGTAATATTAATGACTATACTTTATCAGAAATTTATTCATTTATGTTGAATAAAGCGATGAAAGATAAAGATGCACATTTATTTAAAGCAACATATGTTTTTGAAGAAATTCCAAAGGAAGATATTATTGAAGTAAAGGAGTTGAAAAATTATGAGTAGTATAGGTTTAATAAGCGAAAATGATAACTCTACTGTATTAGCTGAATATACAGGATTAAATAGAGTAGCTACATCTTATCAAAGTGAAGATGCTCTTGAAAAAGAATTAATTAAAACTTTAGTTGAACAGGGTTATGAAAGACTAAATATTGACTCTGAAGATGAATTAATTCTTAACTTAAGAAGACAATTAGAAAAACTTAATAATTATCATTTTACTGATGGAGAGTGGGATGAATTCTTCA
>CALVKW010000111.1 GCA_944333345.1 uncultured Bacilli bacterium | reverse complement strand
TTATTTGTTATCAACATTAAATCATATAAAAAGTTGCATTTAACTTTTCAAAGTTGCGTTTACTTTTTCATCTCAGCGTTTTGTATCAGTTATTTTATTACTATATTTGTAATTTTTTTCAATAACATTGAACATTGCTTCTATTTCAGGAACAAATTGAGTATTTCCTTCTGACTTATAAATATCTAGCATAGCTTTCATACCACTAAATTCTGCAGCATTATCATACTTATAGTCTGGATTTTCACGCTGTACTTGCCAAATATAAAAAGGTACACTCATACTTTTACATAGTAATTCTTTTTTTATTCTTCTCGTTTCCATATCCTCTGGAATTTCATAATCCATAGAAAGTTGGCTTCTTTTCACTGCACAATACAAATCATTAGCTTCTTTGCTTTGAAAAAAAGGATGATGTGCAGTATCACGTAATGAATCCATTTCTACTACTCCAAAATAGCATGGCTCTATTTCTGGATGTTTAGCTGCTGCATTTTGTAACACTCTTGAATAATCTACTTCTGCATATTCACTAAATAATTCAGCTAAACTAACATTACAATCCATAATTTCATATGCATTAGGATCTTTTTCTTGTGGATTTGATTTAATCCACTTATTAATCCCCGTTACTCTTTCTGCAAAATTTTCTGCTTCGCTTTTTAATTGTTCTAGTTCCATAAATTATCTCTCTTTCTTTATTTATATAGAATACTCTAATTTTTATCTTTGTCAATTATTTTCTATAGTCAAAGTAAAAATCTAATATTCTTACTTGGTCTCCTTCTTTTGCACCTAATTCTTCTAGTTTTTGATCGATTCCCATTCTTGTTAGTTTTTTAGCAAATTTATAGGCTGCCTCATCAGAAGAAAACTTAGTCATTTTGAAAATTCTTTCTACTTCTTTTCCTTGAATTGCCCAGGTGCCGTCATCATCTCTTGTAATAGTAAATGGTTCTTCTTTTTTGAATTTATATAGTACATGACTTTCTATTTGGCTATCTTCATATAATGGACTATTTGGTACTTCATCTACTAAATCGGCTAAGCGATCAATTACTTGTTGAAGTCCTTGATTTGTGGCTGCGGATACTTCATAGATTTCAACATCTCCTGCTTTTTTCTTAAAGCGTTCTAATTCTTCTTTGGCATTTGGTAAATCCATTTTGTTGGCTACGATAATCTGTGGCTTTTTTATTAATTTCTCGTTAAAAGCTTCTAATTCTTTATTAATTAACACATAATCTTCATATGGGTCTCTTGCTTCACTTGCACTCATATCGATTACATGAGCGATTACTTTCGTTCTTTCGATGTGTTTTAAGAATTTATCGCCTAATCCTTCGCCCTCACTAGCTCCTTCGATTAGTCCTGGAAGGTCAGCCATAACAAAGCTTCTTCCATCGCTTGCTTTTACAACTCCAAGATTTGGGGTTAAGGTTGTGAAGTGATATGCCGCTATTTTGGGTTTGGATCTTGATACCATAGAAATAATCGTACTTTTTCCAACACTTGGAAGTCCTACTAGACCAACATCTGCTAGCATTTTTACTTCTACTTTTAGGTTCTTTCTTTCACCTTCTTCTCCGTTTTCTGAATAATCTGGTGCGGTGTTTGTTTGTGTCTTAAAGGCCGTATTTCCACGTCCGCCTCTTCCACCTTTAGCAATAATTTCTTGATTATCCTTTTTAGATAAATCAGCAATAATTAAGCCAGTATCTAAGTCAGTTACTACTGTTCCTTGAGGCACTTTGATAACTATTGGTTCGGCTCCTTTTCCATGTTGATTTTTACCTCGACCATTTTCTCCTTTTTTCCCTTTAATTAATTTTTGATATCTTAAATCTAGAAGGGTATGAAGTCCTTCATCTACTTTAAAGATAATGTCAGAACCATGGCCACCATTTCCCCCATAGGGTCCACCCATTGGAACAAATTTTTCACGTCGAAAGGCAGTACATCCGTCTCCACCATTTCCTGCTTCTACTCTAATTTCAACTTCATCTACAAACATATACGCCCCTCCTTTTCGCTATATTATACCATTTCAAACTATAAAAGAAAAGAAATTATTTTCTTTATTTTATTGGGGAACTTTTTTGGGGATTCCCTTGTGCTACGTATTCGCCCATCATCCTACTTAATTCTTGATCATTCTTTGGATGGTATACCGTTGGAAGTTGTTTTTCTTGAGAATCCGAATGATTTATAGTTCCTTCCCATGCTGTGTTTTTTCGGATTCTTTTCTTTCTTCGGCGTAGTTTTTCAATTGCACTTTTTGGTAATACGGTCACTCTAGCTCCGAACATTCCTATTATACTGTTTTTTTCTTGCATTGCTTTTAACAATTTTTCTGCTCTAGCTATTTTTTTGGCATAATGGTTCCCTTTTATATCATAAACAACAGATTTTATACGATCTATGACACTGTTTTGAGGGTCTAATTGTGACTGTAGATGTTCGTTAATCAAAAGTTTATCTGTAGATAAATTCACTCTTCCTTGTTGTTTATTTAACATCTTATCTTTTTTCTGAATACGATAATATTTAGGTAACATAATTACCTTTTGACGAAAATCAATTCTTGCATTCTTTTTCTGTAAATGTCTTATGATTCTATGTTGGTGTTCTATATTTTTATCTATTTTCCGTGATCCTTTTGCTGTTTTTAGCTTTTTCCTTAGCTCTTGCAAGTCTTCTATTTTTTTCTCATGGGTTTCTTTTTTTGCGATAATTTTATCTGCTTTTTCATCTAGACGATCTAACTTTTTTTCTTTTCGTTTAGAGAAGTCTTTTCTTGCCTCAAACTTTTCTAATTCTTCTTCTATTTGTTTATACTGTAATCTTAAGGCTTCTATTTCTGCAGGCCTTCTATCTGTTAGACCACTGCGTTTTCTTGATAAAATATCCATAGATCTTTTTAGTGTAGAAAGATTTTTTTGGAGAAGCTCTTTATATACCCTATCTGAATTATTCATTTATTTCTGTCTCCATAGCTATCCCCTCTTCAATGGCTTTTTGGACAGCTTCCCATTCTTTGTCATCTTTAATTTCTGTTAAATTAAAATTATTGTTGTCTTCTTCTAATATAGAGACATACGCTTGCTCATGATCTTCATCTATTTCTTCTCCTAAAGTATATAAAATATAATCTTTTCCTTCATAACCTACGACATTAAAAATATCTAATACTTCTACTTGGAATGTTTTATTATCTGGTGTTGTTACTGTTATTTTTGTATCATCCATTTTATCACCTCTATCTTGTTTCATTTTATCATAAAGATAGTTAATATGGAAATTATTTTTTGCTTTGTACTTTTGGTTTTACAGTTCGTATGTATTTTTTTGAAAGGAAATCATTCATCCATAGTGCCGTTCTTTCATTAGAAATATCTTTTGTTGTTTGTAAAAAAGTAAGATGTGTCCCATCTTTAACAATTCTTGGCTCTAATACCGTTTCATCATCTGTTAACTCCCATAATACATTTTTTCCTTCAATATTATTATAAAAGTTTAACATACAGTGTACGTAGTGTTGATAGAATTTTTCTTGAGTTTTTGGGCTTAAATGTTTATCCATTCTCCCAAAAATACAATCTAGATTTCCTTCTAGATATTCTTCACCTGGAATTTCCATTAATTTTTGCCTACTGTAATCTAATATTGCTTTTTGAAATGATCTTGTCATATTTTCTTTTTCTTCTTGTGTGTAAATTCCAAATGGGTTTAGCATCATTCCTTCTGCTAACATCTGATTATCGACTTTTATGTAAATATCATCTAATCTCATACTTATTCTCCTTTTAATTAACAAAAAAGAACCTATTCATTCGGTCCCTTTTCTTTATTCTCCAACTGGATAAACTGAAGCTTGTTTCTTGTCTCTTCCTACACGTTCAAATTTAACAATTCCATCAACTGTTGCGAATAAAGTATCATCATTTCCACGACCTACATTTGTTCCTGGGAATACTTTTGTTCCACGTTGACGATATATGATAGAACCTGCTGTTACAAATTCTCCGTCTGCAGCTTTTGCTCCAAGTCTACGTCCTGCAGAATCACGTCCGTTAGATGTAGAACCTTGACCTTTATGGTGAGCAAATAACTGGATATTCAACTTCAAAAATTCCATAATTCTCCTCCTTACTTTACTTCGATATTCGCCGGATAATTATTTTCCAACTCTTTTAAAAGACTAACCATATTTCCAATTAGTATCTGGGTTGTAGCATCTTCATTTTTTATGTTAATACTGATTCCCTTTTTACTAACCATATAACTTAGACTACCTTTATCTAATGCTAAAATACCATTTACTGTGGTTGTTACAATACTACTTGCAGCACTGCAAACAATATCTTTTCCATAGTCATCATACATAGCGTGACCTAAAATTGTCACTTTCTTGTATTTAGCATGCTCTTTTTCTACTTTTACTTGAATCATATTTAACCATTAATTTTAGTAATTTCAATTTTTGTATAAGGTTGTCTATGTCCTTGTTTCTTACGGTTAGATCTGTCTTTAGATTTATACTTGAAGACAGTGATTTTCTTATTTTTACCGTTTTTGATAACTTTACCTTCTACAGTAACATTAGTAAGATAAGGACTTCCTATTTTACTATCAAGCATTAATACTTGGTCGAATTTAACAACATCACCAGGATTTGCGTTTAATTTTTCTACAAAAATTTCAGATCCTTCTGTTACGTAATATTGTTTTCCTCCAACTTTAATTACAGCGTTCATTCGTATACCTCCTTTTTTTAAACTTAAGACTCGCTCTTAAGGTACAAGAATCTTGTTTTTACCTTTTCAATG
>CALVKW010000110.1 GCA_944333345.1 uncultured Bacilli bacterium | reverse complement strand
GGTTTTTATCAATATGAACAAGATACAGAAAGAATTGATAATGTAGCCAAAGTTTTCCCACTAGTATTCTTTATTGTTGCTGTCTTAATTTGTTTGACAACAATGACAAGAATGGTAGAAGAAGAAAGAAGTCAAATTGGTACATTGAAGTCTTTAGGTTATAAAGATTCAGCTATCATGTTTAAATACATACTTTATGCCTCTCTAGCAACAATCATAGGAGGTATGATTGGCGTATTAATTGGTTACAGACTTCTACCAGATTTATGCTTTGAAATGTATAAAAACATGTACCGAATTGGAGATATTAGATTAAGTTACTATGCATCTCTTACTTTCCAAGGAATGATAATAGCGCTTCTTTGTACTTTAGGAGCAACTATCTATACGTGTAGAAAAACATTAAAAGAGTCTCCTGCCAATTTATTAAGACCAGTAGCACCAGCAGCAGGAAAAAGAGTGCTTTTAGAAAGAATTCCAATCATCTGGAACCATCTATCATTCTCCCATAAAGTAACAGTTAGAAATGTATTCCGTTATAAGAAAAGATTTTTAATGACGATTATTGGAATCGCTGGATGTACGGGATTAATACTTGCTGGATTTGGACTAAAAGATTGTATCGTAAAAATGGTACCTCATCAGTATGAAGATATTTTTACTTATCAAGCATCCATTTCCTTAAATGAACAAGCGACCGAAGACACCATAGAACAAATAAAAGAAAATAAAAAAGTAACAGACACCTTAAGAGTACAAGAAGAGTCAATCACAATTGATAATAAAGACACCAATCAATCAGTAACACTAATGATACCTGCAGAAGATTCTAGTGGTTTTATCAAGTTACAAGATAGAAGAGCAAAGACGAAATATAATTTAGATGATGGTATTATTATCACAGAAAAATTAGCAAATCTATTAGAAGTAGAGGAAAGTGATACACTAGAGTTTACGGGAACAGATAGTTATAAAGAAAAAATATCACACATTACAGAAAATTATTTATTTCACTATATCTATCTTCCAAAAGAGTCTTATAAAGAAGATACTTATAATACAGTATTAATAAAAACAGAAGAGATGACCGAAAATGAAGAAAAGACCTTCGCCAATGAATTAAAAGAAATTGCAGGAGTATCAAGTATAACATTCACTTCATCAACAAGACATATTTTTGATGATACCATGGATAGTTTTGCTTATGTTTCTCTAATTTTAATTATTTCAGCAGGAACCTTAGCTTTTGTAGTATTATATAATCTATCTAGTGTAAATATTAGTGAAAGAAGAAGAGAACTAGCAACAATTAAGGTTTTAGGATTCTATGATAAAGAAGTATACCAGTATATTAATAGAGAAAATACAATTTTAACAATAATTGGAATTCTATTAGGACTAGGTATAGGAAATATCTTAACAATGTATATTATAAAAACTTGTGAGATTGATATGTTAATGTTTGATCCAACCATTGCTGTAGCAAGTTACATATATGCAATATTAATCACTGCAGCTTTTGCAATATTAGTAAACATTATTTTATATTTTTCACTAAAGAAAATAGATATGATAGAATCCCTTAAAAGTGTAGAATAGGAGAAAGTATGGAAGAAAAAATAATAGATGCGAGTTGGAAGAAAAATATAAAAATTATATACCCTGGAAGAGAAGTGACCTCTTACATAAAAAATCACGCAATATTAGACATAGTAAAAGAAACGAAAAGGCCATGTAGCGATATGGATCCCTTTGGACAAGATACCATATTAGATTGCATGACTTGTTCTAATAGTGATTATCAAATAGTTTTAAAAGGGAAAACAATAAAGGAATTTCAAGATAAAAAAAGTAAACAACAAGAAGAAAATAAAACTAGGTATATCATTGAATTTTTTGAAGATATACCAGACCAAGAAAGTCTGTTAGCCTATTTAAAAAATGAAAGTAGTAATTACCGAATTACTAGAGATAGTGACGGAATAATTCTAAGACCATCCCTAGAAGATAGAAGAAAAAAAGAAGAAGAACAAAGAAGGATAAGAGAAGATTTTGAAGCTCTACAACACAGGCTATTTGCACCATATGAAAATAATCTAGCAAATAAAGAAACACAAAATAAATCCACACCTTCCAAAAAGAAAAAATCTCTTTTAAAACGTATTTTTACTCCAAGAAAAAACATAAAATCAACATAATAAAGAAAAAAGGCAAATTTATAATTAATTTGTCTTTTTTTTACCTTTTAAAAATATCAATTTTGATATATAATGATTAAGATAGGAGAGATATGTTATGGCAACACTTTCAAAAAAAGAATTAAAATTAATGGACAAATATTTTAGAGTATTAAATTATATATCAGTAGGAGAACTTTATTTATTAGATAACCCTCTACTAAAAAGACCCCTAACAAGTAATGATGTAAAACCAAATGTTGTAGGTCACTGGGGAACTGCACCTGGACAAAATTTTATTTATATGCATCTAAATCGAGTGATTAAAAAGAATAATTTAAAAATGATGTATATATCAGGACCTGGCCACGGTGGAGAGGCGATGATAGCAAATAGTTATGTAGAAGGAGTTTATAGTAAATTCTATCCAAATATCACAGAGGATGAAGCTGGACTAAAAAAACTATTTAAACAATTTAGCTTCCCAGGGGGAGTATCTTCTCATGTTGCACCAGAAACACCAGGATCTATTCATGAAGGAGGAGAGCTTGGATATAGTCTTGCTCATGCTGCCGGTGCGGTCTTAGACAATAAAGAATTAATTGTTGCTTGTGTAATTGGAGATGGAGAAGCAGAAACTGGTCCTCTTGCTACCTCTTGGAACATAAACAAATTCATAAATCCTAAAACCGATGGTTATGTATTACCAATTTTACATAGAAATGGCTATAAAATATCTAATCCCACAGTCTTTGGAAGAATGACAGAAGAGGAAATGGAAGACTTTTTCTATGGACATGGCTGGAAACCATATTTCGTATCAGGACATGACCCATTAAAAATGCATGAAGAAATGGCCAAAACACTAGATAAAGTAATAAAGGAAATACAAAATATTAAAGGACAAGCAACAGTAGATCATGAATGGCCAATGATAGTTTTAACAACGCCAAAAGGATGGACGGGGCCAAGAGAAATAGAAGAACATCAAGTAGAAGGAAGTTTCAGAGCACATCAGATTCCAATTACCATCACAAGAGATAATCCTATGAATATTCCATTACTCGAAGCCTGGTTAAAAAGTTATCACCCAGAAGAAAAAAAAAAAAAAAAAGGAAGAGTCTTAAAAGAAATTAAAGAGTTAGTACCGACACCATCAAAGTGTATGGGAAACAGTGACTATGCCAATGGAGGAGTAATGTTAAAAGAATTAATCACACCAAACTGGGAGAATTATACTGTCCAAGTACCAACTCCAGGAAGTGTAGATAAACAAGATATGATAGAATTAGGAAACTACATTAGAGATTTATTTGTGTTAAATAAAGAACATAAGAATTTCCGAATCTTTGGTCCTGATGAAGCACTATCTAACAGATTAAATCATATTTTTGAAAAGGAAAACAGAACTTGGAATGGAAAAATATATAAAACAGATGAATTTTTATCTCCAGAAGGAAGAGTAATGGATTCCTACTTATCAGAACATGTATGTGAAGGTATGTTAGAAGGTTATTTACTAACTGGAAGACATGGGATAATTCACAGTTATGAAGCATTTATCAGAATTGTAGATTCAATGATTTCTCAACATGCCAAATGGTTAAAAGTAACAAGAGAAATTCTATGGAGAGCTCCAATTGCATCACTAAATATCTTATTAACATCACATACTTTCCAACAAGATCATAATGGTTATACTCACCAAGATCCAGGATTCTTAAACCATCTAGCAACGAAAAAGTCAGAAATTACAAGAATCTATTTGCCACCAGATACCAACTGCTTACTTTATACTCTAGATCATGTAATGAAAACCAAAAATGAAATTAACGCCATCGTTGCCAGCAAACATCCAAGACCTCAATGGCTAAATAAAGAAGCAGCAAAACAACATTGTATGCGAGGAATTGGTATTTGGGATTTCGCTAGTAATGACGGAGGAAAACCAGATATCATTATGGCTTGTTGTGGAGAAACTCCAACCCTAGAGACACTAGCAGCAGTAGATATATTAAGAACTTGTGTAAAAGATATTAGAATTAGAGTAATTAATGTTGTAGACTTAATGAAATTAGCCCCTAGAAGAAAACATCCACACGGACTAACAGAAGAAGAATATGATAAATTATTTACCAAAGATACACCAGTAATATTTAACTTCCATGGTTATCCATCCCTAATAGAGCAACTAACTTATAGTAGAACAAATAGAAATATGTATATACACGGATATCAAGAAGAAGGTACTATCACCACAACTTTTGATATTAGAGTACAAAATGAAATTGATAGATTCCATTTAGTAATAGATGCACTACTTCATATTCCAAGATATCAAAAAACATCTAAAGTATTAATCACTTGGTGTAATGATATGCTAAAACAACATAAAGCCTACATTAGACAAAATGGAGAAGACTTACCATATATTAAAAATTGGCGATGGAAAAACTAATAAAGATAATAATAACACCACAAATAGGTGTTATTATTTTTTAGAAAAAAGGTCAATTTAAGTTAGGAAATCCGAAAATGATATCCGAATTTATTAATTGATAAGCAACAAAGGTGAACTTTGTTGGTAAAATTAATCCTAATCACACAAATTAAAAAATCAAGAGTATAGATGAACTCATTTCATTCGCTCTTGATTTTTTAATATTGTGTCTTTCATATTTAATTCTTCTATTGGAATATGGT
>CALVKW010000109.1 GCA_944333345.1 uncultured Bacilli bacterium | reverse complement strand
AAGATATATAATAAAATACATAGCAATTATCTAATATTTACTATATGAATACTACGCTTATTAAATAAAAATAACTTTCATATATTATACCGTAATAATAAATAATATTTTTATAATTGGATAATATATAATTATATAAATCAATAAATACAAATAAATTTAAAATTTATTTGTTTTAATATTTTATTATATATCATATTATCTATAATATTATATATCATTATATATATCTTAATTAATCATGATTAACTACTTCCATTATATATAATAACCCACAAAAAAGGTATACATCCCCTCTTCTATTCTGAAATTAAAATAGGGGGAGTGTTCTAATTTAAAACGAAAATAAATAATATGGATAATTATCCACCTTAATTCATTTCAGAGCATTTCTCTAAAATCAATCGAAATAAAAAAAGACGGGTAAAATTGTCCATCTCGATTCATTTGAGAGCATTCTAGTTTTTTACATAATTTATATATTCTAGGAAATAATATAGTTAAGGAGGTATTATAATGAACAAAGGAACAATTAAATGTGACGTAGCAACATGTAAACATAATAACTGTGATAATGGTTGTTGTGAATTGAATGAAGTAAAAATAAGCTCTACGTGTGATGGAGATTGCTGTAAAAAGGCAGAAGAAACAATCTGCCAAAGTTTTAAAAAATCAAAGTAGGGGACTTGCAATAAAAAAACACCTTCTTATTTAGTTGGTGTTTTCTTTTGCTCTTCTCCTACTCTCTCCCCTTCTCCAATTAAAAATCTTTGATAGCATTCATCAGCCATTTCTCGAAAAGAAAGAAGTCCATTATCTATAACTTTACCTGAAGGTAATACTTTCGCAATATTTTGAGAAATAAGTATACCATCTTCACGATATATAGCATCAAGACAATTAGATATATTAGACAATACATTATACTGATAAGAATTTACTTGTGTTGGAAAAACTGCATCGATAGATTGAGACCGAATAAAAGCAATAACAAAATTATGTTCAGAAACCGCATCAAAACAGGAAAAATCATCAAGTGTTAAATCTTTATGAAACAACTTAGATAATTGATACATAATTTCATCTTCATGAAATCTTTTCGTTACCGTAGCTTCTAAGTACTCCTTCTCCCCTACTATCACTACTCCACATTGTTCGTGATTAATTGGATATTTATAAATATCTTCATCTAATAACACTGATTTTAAATCAAAATCTCGAAACTTATGAAACATTACTTTTTCTTCTTCTGTTGAAGTATTAGTAGCATCTCTTAAAAAAATATCTACAACTTTCGAAAAAGGGATAGAAGTCCGCGGAAGATAAGGTGGATAACATTCATAATCATATCCAAAATCCTGTTTATCTTTAATATAATAAATATTCTTATTAATAAAATTATATGTATCTTGTAATTGTTTTATAGTATCCATTACCTCTCTCTTTTTATCCACAGAGATATGAAATGGTAAAAACAAAGAAAGTGATTTTTTTAAAGAAGAAACACCACCATCCTCTAATGGAATAATTTCATCAGCAATATGAATAACTGGAATCCCTCTATCCCAATATTTACTATATTGATGGTGAATAAAATTAGTGACATTTTCTCCAAAAATATAACTACCTCTCAAATTTAATTCAGAGCTAAAATTAGAATCAATACTACTATCAATGGATAAAATTTGAGGGTTATCTTCTAATATATATGCTTTAGCAACTTCCATATTATTCTAACTCATCCAAAATACTCTTACCAATCGGTGGCATTTCAACATCAAAATTATCAGCAATCGTTGCTCCAATATTCGCAAGAGTATCAAAAGTTTCCAATCTCCTTGGCTCTACAAAATCACGGCTATAAATAATTACAGGTACGTTTTCCCTGGTATGATCATTTCCAGGAAAAGTTGGATCATTTCCATGATCAGCAGTAATAATTAATAAATCACCAGTATCTAATTTATTTAAGATAATAGGAATTTCAACATCCAATTCTTCAATAGCTCTACCATATCCTTCAACATCTCTAGTATGACCATACACACCGTCAAAATCAGCCAAATTAACCATACAAAGTCCTGTAAAATTCTTATCAATAATATCAGTAAACTTATTAATTGCTTCAGTATTATTATTAGCCTTCATTTGTTTATTAATACCTTGTCCATCAAAAATATCATTCACTTTACCAATACCAATAACATTATAATGATGCTCCAAAAGACTATCTAAAACACTCTTTTTAGGAGGTTTTACAGAGTAATCTTTTCTTCCACTATGAAGTAATTTATAATGACCAGGAGTACCTGTAAACGGTCTAGCAATTACTCTTCCTACTCTCCATTCTTCTCTTAATGTCAAAGCACGAATTCTCTCACAATATTCATATAAAGTTGCAACAGGAATACAATCTTCATGAGCAGCAACCTGTAAATCAGAATCAGCAGAAGTATAGATAATAAGAGCTCCATAATTTTGTTGACGTTCACCTAATTCCTGAATAATAGAGTCATCCTGACAACACTTATTACCGATAACTCTACGACCAGTGACTTGTTCAATTCCATTTAAAATATCAAAAGTAAAGCCCTGATTAAATGTCTTAAAAGGAATATCATTTTCAATCCCCATCATTTCATAATGACCATTTAAACTATCTTTACCAGCATTTTTAGGTTTCGCAATAGTATAATAAGCTTCAACATTTTTATTTTCATTCATATTTAAAGTATCTAAAAAACCAATTTTTTTCAAATTAGGAATGAATAAATCATATTGTTCCTTAATATGTCCTAAAGTATTAGCCCCAGTATCACCATAATTAACAGCATCTACTGCCTCCCCAACACCTAAGGAATCTAATACCATTAAAAAAATTCGTTTAAATTTCATTTTCACTATCTCCTTTATGTTCCCTTGGATGATATTTTTTATAATCTTCTGTTACCTTCTCATCACTAACATGGGTATAAATTTTAGTAGTAGAAATATCAGAATGTCCAAGCATTTCCTGAATACTTCTTAAATCGGCTCCATGACTTAATAAGTGAGTCGCAAAACTATGCCTAAGTGTATGAGGAGAAACACTAGGATTCAATCCTTTTTCTAAAAGTAATTCTTTTAAGATTTTAAAAAAACCTTGTCTAGTAATCTGTTTCCCATGATTATTTAAAAATAAAGCTTCTTCTTGATGATGATGTTTTATTAATTGTCCTCGACACTCTAAATACTGTTTTAAATAATATACTCCATACTCACCAACAGGAATTTCTCTTTCTTTTCTTCCTTTCCCCATGATACGAATCATACCATTTTCTAAATCTACTTGATTGACTGTAAGACTAACCAATTCACTCACTCTAAGTCCTGCACCATACATTAATTCTAACATAGCTTTATTACGATAGTCAAATGGAGTAGATAAAGGGATATCAAGAAGTAAATCTACTTCTTCTACAGTTAAAGCTCTCGGAAGCTTTTTTCTAAGTTTTGGTCTAGAAATAAATAAAGAACTATCTTCTTTAACAATATTTTCCTTAATTAAATATTTATGAAAATTCTTAATAACAGTTAAATTATGAGCTAATGTGCTAGTACTCTCAGTATCTCCTCTTTCCTTTAAAAATTCTTTAATATCATCACTAGCAATATCTATTACATTATATATTCCATGATTACTCAAAAACTCAAAATAAACATTCAAATCATTCTGATAAGATTTCACCGTTTGATCAGTTAGTCCTTTTTCAAATAAACAATACTGAATAAAATCAACAATAGCATCTTCTATTTTCATAGTATCACCATATAAATTATAGAATAAAATTTAAAAAAATACAAATTAAGACTATGTAGCATATAAAAAAATAAAAATAACTATTTAAAATCGAACGTTTTTTGATAGAATAGAAATGGTGATATTATGAATAAACCTCTAGCTTTAAAGCTTGCTCCTACTACCCTATCAGAAGTAATAGGTCAAAAACATTTGGTAGGAGAAGGAAAAATATTAACAAACCTAGTAAAAAATAAAAAAATATTTTCTATGATTTTATATGGAAAACCAGGTATTGGAAAAACATCGATTGCGAATGCTATTGTAAATGATTTAGGTGAAAGATATCGTTTTTTAAACGCTACGGTAAATACCAAAAAAGATTTAGACGTAGTAATAGAAGAAGCAAAAATGTATGATGGAATGATTCTAATTATGGATGAAATACATAGATTAAATAAAGATAAACAGGATATTTTATTACCACAATTAGAAAGTGGATTAATTACTTTAATTGGTATGACAACATCAAATCCATATCATGCTATTAATCCAGCAATACGTAGCAGATGTCAATTATTTGAATTAAAAGAATTAGAAACAAATGATATTATAGAAGGACTAAAAAAGGCCATAAAGCACCCAGATTTAGAAGGAATAGAAATAGATGATAAAAGTATCGAACTAATCGCAAAACTATCAGGAAACGACTTAAGATATGCGTATAATCTATTAGAGATTGCATTCTACTCTACGGATGATAAAAAAATAACAGAAGAAAAAATAAGAAAAATAAATAATAAGCCTGTCTTCTTCTCTGATAAAAACGGTGAAGGTCATTATGACGTATTAAGCGGATTACAGAAATCGATTAGAGGAAGCGACGTAAATGCTGCCCTACACTACCTAGCGAGATTAACAGTAGAAGGAGACCTAGACTCAATCTACAGAAGATTATCAGTCATCGCCTACGAAGATATTGGACTAGCAAACCCAGCTATAGGTCCAAGATTAGATGCTGCAATTAATGCTGCAGAAAGAGTTGGACTACCAGAAGCAAGAATTCCCCTAGGTACCATAGTAACAGAAATGGCCCTTTCTCCCAAAAGTAATACGGCACATATTGCCTTTGATGAAGCAAT
>CALVKW010000108.1 GCA_944333345.1 uncultured Bacilli bacterium | reverse complement strand
TCATTACATCCCTTTGGTTTTTGTATCATAAAATCTCCTCCTAAAATAAAAAGATGGCTACCTCTAAGGACGGGAATCCCGTGGTGCCACCTTAATTTATACTCTTAATAACCAATAACGAGGTTAGCCGCTTCCAGTAGCTTGGATGTCTTCTATCTTACTTCATAAAGTATTTCCACCAACCATACTCTCTCTATCTAATCCATAAAATATACTCTTTCCAAAGAAGTTATACTTATTATATAGTACTTTTTTGGTTTTTGCAATAAATTTAAAAAATTACCTAAATTAGATAATTTTTATTTACCAGCAATTTTTATAGCTTTTTCACTTGTAAAAGCACTAATACCATCCGTTATTTTGTATCCAGCTGGCAATTCATAAATAACAGTTTCTGTATCTGTATGAGAGCTACCAGATACTCCTTCGTCAAGAGAATTGCTCTTAGAATTTTCTCGAGAAACCATTTTCAAATATTGCATCTGACCATCAATGATTTGATATCTCTCATTAGTTCTTGTAGTTGTTTGCCACCAAGAAATTTCATTTTTATCCATTCCTTCCTTAAAACCAGCGATAGTATTAGCATCCTCAACACAAGCAATAGTATCAATTGATATAGTATCACTTTTTTCATCAATAGATACAAAATATTCTGTTCTAGATCTCCAATTACGACCGTTCTCTGTATTAACAATACTAATAGAATCAGCACCAGCAGAAAACAATTTTTCAGGATTTTCTCCTAAAGGGGCTCCTCTTTCTTCTAAAATTAGTGCCATTGTAAGTTGTAAATCAGTTATTTTTTGGTCCATAAATAAAATCCCCCTACTAATTTATGTAACTAAGTAATATCAATAGATATTGTCTCTTATGATACACACTTTTTTTCTTTTTGCAAGAACTTATAAATCAAATATTTCTTTGTTTATTATCTTCATTTTGACTAGAGACCACTTGATAAGTATCATAAAAGTCTCTCTCAGAGATTCCGGAAATACGGTTTAAATCCGTAATATTTAAATATCCGCCACTAGCAATATTCATAGTAGCACCAGTCTTCACCTGAATTTGAATATCTTCAGGGACTAACACCAATCTTTGAACAACACCTTTAGACTGAAAAATACCAGGAAAAGAAAAATCACCTTCATATTTCTTACGAAATACAGAATCTCGAATAATCCATTGATTAGAATGACCATGAGAATCAACTACCATTTCTTCTTGCTGATTTATTTTTGTCAATACCCAACCTGGATGATTGGTCTCTTCATCTAAAGTAACAAAATCTTCCCTCTCTATAATAGGATTATGATAATCATCTTCACTCCAAGTAATTATCCTTTCTCCAACAACACCCGGTCTTGCAAAAACTTTAGCCTTCTTTTTTGCTTCTATAACATTCAACACTCCATCAGCAATACCCTGACTTACATAATTATCAACATCAACACTCTTATAATTTGTTTCCATAAAACCAACTCCTATAAATAACTAATCTACAAATATTCCCCTAAAAAATCATCACATTTTTTCATTACTTTCTGTTGAACTTCTTGAGGAGAAAGTCCAATAGAAGATAACTTATCGATATCAAAATAACTTCCTCGAATCATAGAAAACTTTCTATATAACTCTTCATCTCCCATCAAAGCAAGGCCAAGAATTGGACCATAACTATATTGGATAGCCTCATCAAGAGAAACCATTTCATCCTCCTCTACTTTACTATCATCAAATTCAATTGGACAATCTTCCTTACTATTTTCCAATATGGTTAATAAAGTCTCATTTTTTGACAAGAATTCACTTTGTTTTCTAAGATTTTCTGGAGGAAGCAAAGACAGCAGTAACAAATTATCCATCTCTCCTATAGCTTTAACTAACTCACTTGTCAATTCTATAATAACAGCATCTTTATAAATACCATTTTTAAGTAAATAATCATAAAAACGAAACTGATGATAAAATGCAGGAACCTCGCAAAAAGGAGAACGCATTTGATAAAGGCACACATTAACAGGAGAAGCTTTCAAAGAATAACGAGAAAAATCTAAAGCATGAGACAACTCATGAACCATAAGAGAAGAAAATTTTAAGGAACGAATTTTAGGATGACAAAAAATATCACTATCATTTTCAATAGGATTGTAGAAAGTACACCCATCACGGTTAGAAAAGAAAGGAGCCTGTGGAAGCTTATAAAATTTTCCACGTTCTCGATAAGAATCAAATAAATCACGCATACCAGGACAACATTCATCAAAAAAAGAATATAAAATATCTTGCTCTTCATAATCTGATATTACTGGATCACTTTTCCAATAAATACTCTCATAAAATTTAGAACTAACAAAATCATCTACAATATCCGCATAATCAAAAAAAGTAGAACTAATAAAAGATAAATGACTCTTTTGACTAGAAATAAAATTTTCTATTCTTTTATTGCCAAGAGAATTTAAATGTTGCCTTCCAGAAAATCTAACATAACGATTTCGATTAATCTTTTTATTAGAGGGGTTTTGATAAGTTGCCCAAAAATAAAATTCAACCAAATTTTTATAAGCTCCATAATAAACCGCACTACTATTTAGATTAGTACAATCTAAAAAGTGCTCTTCCATATTTTTTATTTGTCTGTATAAATCATCATAATTTATATTTAATTGCATACCTTCACCCACTATTATTACTATAACACATCTTTGATACTTCTAGCACTATTTTTAACATCTCCCCAAAAAAACTGTACCGTGGTACGAAGAAATAAATAAATTGGAATAGCCAAAATAATACCTAAAACTCCTCCTATACTACCTCCAATACTAAGAAGAAAAATAGTAAATACTGGATGAATATCATTAGACTTACCATAGATTTTAGGAGAAATAAGATATTCATCAACCAAAGGGAAAAACAAACATACAAATAAAGTTGCATAAAATAAGGGCCTAGAAATCATAAATGCCGTAAGTATCGCAATTAGATTAGCAATAAGTCCCCCAATATAAGGAACCGCTGTAAAAAGTCCAATAAAAATTCCAAGCACTAGAAAGTGAGGATGTCCAATGACAAAAAATAAAAATGAATATTCAACAAATTGTACAAACATCAATATTCCTACCCCTTTTACATATTGAATCATTTTTTTATCTATTTGATGAAGATATTGATAAAGTCTAAAGTATTTAACAAAAAAAACATCTTTAAAATAAATTCTAATCTTTTTCATATAAAGTAAAAAATAAACAAAACTAATAGCTCCTATACCAAAGGAACTAATTCCTCGAAAAACACCACCAACAAAATTAAATGTTGTAGAAGTAGTAAAAGAGCCCACACTTTCTAAAACTTGATTAATTATTTTAGCAAGTCCCACTTCAAGCTTCCCAGAAGGAAGTTGAAACTTTTCACTAAAATGATTAATTATTTGAATTAATTGAATCGTAAAATTAACAATCTGCTGATAAAGAATAGGAAAAATAGTAAAAATTAAAAAACAAAACAAAAGAACTAAACATAATAGTACAACAATAACTGCCATAGTTCTTGGAATTTTATGTTCCAAAAATACAACAAAAGGATTTATCGCATAAGCCACGATAAATCCTAAAATAAATGGTAATAAAATCGACAAAACATTTGAAAAAAACTCCATAATATACTGAGCATTAATAAACCCGATATAAAATAGAATCATAAAAAACGTAAAATTAATTAATGGATAATTGAGTTCTTTTTGAAACAAGTTTCCTACCTTTCTAACCAGATTGTAGTAGGTCCAATATTAGTAATATTAACATTCATATCAGCACCAAACTCTCCAGTTTCTACTTCTATATATTTACGCAACTCCTCATTAAATAATTCATAAAAATGAATAGCTTCATGATTATTCATTGCTTCTATATAGCTAGGACGATTTCCTTTTTTACAATCAGCATACAAAGTAAACTGAGAAACAGAAAGAATTTTTCCACCATAATCCAAAATACTCTTATTCATAACTCCATTATCATCTGGAAAAATACGAAGATTAACAATCTTTTTAGCAAGATATTCTACCTCAGCTACTGTATCACTATCCGTAAACCCAACAAAAATAACTAATCCCTGATCTATCTTTCCAACTACTTTACCATCAACAGTAACAGAAGCATCACCACTTCTCTGAACTAAAACTCTCATCTCATCATCCTTTCTGTATGTTCTACATAAGGTTGTTTTTCTAACATAGAAAATAATTTATTTAATTGTTCTAATCCGGTAACATAAACACTAGCCTCATAAATAAAAGCATTAGTCTTACTTATAGTTTTAATACCATCTACACTAACATTCATATTAGAAATAGTCTGTATTAACTCTAACATATGATTTTCTTGACTGTTAGAATAAATTAATAAATTCGTAAGATATCTTTTATTAACATTAGTATTCCAATGAACTTCTAATGTTCTAGACTCCAACATTTCTAAATTATGACAATGACTTCTATGAACAGTAATTCCATTACCCTTGGTAATATATCCTATAATGTCATCTCCATAAACAGGACAACAGCAATTAGCAAGATTTACTTTTACTTTATCAATACCACTAACAATAATATCTGCATCCATATTCTTAGAAGTAACTTTTACTACTTTAGGAGCCGGAACTTCTTCAAATTTATCAATACAATTAATAACAGAATTCGGAGAATTTTTACCATTACCAACGGTCAAATAAATATCTTCTAAATCATCTAATTTAAATTCTTCACAGATTTTCTTTACATTCTCATCATTGAAAAACTCAGAAATAGAAAACTTTCTTTTTCGAAGTTCTTTTTCTAAAGTATATTTACCACGTTCAATATATACTTCTTTTTCATTTTTACTAAAAAAGTTTTTGATTTTATTTCTAGTAGTAGTTGCTTTTACAATATT
>CALVKW010000107.1 GCA_944333345.1 uncultured Bacilli bacterium | reverse complement strand
CTGAATCAGCTCTGCATACAGGCTCACTCGTCCTCACTTCGTTGCGGCGGTTCGCTTTGTAAAGTTCAGAGTGACAAGACTTCATAATCCATGCAACAGCAAGACTCTGAATCGAGTTCAGAGTGATAAATATAAAAAAACTATTTACCTCGGCCGATCTGGTGGTATTCAAATCCTTTTTCTTCTAATCTCTTTGTATCATACTGGTTTCTGCCGTCAAAAATTACCGGAGTTTTCAGCATTGTTTTTATTTTTTCAAAATCAGGCCGTCTGAATTCATTCCATTCAGTCAATAGCAGCATTCCGTCCGCACCTTCCAAAGCCTCATATGCACTATTGGTATATGTAATTTTATTATTAAAATAGAACTTTGCCTCCTCTACCGCTTTAGGATCAAATGCCTTAATTTTTGCCCCCCTTTTTAATAATGCGTTTATAATTGTAATTGACGGTGCTTCCCGCATATCATTTGTTTTAGGTTTGAATGCCAAACCCCAGACCGCAAATGTTTTTCCTTCCAAATTTTCGCCAAAGCGGTGTACTATTTTTTCGACAAAACTTTTTCTTTGCGATTTATTAACTCTGTCAGCGGATGCGATAATACTCATTTCGCAATTATTTTCCCGACCGGTTTTGATAAGTGCTTTTACATCTTTAGGAAAGCAACTGCCACCATAACCGAGCCCCGGGAACAAAAATTTATTGCCAATACGTGAATCCGTTGACATTCCTACCCGAACCATTTCTGCATCTGCCCCGACTTTTTCGCAAAGATTAGCAATTTCGTTCATAAAAGATATTTTTGTTGCTAAAAATGAATTTGAGGCATATTTTGTCATCTCGGCAGATTTAACATCCATTACAATAACTCTGTTACCCGTTCTGAAAAACGGAGCATAAATATCCTGCATAATCTGTGTTGCCCTGTCGGAATTTGAACCGATAACAACTCTATCCGGATGCAGAAAATCATCTACCGCATTACCCTGTTTTAAAAACTCAGGATTAGAAACAACATCAAACGGATAACTTGTATTTTGTTTAATAATTTCAGTAACTTTTTCCGCAGTACCGACAGGAACAGTTGATTTATCGACAATAACTTTATAACCGTTCATAGATTGAGCAATGGATTTTGCAACATTAAATACATATTGCAAATCCGCCGAACCGTCCTCTCCCTGCGGGGTGCCGACTGCAATAAAACAAACTTGAGAATTTTTTACGGCTGAATCTATATCATCGGAAAATATTAATCTTTTTTCTATTGTATTTGATTTGACTAATTCTTCCAAACCGGGTTCATAAATCGGAATTATTCCGTTTTGAAGTTGTTCAATTTTTTTGAGATTATTATCAATGCAAATAACTTCGTTTCCCATATCGGCGAAGCAAGCACCTGCGACCAAACCTACATAACCTGTTCCAATTACTGTTATTTTCATACATTTCATGCCTTTATTCTCCCCTTATAGCGCAAATATTAACTGATTTATCTTCCTGCGGTTCAAGCATTGTTTTGATTAAAGAAACATCATTTTGAATTTCTTTAATCTTGTTATTTTGAGTGCGTGTGTTGTTTTTGATTTGATTCAAAGCCTGCTGAATATCATTCAACTGCTGTTTCAACACAAGCGCATTACTTTTGAATTTGAGTTTTATACCGAAAATCCGCACGATTTTATGTACTCCCCGATTTTTCACAGAGAACATTTTTTCTATAAGCGACATTCTATTTAAATATTTTCTGTAGAATTTATCCGGATTTTTTATTACGAGTTGCAGCCTGTAATACTCAAGTTCAGCGAATAAATTTTTGTCGATTTCATTATTTTGCATAGCAATTTGAAAATCTTTGCGGAACCTTTTAACGAATTCTTTTTTAAATTTGTTATCTATTCTGTCGAGCGTGAACATATAATTGTAGTAGCGTTTTTTCTGGTAAATCGGAATAAATTTTTTCAAATTCGGATTATTATCAATAATTTTTCTTATCCAGTCGTATTCATCACACATAATATAAACTTTTGCTTTGTTTTTAACAGACGAATTAGGATTATCGCGCCTGTTCATATAGAACGGAATATCCAGAAAGGAGGCTCTTGTAGAATACATAAATGTTTGCAGCCAAAATCCGTTATCCTGAAAAGATGCTCCCGGGGTTTCATTGTGTCTTATATTATTTTTTCTTAAATATTCCAGATTATAAATTCCGCTCCATGTATTCATAATAAATCGGAACGGAGTAAAATCTTCCTGAATATTTACGACTCTGTTGTAGTATGAATTTGTTTTGTCCAGACGATTATAGACAAATTTTCTATTTTCGCCTTCGCCGGTAAATCTGCAAAAGTCAGATTTAATAAAATCAAGATTAAGTTCTTTGGCTTTGTTGTATAGAGTTTCGTACATTTCTGGCAGAATATAATCATCCGGCTCAACGATTCCAATATATTCACCGGTGGCATTGTCTATTCCGACATTCATCGCTTTGCCGTAGCCGCCGTTTTCTTTATGGATAACTTTTATACGGCTGTCTTTTGCTGCGTATTCATCAAGAATTTTGCCTGATTTATCCGTTGACCCGTCATCCACGCAAATAATTTCGATGTCTTTTAATGTCTGATTGACTACGCTGTCCAAACACTCTTTCAAATACTGTTCAACATTGTATGTAGGAATTACTATACTTACTTTTGGCATTGTTTAACCGCTCCTCTTTTTATTTTGATTTTTGCCCCTAATAAAGTTATAATTTTGTGAGTTCTCCTGTCGTCATTGCGTACGGAGAAGAGATTGTTTATAAAATTTTTATTAAATATTCGTATCTGTTTATTTTTGTAGTTAATAGTATAAAAGATATTTAAAAATGATTTTTGTGGTTTAATACCAAAAATTTTAGCGAATTCAAGAAATTCTTTTGTTGGTAATATTTTTTGATAGCCTAATAATTGCTTATATTGTTCTTCTGGTTCCACAAATTTGAATTCATATACAAAATTGTTAAAAGTTTGCTTATATATTGTTTTTTTATAAATTTTAAACAACTTTTTTTTCTTTAAGTCTTTTATTATTTTTTGCCAAACTATAATTATGCATTGTGCAGTTTTTCCTCTTGAAGATGTTAAATTACTGGATTGCTCACATCTATAATTTAAAAACGCTTTATTGATATAGCAAATGGATTTTGCCATTAAAAGTGTCATTGTATTGAAATAGACATCATTACAAGTTTTAACATTTTGAAATTGAATATTATTAGTTGTAATAAAATTTTTACAATATAATTTTGTATAAATATTGGTTGCACAACATTGAAGAATTGTATCAGGAATATCTTTAGCTGAAAATATGTTAAAATTTGGGAGTAAATGTAATCTTAAAAATTTAGCATTTCGTTTTTCTCCAGAAGATTCATAATATTCCTTATAATCACATAGACAAATATCTGCATTTTCTTCTGATATTTTAGTATATAAAATCTCCAAGGCATTATTATCCAAAAAATCATCTGAATCCATGAAATAAATATATTTTCCTGAGGCTATTTGTAGTCCATGATTCCGAGCAACTCCTGCGCCCTCATTTTTTTTATCAATAATTTTTATACGGGAATCTTGTTTTTCGTATTCTTTTAAAATCTCCAGAGAATTATCAGTTGACCCGTCATTAACACAGATTATTTCAATGTCTTTTAATGTCTGATTGACTACGCTGTCCAGACATTCTCTTAAATATTTTTCTACATTATATACCGGTATTATTACACTGATTTTTGTCATTATTTTTTCGTCCTTTTAAATTTAATTTTTAATCCTAGAATGGTAATAATTTTATGTGTTTTTCTATTGTCATTTTTAACTGAAAATATATTTTGTAAGTTTGATAGTATAAAATTAGAATAATTACAGGCATTAAATGCTTTATAATTATCACATCTTAGTAAAATACTATTATCAACACAAATTTTAATCTTTTTTTTAAATATATAAATATCTTTTAAATATGCCCATTGATATTTTTTATTTTTAGGTTCATTATAATAATATATGATTCCAGAAAAACATTTGTCTAATGCAACTTGTTTATGCTCTATGTCTGCATTTTGAAATTCTTTTGAATCAAGCAAATAAGAAAAACCTTCGCAATCTGTTTTTATTGCATTTTTGTGGTTATATGTTGCTGCTTCATTACGGTTAATACGATAATAATATAATGGGATATTTAAATGATACCATTTCTCGGAATTAAAATAACATTTAATACAGAAAAGTCCATCTTCGCCTGTTTTTATTTTAGGTGGAAATTTTATATTATACTTTTTTATAAATGATCTTTTTACGATTTTCCCACCTATATATATTAAATACGACTTTATAATATTTTTAGATATTAAATTACATGTTTTTTTAGTTTTTGTTTTACCTATATGTAATGGAGTCTTGGAAAATTTTTTTAAGTCATAACATAATATGTCAGCATTATTATCTTTGCAGGCTGTGTATGTCCATTCGCAGCCCTCTATATCTAAAATATCATCCGCATCTAAAAATAAAATATATTCACCTGAAGCGATATCAATTGCATAATTTCTTGCAATTGCAACACCCTCATTTTTTTTATCAATAATTTTTATACGGGAATCTTGTTTTTCGTATTCTTTTAAAATCTCCAGAGAATTATCTGTTGACCCGTCATTAACACAGATTATCTCAATGTCTCGTAATGTCTGATTGACTACGCTATCCAGACATTCTCTTAAATATTTTTCTACATTATATACCGGTATTATTACACTGATTTTTGTCATTATTTTACTCTCTTTTTATGTTTGTTGGAATTATATAAAATATGGCCTAATATAGTTATTTTCGTTTCTCGTTTATTCATTCGAATACTTATTACATGTTGTTTCTTTTTCTTTAAGTTTTCTTTGAAATATATGAATTTTGAATATTTCAATAATCCTTGATAATCGTTATTTATGATGTACTTAATAACTTTTCTTTTTTGTCTGTTC
>CALVKW010000106.1 GCA_944333345.1 uncultured Bacilli bacterium | reverse complement strand
AACTATATTAATTTTATGACTGATTTAGACTCCTTTAATTATTCTTTTATAAATAACGTTATCAAATTATATTTTGAGCACATGGACAACGTTTTCTTTCATACCAAATATCGTAAATCTTTTTGTAAATCTAAAGGATTTTATAATAGAACTGTTCTTACTCTTTTTGGTGAAGTGACTTTTAAAAGGAGATATTACTTTGACAAAAACTCTAACGATTTTTTCTTCTTTACTGATTTATTCCTCAATCTTCCTAAAAGAAAATACTTTGATCCTTTTATTTGTTCTGAAATATGTAATGAGGCTGCTTCCACTTCTTACTCCAAAGCTGGAAAAATCGTTTCTCAAAAAATTCAGATAATTACATAAATTTTATATATTAAAAAAAGAAAATCAAGTTTAATAACTTAACTTTCTTAATTATTTGCCCCAAAACTCTTTACACTAACAATGGTTTCACTACTTTCTATAATTATATCCTTGAAGAGATTTTCTTACTTTTTCTACCTCTGGTAACAATAGATTGGTACCTGCTATTAAACTACTTAATACTGTCTCTCTTGTTACCTCTTCTTCTTGTGATAAGTTTCTTAGTGTTTTTCTTTTTGAGAAGATATTTCCTTCTACTTGATAGCTTCTTTTTGTACTTTCTAATGGTTGCAATATCGCTTCAAGATGCGGATTTATTTCTTTTCTTTCTTCTTTTAATTCCTCTGATTGTATATATGTATCTATCTCTTGTTCTGGGATAATAAAACTTGATGAGGTTAATATAGTTTCTAATTCTTCTTTCGTTTCTGGTAATGGAATATCTATTGCTTTTAATACTTCTAATCGTCTCATACTCTCTTTACTATAGTTTAACAACTCTACATTGTGTTCTAATGGTGTTTCATATCCTAATTCTATCCATTTATCTATTTTGTTCTCTAAGTTAGTTTCTGTTAGAAATGATAAATCTTGATTTTTTGCCCAGGATATTGGTAATTCATATTCTTGTAACTGGCTTACATTTTCACTTAAAGCATTAGGGTCTGATAATAGTATTTCTTGATGTTTCGATATGATTGTAGGATGAAGTTTTAAAGATAATAAAAAGTCTATATTTTTAGTTAAGTCTTCAAACTCTTTCTTATCTTCTTGGAATAAATTGTCATTTTCTATAATAAAGTCTGAAGTGATTACCCCTTTATTTTGTAATATTCTTATGTCTGATAATCTAGATAATGTGGATATTCTTAATAATTCTTCTTGCCTTGATGTGTCTTTTACTCCAAGACTTACTAATAATGAATACATCTCCATTAATTCTTCTAATGGTTTTTTCATTAACTCTTCTATATTATCATTTGGCAAGTCAAAAGCTTTTATAAATTCTTGATATTTGGTTTCTTTTTTGTAAGCTAGTTCCTGATATTTTTTCTCAACCTGTTCTTGGTATTTCAAATTATGTAAATATATTAGTTTTAAAGTTTCTAGTTTGAGTTCTGGAATGTCTATTTGTCTAATTATTGATTGAGGATTAGTAATCACTGGTTTCTTCATAGCATTCCTAACTAATTTTTGAGAAGTTTTTAATCGCTTTACTTTTTTTGAATTTTTTTCTTGTTCCAATTTTGAATTTTCTAAGGCTATAAGATGTTCTCTTAAAATAGATATAATATCATCAATTTTTATATTTCCCAGTCTATTATGCATGGCACTAACTAAGGCACGTTCCTTTTCTTTACGCGTTATATTGAAATCATCTTTTGTATAAGTTTCCAATTCTTTCCGCCCATAATTTTTAATCACCTTTAAAATATTTACTATACTAAGAGCTATTATGCTATTTTTTCCCTTGGCAATAAAAGGTAGTAACGTTTTTACATCTATTCCATCTTTTTCATAGCGTTGTAGGGTTAAAATATCTAACTGTAACTCTTCATCTAGATCTTCTCTTCTTATTTCTGCGATGTTAGATAAATCAACATTATTTTTTTGCAGTCTTGTTAAAATTTTTTTTGATACCATTTGAATCAATGTCATCGATTTAGAATCGAACTCATCTGACGTAGAATCATCAAAGAATTCCAAACTTGAATGAGTGATTTTCTCGGCTTCTTCGATTGACCATATTTCTGGCATTACACTATGCAAATATAGTACTACTATTTCTGACATTTTTATTTTATCTAAGTCTTTTATTCTTTTTATTTTTAAACTTTCTATCCCCTCTTTATATCTTTTTATTTCTTCTTGTTTCTTACTATCTTTTAGTTTCGCTTTGTCGGTTTCTAATTTGATAATTTCTTTTTGTAGGGCATTTGTTACTTCTTCTAGTGTCATTTTCCTCTTCCTTTCTGGATTACTTCTGCTATTTTTGATGTCTCTTTTCCCCTTAAAATGTCCAATACTAGCTTCCTAGCTTCTTGCTCTTCTGTCACACAGTCTCTTATATAAGATAGTTCTTCTTCTCCTAACCCTGGTGTTACCATTTCTTTTAGTTCTATTAAATTCCTTGCTGATTGAAGTTGTAATAAAACTAATAATCTTATATATTCTGATTCACCAATCATTTGTTCTATTAGGTGTAGGTATTCTGGTTTGGCGTCTTGCGTATATGAATTAAACGCCTCCATATATGGTGTTAGTGGATCTTGTGTAACGCTTTCTTCAACAGGTTGTAAGTAATCTTCTTGTTCTGTTGCTGGGTTTTCTTGTGGTGTAGTAGAACTTATTTTATTTTTTGGTCGCTTTAATACTTCCATTTTATTTTTCATTGTTGCGGCTATATCACAATTATCTTTTATTACTTCTATTAATTCTTGTTCATTTGTTTTATCTAAATCTACTCTTCTTAATTCTAATGTCATTTTCTTTTCTCCTATTTTCTATAATAATTTGTTAATCTATTTTTTACATTTTGATATTCTTTTTCTTGCATATTTGTTCCTGCGGTAATACAAGCAATTGTTCCATCGAGAGTGAATGATTCTGTTTGAGACAAGTTTCTTAATACTTTTGGTTTTGAGAAAATTACTCCTCCAATTGTATATGTTCTTTTCGTTTCTTTTTCAATTGGCAAGGCGCTTACTGGTACGATATCTCTCACATTATTTGCCTTTATATATGCCGTCGGTGTTTCCAAATAGCGTTCTTGTTCTTCTTTTGAAACTACGAAATGAGGACTTTCTAATATACTTTCAACTTCTTCTTTTGTGGTTGGAAGTGGAATATTTAGTGATTTTAATACTTCTAATCTTTCCCAAACACTATCATTATAATTTAATAATTCTATATCACTTTCTAATAGAGCCTCATATCCTAGTTCTAAAACTTTATCTATTTTTCTAGCTAAATCAGGATGACTTAAAAATTGTACACTTTCTAAATTCATCCAGTTTAATGGAAATGAATATTCTTCTAATGTAGAAAGATTTCTTTCTAAGTATGCTGGAGTTGCAAATAAAATTTCTTGATGCTTACTTATGGTACTTGGGTTAATTCTTTTTTCTTGTAAAATTCTTCTATTCATTGTTAATACTTGGTAGTGTGGTTTTTTAGTGTCAAATAGACTTATGTTTCCTTTTACAAATTCTTCTGTTATTACTCCAGTTTTTATTAATACTTCTAATTCTTGAACTCTATGTGGTGTCGAAGTTTTTAAAACGGTTTCTAATTCTTGAACATTAAGTTTTTTTAGTCTTTCTAACATGTATTCTAATTCTGGAATGGACTTTGTCATTAGACTTTCTAGATTGTCTATAGATAAGTTGTTTCTTATTAAAAATTCTTTATATTCCATGTCGCCTTCTTTAAACATATTCTTATAGTCTGATTCTATCTGCTCTTGTAGTGGTAAATTGTGTATGTAAATAAATTTCAATACTTCTAAACGAAGCGTTGGATTCGCTACTTTTTTCGCTATTGCAGTAGCATCTTTAATTTCTCCACCTTCTTGCATTGTAGGAAATAATCGTTCAAATTGTTTGTAATCTCTCATCTGTTTATTTAAGTTTTTTCTTCTAGTGCTTTCCTGTTTTCCTAAATTTTCATAATAACTTTTCATTATATTCAATGCATTAAATAACCTTTTCTTATCGATTGCTTTTGACCAGCTTTTATTGACAGCTCTTTCAATTTCTTCTTCTGTTATTATTAAGTTTTCTTGTTCCATAATTTCTGTCAATCCTTCTGTTATATCCTCTTTAAACTCTCCTGCTTCTTTAAATGTAACTATTAAGCTAAGAGCTTGCTTTAGATTTTCATCATCCTTTTCTAATAAATCAAGGAGATTTTCAATATCTAATCCTGCTTTTTTTAAATTAGCAACTTTTTGTTGTGTAGAAGCGTACGATTCCTTTTCACTTTGGGAAGCTTCAGATGCAAGATATGAATTTAATGGTTCATGTTCTTCTCGTATTAATTCTTTCGTAATATCTGATAATCCTTGTTCGATAGTATCTCTTAATCTGTCGATAATACTTTTTAATTTATCACTATCTGTGGTTGTAAATAGTCCGTGATTACGTTTTACAAACTCTTCTAATTCTTCTAATGACCATTTTTTAGGATCAGTACTGTGTAAATATAATACAAAGAACTTGTTACAATCCATTTTATCGTAGTTTTTTATATCAATTAGACTATAATCTCTAAAAAAGTCTTGATATAGTTTTAACTCTTGATTTTCCACCTTTAATTCTTCTTCTATTCGTCTTTTTTCTTCGGTTACTTTTTCTTTTATTTCTATTGATGTCATGTTAGACTCCTCTCTATTGTTTTCATCGGTGCTTTTTACTTTACTACACAATTTAATTTTTTTCAATATTTTTACTTTCTTATGGTACACTATTGTTAAAGGGAGATGAGATTTTGAAATATAAGCGTGTATTATTAAAATTTAGTGGGGAGGCACTTGCTACTGCTAGTGGTTCGGGAATTGACTTTGAGAAAGCACTTACCTTTGCAAGGGAAATAAAAAAATGTGCAGAAGCCGGAGTTGAAATTGCTATTGTTGTCGGTGGTGGTAACTTTTGGCGAGGAAAATTAAATACATACATGGACCGTGCCACTAGTGACTATATTGGAATGCTAGCAACAACTATGAATGCCCTAGCTCT
>CALVKW010000105.1 GCA_944333345.1 uncultured Bacilli bacterium | reverse complement strand
TCTCATTCATTTTTATATTCCTCCCATTTACTAAACATTATAACATATTTTATACCATTATAGCATTACCTCTCAAGATTTCACAATTAAAATAACAAATTGTCGAAAAAAAAATATATTTTTTCTAATATAAATTCATAAAGTAAAATGAGGACGTGATACTATTAAAAAAACAATTGGTATACCAAGAGCCCTATTATATTATTATGACAAGGATCTTTGGTTAGAATTTTTCAAAAAATTAGGTATCAATACAAAAATTAGTAACCATACAAATAAAAAAATAATAGAAAATGGTACAAAAATAGCTCCTTCAGAATCTTGTTTAGCACTAAAAATATATTTAGGACACATAGAAGAATTAAAAAAAGACTGCAACTACATTTTAATACCAAGAATATTTTCTATCGAAAAACATGAACAAGTATGTACCAATTTCAACTCACTATATGATTTAGTAAATAATTTATTTGATATCAATATATTAAATTATAACGTAGATGTATCAGCAAAAAACTATGAATTACTAGGTTTTCTAAACTTAGGAGAACAATTAGGATTTTCTTATATAAAAACTTATAAAGCTTATAAATATGCCGAAAAAATAAAGAAAATGAAACGAGAAAAACAAGAAAGAGAACAAAAAAAAATATTAGAAAGTAGTAGCAACTTAAAAATTTTACTAGCAGGACATCCTTATAATTTATATGATGAATTAATAGGAAAAACAATCACAAATTTTTTAAAAGAAAATAACGTCACAATATTATACAGTAACAGAATAGATCATACTCTTATTGAAGAAGAGTATAAAAAGATTGCTCCAGATATACACTGGACTCATAATAAAGAAATTGTTGCCAGTACTAAATATTATGAAGATTTAGTAGACGGAATTATTTTAATATCTTCTTTTCCCTGTGGACCAGATTCTCTAATGAATGAGCAAATATCACACAAAATAAAAAAAATTCCTCTAATTACACTATTATTTGAAGACTTAAATAATGAAGCTGGTATTATCACAAGACTAGAAAGTTTCATAGATATTCTAAGTAATTTAAAGGAGTGTGAAAATGAACAACATCATTAGTTTTCCTCATTTAGGAAATTATTATCATCCTATATCTAAACTATTATCCCTACTAACAGAAGAAGAAATCACTCCCTCTCCTCCAATTACAAAAAAAACATTAGAATTAGGAACAAAATACGCACCAGATACCGTATGTATTCCATTTAAATATAATTTAGGAAACTTTATAGAAAGCCTAGAAAACGGTGCAACCATTTTATTTACTGCCGGCGGTGGATGCAGGTATCGTTATTACGCTGAAGTAACAGAAACAATTCTAAAAGATTTAGGATATCACTTTAAATTCTATAAACTAATAAAAAAAGATATGTTAAATTGGAAAGATGCTTACCAAATATTTAAAGAGATTAATCCTGAATTAACGAAAAAACATTTTCTTCATAGTATTATCTATACTCTATTATTTATTTTTTATATGGATGAAATCGATAAAATAATTAGAAAAAATATAGGATTTGAAATTAATAAAGGAGAACACCAAAAATTATTAAATAAAATGTTAAAAGAGTTTAAACAAACAGATTCTATAATAAGATTAACAAAACTATATAAAAAATATAAAAGAAAATTTAAAAAAATAAAGAAGGATAAACCTAAAGATTGTCTGAAAGTAGGAATTATCGGAGAGCTATACACAACCATGGAACCATTCGCTAATTATGAACTAGAAAAAGAACTCGCAAAAGAAAAAACAGAAATAAAAAGATTTACAAATTTATCTTATCTATTATGGCAAAAACCACTTCTAAAAAGAAGAATGAAAAGAAAAGTAAAAAAATACTGTAAATACTATTTAGGTGCAGACGGTCTAGATAATATTTACAGAACAATGTATTTAGGAAAAAGAAAATATGATGGAATTATTCATATCAAACCATTTGGATGTACCCCAGAAATCACAGCCATACCTATCATTCAAAAAGTCTGCGAAGACTATAACTTACCAATTATTTTCTTTTCTTATGATTCTGAAACAGCAACAGAAGGAATCAATACTAGATTAGAAGCATTTAAAGATTTAATAACATTAAGGAGGAAAAATAATGAAGAAAGCATATTTAGGGATTGATATAGGATCAATTTCTACAAAAGGTGTAGTAATAGATAAAGATAATAAAATTCTAGCTAGCACCTATCTATGGACAAAAGGAAATCCCCTAAAAGCCGTAAAAGAAGTGTTACATAGTCTAAAAAATGAATTAGATGAGACTTCCCAAATTGTAGGTGTTGGAACAACAGGCTCTGCCAGAAAATTAATTGGGACAATTTTAGGAGCAAATATTATAAAAAATGAAATTACTGCTCACGCTATTGGAACTCTATCAAAATACCCCGATATAAGAACTATCATCGAAATCGGAGGACAAGACTCAAAAATAATTCTATTAAAAGATAAAGTCGTAATTGACTATGCCATGAATACATTATGCGCAGCAGGAACAGGAGCTTTTCTTTCTAGTCAAGCAGAAAGATTAGATATTCCTGTAGAAGAATTTGGAAATATTGCTCTAACAAGTAATAACCCTACTCCAATCGCTGCAAGATGTACGGTATTTGCGGAAAGTGACCTGGTTCATAAAGCACAAATGGGACATAAAAAAGAAGATATCGTAGCTGGACTATGCAAAAGTGTTGCTCTAAATTATCTAAATAATGTGGGAAAAGGAAAAAAAATTATATCTCCTATTATCTTTCAAGGGGGAGTTTCTAAAAATATTGGAGTAGTGAAAGCTTTTGAAAATATATTAAATGAAAAAATAATCACAGATAAAGATGGACACTTAATGGGAGCGCTAGGAGTAGCCATTCTTTCAAAACAACAAAAAGAAATTAATTTTACCTTTGACATTATAGAAGATGAGTTCGAAACTAATAGTATTAATTGTTCAGGATGTCCTAACAATTGTGAAATTATTTGTGTAAAAAAAGAACATGAATTATTAGATTCTTGGGGAAATCGTTGTGAAAAAGGAAATCAAATAATAAATAAAGAACAAAAAACATTCCATAATGAATAGAAAGGAATGTTTTATTTTTACTCTTTTATTCTAGAAATAAATGTATAACCATCATCTTCAACTTGAAAGGTATAAACATAAGTACTAGGACTAGCAACCTCAATTCCATCGCCTAAGGGAACTTCTTCTACAGACTCATAAATAAGAATTTCTCCATCACTCTTTATTGCTTTTGTAACTTTTCCAACAAAATAAGATCCACTAGTTCCTCCACCCTCCGTTATATAAGGTACATAACCATCAAGAGTCTCATTATAAATATAATATCTTACATTATAATAATCAGTTTTAATAGGAACCGACTTGTCAATAACAGCATCATCACCAAACAAATCACGATAACTATTATTCATTTTATCATACGGAATAAATGAGACAGTATAATAAGAACGAACCCCATTATCAAATTCCTCATTATCTAAAACATAGGAATAATCTAATCCTGAAATAGTATTAGTTTGCGATAAGCTTGATAAATCAGAAATATCAGAAGATAGAGTTCTAACATCCGTAGCTTTTAAATTAAAATAAGCCAAAGTAAGCTTACTAGAAGAACTAGCATCACTCACAATATAGTTATCATTATTTTCATACATAAAATATTTATAATTAGTATCATCATCTAATACAACCTTACCATATAACGATTGGACCAACCTACTATTAATATCTAACTCCTCATCTGCATTATTTTGTTCTTCAACAGATTCACTTTCTTGACTAAAAAAATCATACCCAATATAACTAACAGAAACTATAGTTATTAAAAAGAAAAAAACAACTAAAATAACTAACACTTTATTACTTTTCAATGAAACCACCTCTCTTATTCTAACTATATCAAAAAAAATATATATTATGAGCAAGAAAAAAAGATGTTCCCGTAAACATATGTAAACAAATAATATACAAAAATTAAAAATAAAAAAAACGCTAAATCTATTTCATAGTAAGCGTTTATCTTCTAACTTGTCTTAACTGCTGATTTATCCTTCTATTCTGGATTTTTATCATTTTTTTCATATTAGGCTTATTACGTTCTTTTACAGGGAAGTCATTAACTACTCTTCCCTCGGCCACGGTAACTCCTAAAAAAGAATCTTGCTCTTTTATTTCTAAGAGACTAGGGACTACTGCAATTTCATCAAAAATATTTCTATTATCAGCAAGCCTCATTATTTGTTGTCTGTCTTTATTCATATCGAAAAATCGAAAAATATAATTTAAAAAATGAAACTCATTTTCTATTTGAAAATAACTAATTTGATGTCGTATTAAATCACGAACTAAATTCTCTGTAAAAAAATCTCTATCACTAACAACAATATTTTTAACAATCATTACTTTCTCTCCAAATATTCCTCATATGGAATAGCTCGGTCAATAATCTTGCCATCTTCTAAGATTTCAATAACCCTGTTAGCAACAGTACTATTTAATTCATAATCTCTTGAAGTAAATAAAATTTCACCCTTAAAATTAGTCATACCTTTATTTAAAGAAGTAATACTTTCCAAATCTAAATGGTTAGTTGGCTCATCTAAAATCAAGAAATTAGGTTCTTCTAACATCATCTTAGATAACATACAACGAGCTTTCTCTCCTCCAGATAAAACAGAAACTTTCTTAAAAACATCTTCACCAGAAAATAACATTCTGCCTAAGAAACCACGAAGAATAGTTTCATCTTTAACATCATAATACTGACCGATCCATTCCATAATATTCTTATCAGTATCAAAATACTCAGTATTATCTTGTGGTAAATAACCATATTTAATAGTTTTTCCCCATTCAATAGTACCTTCATCATATTCTTCTTTACCAGCTAAAATATTAAATAATGTAGTCTTAACAAAGTCATCCTGTGCCAAGAATGTAATTTTATCACCTTTTAATATCGTAAAGGAAACATGATCTAAAATTGTTTTCCCATCAATAACTTTTGTTAAATTTTCAACTTTTAAAATTTCTTTTCCAGCTTCTTTTTCTATTTTAAAATCAATATATGGATACTTACGAGTAGTATGTACTATTTTATCTAATTTAATCTT
>CALVKW010000104.1 GCA_944333345.1 uncultured Bacilli bacterium | reverse complement strand
AAAGGAGAAAAAATAAAGTACTATAGAGCATATAATGAAAAAGATGAAGCACAGTATGTAATAAGAAAAATAAAAGAATTAAGAAATAAAGATGTAGAATATAAAGATATTGCGGTACTATATAGAACAAATGCCCAATCACGTGTTTTAGAAGAAGAAATGCTAAAAGAAAATATGCCATATCGTGTCATAGGTAGTTTTTACTTCTACTCAAGAAAAGAAATTAAAGATTTAATTGCTTATTTACGACTAATTCATAATTCAAAAGATAATGTCAGTCTACTTCGTGTGATTAATACCCCAAAAAGAGGAATTGGGCTAAAAACAATTGAAAATCTAACAGAAAAAGCAGATCAAGAAGGAATTAGTATTTATGAAGCAATTTCTTCTGGTAAAGAGTTAGAATTTAAAAAGATGATGGAACAAATAAAATCACTATCAGAAGAATTGACATTAACAGAATTAATTGATAAGGTATTAGACGCATCTGGTATGAGACAAGAACTAGAAAGCGAAAAGACCTTAGAAGCAGAAGTACGATTAGAAAACCTAGAAGAATTTAAATCAATTACCAAATCTTTCGAAGAAAGAGAAGGATTAATTTCTCTAGAAGATTTCTTACTAGAAATTAGTTTAATTAGTGATGTGGAAGAATATAAAGATGATCCAAATAGGATTAGTTTAATGACAGTACATTCAGTAAAAGGATTAGAGTTTGACCATGTATTTGTAGTAGGAATGGAAGAAGGAATCTTTCCACATATGAATTCGCTAATGGAAACAAGTGAATTGGAAGAGGAAAGAAGACTTTGTTATGTTGCTATTACGAGAGCAAAAGATGACCTACACTTGGTAAATGCAAGACGTAGAACATTATTTGGTAAAGAACAAATCAATCCAGTAAGTAGATTTATTGGAGAGATTAGTCCTGACTTAATTGAAACAAATGTCAAAGAAGAACTTCCGAAACAAGAACAAAAAATAGAAGTAGAAGATATGTTTAGAGAAGAAGAGGTAGATTACCAAGTAGGTGATTATGTCTACCACGAAACATTTGGAACAGGTCGTGTAGTAGAAGTAACAAACACACTAGTAAGTGTTGCTTTTAAACATCCACATGGAGTAAAGAAACTAATGAAAAATCATAAAAAACTTTCAAAAGTATAGGAGGACTTATGGAAGAAAAAATAAACAATGGATTTAAACTATATGTAATAAAAAATAAAGAAAATGGCCAGTTTTACGGAGAGTATATAAGACAGGCAAACGGTGCCACAACAACACAACAGGTACAAGAACACGAACTAGACTTTCTAGAAATGTTTTGCGAAATTGATAAAGAATTAAGTATTGGACATTATTTAGAAGTTGGAAAAAATGAAAATATGTACTATGCTCGTATAACAGAGCAACTAGAACCGACAATACAAACAGAACAAAAATCCATCATGGAAGTAGTAAATAAATTCTTATTTAATACCTATACCTCCCTAGAAAAAAATTTAATACTAGGTGAAAGAATACATCATCAAACAAGATAGAAAGAAGGAGTAACATGAAAAAAACATTATTAATTTTAGCAGCAGGAATGGGAAGTCGTTTTGGTGGCCTAAAGCAAATCGAACCGTTCGGTCCTAATGGTGAGTTTATTATTGACTATTCCATTTACGATGCTAAAAAAGCAGGTTTTAATAAGGTAGTATTTTTAATCAAAGAAGAAAACTATAAAATATTTAAAGAAACAATAGGAAAAAGAGTAGAACCACATATAGAAACAGAATACGTATTTCAAAAAAATGATAATCTTCCAAAAGACTATCAAGAATTATTAAAAGATAGAGAAAAGCCACTAGGAACAGCTCATGCTATTCTTTGTGCTAAAGATAAAATAAACGAACCATTTGCTATTATTAATGCCGATGATTTCTACGGCCAAGATGCCTACAAAAAAGCAGCAGACTATCTAGAACACCCAGAAAAGAATCATTATGGACTAGTAGCATATAGATTAGGAAATACACTAACGCCAAATGGTTCTGCTAAAAGAGGAGTATGCGAAGTAACAGAAAATAAAGAATTAATAAAACTAACAGAAAGTAAAGTTACTCTAAAAGAAGATTTTGTAGAAGTAACACCATTAGAAAAAGGAGAATCATTCACAACAAGTAAAGATACGATTGCTTCTATGAACTTCTTACTATTTACACCAGATTTATTTCCAATATTAGAAGAAAGATTACAAGAATTCCTAGATAATAATAAAGATAATTTAGATACTTGTGAATTCTTAATACCAATTGTCCTAAATGAACTAGTAAGTGAGAAAAAAGTAATTGTAAATGTTCTAGAAACAACAGCTACATGGCATGGGGTAACTTATAAAGAAGACAAAGATATGGTTGTAAAAGCTATTGAAAAATTAGTACAAGAAAAAGAATATCCTGAGAAACTATGGCAATAAGAAAGGAATTAATATGAAAGAGAAAACATTATTAATTATGGCAGCAGGAATGGGAAGTCGTTTTGGTGGACTAAAGCAAATAGAACCTCTTGGACCAAGTGGAGAATTTATTATCGATTATTCTATTTATGATGCTAAGAGAGTAGGTTTTACCAAAGTAGTGTTTATTATAAAAGAAGAAAACTATGAAATATTTAAAGAGACAATAGGAAAAAGAGTAGAACCATATATAAAGACCGAATATGTATTCCAAGATAACAGTAACATTCCAAAAGAATATTTAGAACAGATAGAAAAAAGAGAAAAGCCACTAGGGACAGCTCATGCAATCCTTTGTGCAAAAGATAAGATAAAAGAACCGTTCGCTGTAATTAATGCGGATGATTTTTACGGTCAAGATGCTTATGAACAAGCAAATAAATATTTAGATAATATAAAAAGCAATCACTATGGAATGGTGGGGTATCATGTAGTAAATACCTTAAGTCCCAATGGAGCAGCCAAGAGAGGAATATGCCAACTAACGGGTAATAAGTTAGAACATATTACAGAGTCAAGTGTAGAACGAGTAGACTCAAAAATTATCGCAACAGCAGAAGCGACAAATGAAAAAACAGTAGTATCAGAAGATACCATAGTAAGTATGAATCTATTGTTATTTACTCCAGATGTATTTGATATATTAACAGATAGGTTTTATGAATTTTTAGAAAAAAATAAAAAAGATTTATCAAAAATAGAATTCCAAATACCAAGTATCCTAGATTATTGTATAAAATCAAATAAAAAAGTAATCGATGTAATTCCAACTGCTGCAAACTGGTATGGAGTAACATATAAGGAAGATAAAGAAAGTGTAGTAGCAGCCATAAATCAATTGGTAAAACAAGGGTCTTATCCCCAGAACTTGTGGAAAGAGTAAAAAACATTTATTTTATCTAAAAAATATGATATAGTACTATCAAGTAACATAAAGTTACAAAATAAGTCTATAATAAAATATAGGGTTACCTATAGAAGGAGAGAAAATGATCGAAAATAATGAAAATACAGAATTATATCCTAAAATGTTTACTTGGTTATTTATAGGATTATTAATTACTTTCGCAACAGGATATGCACTATCTATGAATATAAATATGATGCTAAACATACTAGCAATTGGTGTTTTTCCTATCGCAATAGTAGAAATAGTGATTGCAATCATATTAGCTGCTAGAATTCAGAAAATGAACCCCTTAACTACAAAAATCTTATATATAGGTTATTGTATTTTAACAGGGCTAACATTTTCATCTGTTTTTGTATATTTTGAAATGGCATCACTTATTAGCATCTTTATTATAACTGCAATTATATTTGCTTTATTGGCATTATATGGATATACAACAAAAAGAGATTTAACAAAACTAGGGACCATAATATTTATAGGATTAATTGGAATTTTAATCGGAAGTCTATTAAATATGTTTATATTTAGAAGTGCAATGATGGATACTGGAATAGCTATAATTGGAGTGTTAATCTTTGTAGGATATATAGCTTATGATGTAAATAAAATTAAATATATGGTAACATATGTAGGGGAAGATAAAGCGGCAGTCTATGGAGCCTTTCAATTATACTTAGACTTTATCAACTTATTCATTAGACTACTACAATTATTTGGAAAAAGAAATGATTAGAGCTAGTTAGCTCTTTTATTTTGTAAAAAAATGTAAAACATAAGAATAATGAAAAAAAGAAAAGACAATAAATAAAAAAAATGATATTCTAAAATAGAAAGATAGTGGTGATGGTATGTTTTGTAAACAATGTGGCCAAAAGAATGATCAAGAAGATAAATTTTGTAGAAATTGTGGAGCATCTTTACAAGAAATAAAAAATGAAAAAAGTGATATATTTAAAGTAAAAAAAAGTAAACCAATATTATTAATTGTAGGAATCATAGCCTTAGTAGCAATTTTATTCTTTGCAAGGGATGGAAGTGTTTTACTAAGATTAGATACAACAATTGAATGTGCCGGATATACTTTTACAATTCCCAGAGAATATGAAGCAGAAATAGTAGAAGATGTGGCATTACAAATTACGGAAACAAAATCACAAGAAACAGCTTTGACCTACATATATGAAGGAGACTACAATCAATTAAAACAGGAGTTCATGTATATAAAAGAATATAACTTAGAAAATTATGTCACAGCAGACAATGGAACAAAATTAGTGAATGTCGAAGAGGAAACGGTAGGTACAGAAGACGTCCTATTTGTGACAATAGCATATGAAACCAGATACAGTACTATTGCCGTATTTAAATTGTCAGATGAATATATGTTTTTTATTCAAACAGTAAATAATGATCTAGATACATCAAAAGAATTACTACTAAATTTAATACCAATTATCAAAGAAGCTACTCCAACGGGAGAAACAGTATCGCCATATAATAACTCAACAATCAGTTTATTTGATTTATTAAGAAAGTAGAAACTTTCTTTTTTTTATAACTTAAAAATGATATACTAAATATGGTGATTATATGAAAGAAAGAATGGAAGAATTAATACAAATAGTAAATGAAGCAGACTATAATTATCATACCCTAGATAATCCAACCATAACCGACCAAGAATATGATAAATATTTACGTGAATTAATTGAAATAGAAGAAGCTCATCCAGAATGGGTAAGAGAAGACTCTCCAACACAGCATGCTGGTGGAAAAATTATCGAGGGATTTGAAAAAGTAACTCATAAAATTCCT
>CALVKW010000103.1 GCA_944333345.1 uncultured Bacilli bacterium | reverse complement strand
ATGGTATAAAGATGGTACCAATACCTATTATTTTGATGAAGATGGAAAAAGAGTCAGTGGCTTTCAAAAAATAGAAGAGAATACCTACTTTTTCAGTAGAATAAACAACAATGAAATGCGTACGGGAATGTTTAGTATTGATGGAGTTGGATACTATTTCAAGGAAGACGGAGTCATGCAAACCGGATGGTATAAAGATGGTACCAATACCTATTATTTTGATGAGACCGGAAAAAGAGTCAGCGGATTTCAAACCATAGATAAAAACACCTACTTCTTCAGTAGAATTGGTAATAATGAAATGCGTACCGGAACATTTGCAATCGATGGAGTGATTTATCATTTTGGAGAAGATGGAACATTAAAAACTGGTTGGCAAAAAGTAGATGGTAACCAAAGATATTATTATCCTAATGGAGGATTAGCGATAGGGCCTACAACAATCGATGAAAAAACCTATTTATTTGATGATGTTGGTAATATGCAATTTGGATGGCAAACCTATGAGAACAACACTTATTATTTAGATCCAGAAACAGGAATAGCCAAAAATACGGGCTTAGTAGAGATAGAAAATGAATTTTATTATTTCTTACCAAGTGGAATTATGAAGACAGGTTTCCAAAAAATTGACGAAAAAATTTATTTCTTTAGTAGATTAGATGGACATCGAAGGCTAGGAATTTTTGCAATTGATGGATATTATTATGGATTTAGTGAAGAAGACGGAATGCTAACAGGCTGGCAAGAGATGGAAGAAGGAACTAGACATTTCGCAACGGATGGAAAAATGAGCATAGGAATATCAGAAATCGATGGTGAAAAATATTTCTTTACAGAAGAGGGAATTCAAGCATGGGGATTTCAAGAGGTAAATGGAAACACCTATTTCTTCAGTAGAATCAATGACCATGCCATGAGAACAGGATATTTCAAAATAGATGACTATTATTACTATTTTAATGAACAAGGAATCATGCAAACTGGTTTCCAAACAGTAGAAAACATCAGAAGATTCTTCAGCAGATTAGATGGGCATATGAGAACTTCCTGGGTAAATATCGACGGTTATATGTACTATTTTAATCCCGAAACCGGTGAAATGATAACAGGAAATATTATTATTGATGAAGTAAATTATGTATTTAAAGAAGACGGAAAATTACAAGATGGATTTACAACCGATACCGATGGGAATACTAAATACTATTTTCCAGATGGTACCTATGCCAATGATTGGATAACGATTGCTGGAACAAAATACTTTTTTAATGCCAAAGGAGTCATGATTGGAAAAAACGTAAGAAAAGTAATTGATGTCTCTGCTCACCAAGGAAATATAGACTGGGATAGAGTAATAAACGAAGGAGATGTTGATGGAGTTATCTTACGAATCGCTGCAGGTTGTGAAGTTGAAGATGTTCAACTTGCTAATAACATTGCAGCCCTAAAAAGATTAGGAATTCCGTATGGAATCTATATATATAGTTATGCAGAAAATTATTTTGAAGGACAATTATATGCTAATTTCACAGTAAATGTAATAAGAAGATATGATATGAATCCAACCTTAGGCATTTATTATGACTTAGAAAGCAATAGCATAACTGAGAACCTAGGAGTTAGCGACTATGAACAAATTGTACGTGGATTTATGGAAGTAATGACAAATAATGGTTATGGAGAAAACACAAAAATATATACTTACACTTATTATGCAGAAACAGCATTAAATAGTCCATATCTAAGAAATTTAATAACCTGGGTTGCTCAATACAATCATTATTGTTATTACACAGGAACCTATAATGCATGGCAATATACATCTACTGGAACAGTACCAGGAATTAATACAAGTGTAGATATAAATGTATGGTTTTAAGAGACTTATATAGTCTCTTTTTTGATTCCCAAAAGTTGCCATTTATAGAAAAACATGATAAGTTAATATTATTAGAATAGGAAAGTAAAAAGGATGTGTGGTATGAAAAAGAAGGAAAAAATAAAGCAAGAAAAGCCAAAAAAAATAAAAGAAAAAAAGAAATCTAAATTAAATATAGATCTAAATAAAGTATATAGTATTTTATTCTTTCTTATTTTTCTTTGGATAATAGCTTTATCAATATTAAGTTCTAGATATCAATTTAATCCTATATTTGTAATAGTCATGGTAATAATTACTTTTATAGTACTTTGTATCTTATTTAAGAAGGTAAATGAAAAGTTTAAAAAACTAAGTAATAAAAAAACTTGGATATTTTATGGTATAACAACGGTGATTATGATTGTATTACAAATAACAATAGGTTATTTAGTAAGAACAGACCCTAGTTGGGACTTAGGATTAGTAATTCAGTCTGCACAAGAAATTATAAAACATGGTCATGCTACAGAAATGGCTGTATACTACGTACAAGCAGGAAATAATATTTTTATTACTTTATTATTAGCACTTACAATAAAATTTTTCTCTATATTTGGTATTACCAATGTAAATATTTCAACATTAATTGTAAATACTATTTTTATTCAAATTGCGATATTATTCTTATTTAAAGTAGCAAAACGCTTATTTAATAATCAAACAGCCTGTTTCGCGCTTATTTTAGCTTTTCTATTTTTACCATTTTATCCTTACGCAACCATTATGTATACAGATACAACAAGTATGTTTTTACCAATTGCATTTTTATATATAATGATAAAAATATATGACTTAAAAGACACTAGAAAAAAATATTTATATGCAGTATTCATGGGAATATTAATGTTTTTATCCTTAAGCCTAAAAGTAACGGCTCTAATTGTAGTAATCGCTTATGTAATCAATGAAATATTAAATAAAAGATTCAAATTATTAGCAAAAACTCTAGGGATTGCTTTATTAACGTTTGTTATATTAGAAGTATCATACACAACATTTTTAAAGAAAACAGAAATTATGGGAATCCCTTATGAAGAGACAAAACAAATACCATTTACTCACTTTATTATGATGGGAATGTATGGAACTGGTGCATTCTCAGCTGAAGAATGGCAATTTACTTTAGAGTTACCAGATTATGAAACTAGAAAAGAAGAAAATATAAAAGTGATAAAAGAAAGATTAAAAGAATATGGTACACAGGGATATATAAAATTCTTAAATGATAAAGCAAAAGATTATACCTGGGGAACAGGAACATATGATTTTGAAACGATTTTAAATTCATATCAAGTAGATGATAATATAGCTCATGAATTTTTACTGAAAACAGGAAAATACTATCGTCCAGTCTTCTATTACTGCCAGATATATCATTTTACTATGTTAATAGCAATCGCTATATCGGTTTTATATACAATAAAAAGAGGAGAAAAAAATGATATTTTAAATATCGCTAAACTAAGTATCTTTGGTCTACTAATCTTCTTATTATTATGGGAAACAAGATCAAGATATATGTTAAACTTTATACCAATATATATTTTAGTATTTGTAAGTGGAATAAATTATTTTCATAAGGATATGAAAAAATTCTTTAAGAGTATATTTATAAAAAATGACCAAGAAAAACAAGCTAAATAAATAATCACAAGACTTGATAATATGACAAAAGATTGAATTTTTATATGACATTTGCTAAAATAATGATGTACAGAAAAAGAATAGTACTATTACATAACAAGATACAATGAAAGAGGAGTAGAAAAATGACACAAATAAAAAAAATATGGAGTAATTTTAAGAGATATCAATTTTTAATGTCACAATTGATATCTAGAGATTTTAAAGTAAAATATAAACGTTCTGTTTTAGGAGTAGTATGGAGTCTTTTATATCCAGTATTAATGATGGCTGTAATGGCGATGGTATTCTCACAGATGTTTAGATTCAAAGTAGAAGGTGTTAATTACTTAGTCTACTTAATGACCGGAATTGTAATGTTTCAATATTTTAGTGAAGCCTCAAATACAGCAATGACCTCAGTAGTAGGAAACTTTGGATTATTAAATAAAGTATATATTCCTAAATATATCTTCCCACTTGCGAAGTGTTTATTTGTAGGAATAAATTTTGTATTAACTTTAATCCCTTGGTTTATATTAATCATATTAACCCAATTTGGCTTAGGAACTTATCCAGCATCGATAAACTGGTACTATCTATTATTACCATACATTTTCTTATGCCTATTTATCTTTACTGTAGGAATGGGCTTATTTTTATCTTGTATATCTGTATTCTTACGAGATGTATTTTATATTTATGGAATTATTTTAACAATCTGGCAATATTTCACACCAGTATTCTACACGATAGAAATTCTTCCTCCATCTTTACAAAGCTTATTTAAATTTAACCCATTATATCAGTTTATTACAGCAGCAAGGGAAATTGTCCTTTACGGAAGATGTCCATCGATTACTTCGATCGTTGTCATGGGAGTAATGGCAGTAGGAACACTTTTAATCGGTGGATTTATCTTTAAAAAGAAACAAGATAAGTTTATTTATTATATTTAAGGAGGAAAAAATGATAAAGTTAGAACATGTATCAATGAAATTTAATTTAGGGATAGAAAAAAATTATTCAATAAAAGAAGCTTTTATCGCTTTTTTCGATAGAAAAAGAAGAGTAAAGCCAACGGAATTTTGGGCCTTAAAAGATGTATCTTTCGAAGTGAAAAAAGGAGAAGTTATTGGTCTAATTGGAAGTAATGGTGCAGGAAAATCTACTTTATTAAAAGTAGTAAGTGGAGTAATGAAACCAACGAAAGGAAAAATCACAGTAAATGGAGTAATTTCTCCAATGATAGAGTTAGGTGCTGGTTTTGATTCGGAGTTAACAGCAAGAGAAAATATTTATTTAAATGGTTCTATTTTAGGATATTCTAAACAATTTATTGATGATAAATTTGATGAAATTGTAGAATTTTCAGAACTACGCGATTTTCTAGATGCTCCAGTAAAAAACTTTTCTTCTGGTATGGTTGCAAAACTTGCTTTTTCAATCGCAACAATTGTAAGTCCAGAAATATTAATTGTCGATGAAATACTATCAGTAGGAGATATTAAATTCCAAGAAAAAAGTAAAAATAAAATGTTAGAATTAATCAAAGGTGGAACAACAGTCCTATATGTATCACACTCTCTAGAATCTATAAAAGAGTTATGTAACAGAGTAGTATGGTTAGAACATGGACAAGTAGTAAAGATAGGAGAAACAGATAAAATCTGTAAAGAATATTATAAAAAACAAATGGGAAAGTAGGAAAGCAAATGATTGATATGAAAGAAATTCATAATAAACAATATAAAAATATTTTCTTTGATATTTTTGATACCATCGTATCAAGAACTG